>DATKFM010000083.1:0-10906 GCA_035544395.1 Verrucomicrobiia bacterium
GACGCCGCGGATCACTCCCTTCACCCCCAGCTTGACGATGCACCAGTCATGGCCGCCGCCGCGCCGCCGCCGGGATTCCCAGCCATCCATCCACTTGCCGTGGCTGTCATATTTGTCGGGAATGAAGACCGCGGGCGTGTCCTGCAGCATCCGTGTCGCCGGGGCGAAGAACTCGTCGCTGTTGCCAGCCGGCTTGGATCCCAGGCGCGGCGAGGCCAGGTTCACCAGCTTGCGGGCGAATTCGGGAATGTCGGGCGTCGCGCTCATCCTTGTCTCCAAAGCGATGGGCCACCGGCCGGCGTCGACCGCAGGGTCCGGCGCCATTTGTGGCAGATGTTCCAGTCCGGACAAGGGGGTAGGAGCAGGAGGTTTTCCGGCTTTCCGGCCTTGCCCCGGCCGCCCGCAGACTCCACCATGCGGGCCGCCGGCTCCTATTGGGCCTCAGGGGGTTTATGCCGCGTTTCTGCGCCAATCTGTCCATGCTCTACACCGAGCATGAGTTCCTGGACCGCTTCGCCGCGGCGGCCAAGGACGGCTTCAAGGGCATCGAGTACCATTTCCCCTACGCCTTTCCGAAGGACCAGGTCCTGGAGAAACTGAAGGCCCATCGGCAGACGCAGGTGCTGTTCAACCTGCCGCCCGGCAATTGGGAGAAGGGCGAGCGCGGCCTTGCCTGCCTGCCAGGCCGGGTCGGCGAGTTCCAGGAAGGCGTGGGCAAGGCGCTGGACTATGCCAGGACTCTGGGCTGCCGGCAGATCAATTGCCTGGCCGGCATCGTGCCGGCGGATGCGCCGACCGATCAGGTGCACCAGACTTTCATCGACAATCTGAAATTCGCCGCCAAGGCTGCGGCTGCGGAGAAGGTCCGGCTGCTGGTCGAGCCGATCAATCAGTACGACATGCCCGGTTTCTATCTCTGTGGCGTCGGCATGGCGCGCTGGGTCATCGACGAGGTCGGCTCGAACAACTTGTTCATCCAGTACGACCTCTATCACCAGCAGCGCAGCGAGGGCGAGCTGGTGGCCAACTTCCAGCGCCACCAGGATCACATCAAGCACATCCAGCTCGCCGACAATCCCGGCCGCCACGAGCCCGGCACCGGCGAGATCAACTACCCCTCCGTCTTCACCGAGATCGATGTGGCCGGCTATGAGGGCTGGGTGGGCTGCGAATACAAGCCCAAGGGCAAGACCTCCGACGGGCTCGGCTGGATCCGCGAATGGGCGCGGAGTCAATGAACCAGCGGGAGTTGCTGCGGTCGCTGTTCCAGGCGGCCGTCGATGCCGCCGATCCCGCCAAGCTGGTGCCGCGCCATCTGCCGCCGAAGCCGCGCGGCCGCACCATCGTGGTCGGCGCGGGCAAGGCCTCGGCCGCCATGGCCCGCGCCCTGGAGCAGAGCTGGGACGGGCCGCTGCAGGGACTGGTGGTCACCCGCTACGGTCACGGCGTACCCTGTGAACGGATCGAGATCGTCGAGGCGGCCCATCCGGTGCCCGATGCCAAGGGGGCTGGGGCGGCGGCCCGCATGCTGGAGCTGGTGAAGGGGCTCACTGCCGACGATCTAGTTATCGCCCTGATTTCCGGCGGCGCCTCGGCCTTGCTGGTGGCGCCCGCCGCAGGCCTGACCCTGGCCAACAAGCAGGCGGTGACCAAGCAGCTCCTGGCTTCCGGCGCCGACATCACGGAGATGAACTGCCTGCGCAAGCACCTCTCGGCCATCAAAGGCGGTCGCCTCGCCGCCGCCGCCGCCCCGGCGCGGGTGGTGAGCCTGCTCATATCAGATGTTCCCGGCGACGATCCTGGCGTCATCGGCTCCGGTCCCACGGTTCCCGATCCCACCAGCTTCGCCGATGCCCGCGCGATCCTGGCCCGCTATGGCCTGCAGCTTCCGCCGGCGGTCCAGGCCCATATGGACCGCGCGGCCGATGAATCGCCCAAGCCCGGCGATCCCCGGCTGCTCCGCAACGAAGCCATCATGATCGCAACACCCCAGCGCTCCCTGGAGGCGTCGGCAAAGGTGGCCAAGGCGGCCGGCATCGCGCCGGTCATCCTCGGCGACTCCATCGAGGGCGAGGCCCGCGAAGTCGCCCGCGTCATGGCCGGCATGGTCCGGCAGGTGAAACGCTACGGCCAGCCGGCGGCTCGGCCTTGCGCCTTGATCTCCGGCGGCGAGACCACGGTCACCGTGCGCGGCAAGGGCCGCGGCGGCCGCAATGTGGAGTTCCTGCTGGCGCTGGCGGTGGCGTTGCGCGGCCTCGATGGCGTCCATGCCGTGGCCGGCGATACCGACGGCGTCGACGGGCAGGAGGAGATCGCCGGCGCCTTCATCGATCCCACCACCTGGCAGCGGGCGCGGGATAAGGGCCTGGACCCCATGGCCCGCCTCGCCGACAATGACGGCCACAGTTTTTTCGAGGCCCTTGATGATCAGCTGATCACCGGCCCCACCCTCACCAACGTCAACGACTTCCGCGCCATCCTGGTGCTCTAGGCGTCTCGCCAAATCCCTGCATCGCCGGCAACAACAAGAGTTCACGCGCCCATGACCAATGCTTCCTGGAACGTCGACCGCATCCGCGCCGAATTTCCCGCGCTCGACGTCACCGACGACAACCGGCGCCGCCTGTTCTTCGACGCGCCCGGCGGCACCCAGGTGCCCAAGCAGGTCATCAAGCGCGTGACGGATTATCTCGTGCGCAGCAATGCAAATTCCGGCGGCCCTTTCGTCACCTCGCGCGACTCCGACGCTCTCAGCGAAGAAGCCCATCGCGCGATGGCCGACCTGCTGAATGCGCCGGCCTGGGAGGAAATCATCTTCGGCGCCAACATGACGACACTGACGCTGGCCATGACCCGCAGCCTCGGACTGCGCTTCAAGGCCGGCGACGAGATTCTTCTGACCCGCATGGATCATGACGGCAATGTCGGTCCGTGGCTGCTGCTGGCGCGGGATCTCGGCCTCACCGTGAAATGGCTTGATTTCGACCCCCAGACATTCGAGTTCCGCTTGGATACGTTGCCCTCGCTCATCGGCCCGCGCACCAAGCTTGCCGCGATCGGCTATGCCAGCAATGCGCTGGGCACCATCAACGACGTGAAGGCGATTGCCGCGGCCGTGCATGCGGTCGGCGGCCTGGTGTATGTGGACGCCGTGCAATATGTGCCCCATGCGCCGACGGACGTGCAGGAGATCGGCTGCGATTTTCTCGTCTGCTCGTCATACAAATTCTTCGGCCCGCATCTGGGCATACTTTGGGGCCGCCGCGCGCTGCTGGAAGAACTGGAGCCCTACAAGGTTCGCCCGGCCTCGGACCTGCTGCCGACCAAGTTCGAAACCGGCACCCAGAGTTTCGAGGCCCAGGCCGGCGTTCTCGGCGCGGTCGAATATCTGGACTGGCTGGGCCAGACCATGGGCGGGGCCTATGCCGCGAAGTTCGGCTCGATGACCGGCCGGCGCCGGAATGTCCATGCCGCCATGGCGGCGATGGTGGAGTACGAGATCGAGCTGGGCCGCCACATGCTGGACCGGCTGGAGCGCATTCCCGGCCTCAAGGTCCATGGCATCACCGCGCGGGATAAGTTGCACAAGCGAGTGCCCACCTTCTCCGTCACCATCGACGGCCGCAATCCTCTCGATCTGGCGCGCCGCCTCGGTGCGGAAAATGTCTTCGCCTGGGAGGGGGATTTCTATGCCAAGGAAGTGGTGGATCGCCTCGGCCTCGCCGACAAGGGCGGATTCCTCCGGATGGGGCTCTGCCATTACAACACGAAGACTGAGATCGACCGGCTCTGCGATGTGCTGAGCGCGGCGTAAGGCAGTAGTAACGGCGCAGTTACCGCGCCCATGGCCTTGCGCGGCACGGGATCCGCCTATTGATTGGGGATCGACTGTTCCCATTTGCTTTTGACGGCGCTGCCTGAGCGAGCTGGGCCGCTGTGGCATTTCTGATCTGAATTCTCTCGTTGTATTGTGCGCAGCGTCCTTGGACTGGATTTGGTCCGCTGCATGATGTTTCATCAGCGGCACAGGATGATGCGTCTGGAGGGGTGATGAGCGATCAAAATCCGGCAACCGGTGCAGCCTCTCAGAATGTAACGCCGCCCCGTCCGCCGCGGTCCCGCATCGGCTGGTTTCTCGGCGTCGGCCTGCTGATGCTGCTGGTGATCGGCGGTGTCGTCTATTGGCAGCAACAGGCCGGCACCGAACCCGCGCCCGCGGCACAGATGATGCCGCCGCCGGAAGTGACGGTGGCGACACCGGTCTATCAGGAAATCACCGAGTGGGACGAATACACCGGCCAGTTCTCCGCCGTTGACAAGGTGGATCTGCGCGCCCGGGTCAGCGGCTACATCGACTCAATCCATTTCCAGGATGGCCAGCTCGTCAATGCGGGCGACCTGCTGTTCGGCATCGATCGCCGTCCGTATGAAATCGACCTTGAAGCCGCAAAAGCGCGGTACGACGAAGCGGCGGCGCGACTCGACGTCGCGACCCGCCAGCTCGAGCGAACCAGCAAGCTGCGCAAGAGCGATTTCGCGGCGGCGACCGAGTTCGATGAGCGCACCAGCGAAGCGGCGGGAGCCAAGGCGGCATTGGCGGGAGCGCAGGCGGCGGTGGAGGCGGCCGAGCTCAACCTGGAATACACCCAGGTGAAGGCGCCGATCAGCGGCCGCATCAGCAAGCATGAGGTCGGCGAGGGCAACCTGATCACCGGCGGCAATTCCGGCAATACCACCTTGCTGACGACGATCGTCTCCCTCGATCCGATCTACCTGGAGTTCGACATGAGCGAGGCGCAGTTCCTCGCCTATCAGCGGGCCTATGAGGCCGGCAAGATGCAGTCCACGCGGGCGCTATCGGTGCCCGTGGCGGGACATCTGTTCGATGAGCGGGACTGGACGCTCAAGGGCAACATGAACTTCGTCGACAACCAGGTGGACCGCTCGGCCGGCACCGTGCGGGCGCGCGTGGTCTTCGCCAATCCCGATGCCTTCATCACCCCCGGCCAGTTCGGCCGGATCCGCATTCCCGGCTCGGAGCCCTACAAGGCCATTCTGATTCCCGATAGCGCCATCGTCACCGATCAGTCGCGGAAGATCGTGCTTACCGTGGCCCAGGACGGAAAAGTGGTGCCCAAGATGATCCGGCCAGGACCAATGTATGACGAGCTGGGACTCCGCATCGTGCGCGAAGGGCTTGAGCCGACCGACCGGATCATCATCAACGGCTTGTTGCGCGCCAGGCCGGGCGCGCTGGTGACGCCCGTTGACGGCAAGATCGAGCCGGTCGTCGCTTCGAACTAACGCGCCGGAGCCTTCGGATGAACCTGTCCCATTTCTTCATCGAACGGCCGATCTTCGCGACTGTCCTGGCGATCTTCATCACGCTGGTCGGTGGTGTGGCCTACTTCACCTTGCCGGTGGCGCAATATCCGGAGATCGCGCCGCCTACCATCGTCGTCACCGCCAACTATCCGGGCGCCTCCGCAGAAGTGGTGTCCGACACCGTGGCAGTGCCACTGGAGCAGGAGATCAACGGCGTCGAGGACATGCTCTACATGACCTCGCAAGCCACCGGCGACGGCATTCTGTCGATCACCGTGACTTTCGCCCTGGGCGTCGATCTGGATACGGCGCAAGTCCTGGTGCAGAACCGCGTGGCCGTGGCCGAGGCCCGGCTGCCGGAGGAAGTGCGCCGTCTCGGCATCACCGTGCGCAAGAATTCGCCTGATCTCATGATGGTCATACATCTGAGTTCGCCGGACCAGTCGCGGGACCAGCTCTACATCTCCAACTACGCGACGCTGCAGGTGAAGGATGTGCTGGCGCGCATCAACGGGGTCGGCGATGTGCGGGTGTTCGGTGCACGTGACTATTCAATGCGAATCTGGCTCGATCCGGAACTCACGGCGGTGCGCAATCTCACGGCGGGTGAAGTTGTCGCCGCGCTGCAGGCGCAAAACGTGCAGGTGGCGTCAGGCTCGCTCAATCAGCCGCCGGTGCCGACGCCCGGTGCCTTCCAGCTCAGCATCGAGACGCTGGGACGTCTAGTCGATGTCCGGCAGTTCTCCAACATCGTCGTCAAGACCGATCCTGACGGGCGCGTGACGCGGGTCCGCGACATCGCCCGCGTGGAGCTTGGCGCCCAGAGCTACGACGCCAACGGCTATCTCGACGAGCTGCCGGCGGTACCGCTCCTCATCTTCCAGCGGCCGGGCTCCAATGCGCTGGCGACCGCGGAAAACATCAAGTCGACGATGGCGGAGCTGTCGAAAGCGTTTCCGGAGGGCCTGCGCTACGACATCGTCTACAACCCGACCGAGTTCATCGCCGAGTCCGTCCGCGAAGTCATCAAGACGATCTTCGAAGCCGTCGCCCTCGTTATTCTCGTGGTGATCCTGTTCCTGCAGACCTGGCGCGCCTCGATCATCCCCATCGTCGCCATCCCGGTATCGCTGATCGGCACCTTTTCGGTGCTCGCGGCGCTCGGCTTCTCGCTCAACAATCTGTCGCTGTTCGGCTTGGTGCTGGCCATCGGCATCGTCGTCGACGACGCCATCGTCGTAGTTGAGAACGTAGAGCGCAATCTCCGCCGCGGCATGACGCCGCGCGAGGCGGCGCACCGCACCATGGACGAGGTGGGCGGCGCGCTTATCGCCATCGCCCTTGTGCTCTGCGCCGTGTTCATTCCCGCGGCCTTCATCACCGGCATATCCGGCCAGTTCTTCCGCCAGTTCGCGGTGACCATCGCTTCGGCGACGATCATCTCCTGCTTCGTCTCCCTGACCTTGAGTCCGGCCATGTGCGCGCTGCTGTTCAAGCCGCATACGGAGGCCGCGCGTCGGGAATGGCTGATCACACTGCCTGTTCGCTGGTTTTTCCGTGGATTCAATTGGGGATTCGAAAAACTTTCCGGCAGCTATGGCGGATTGACCCGGCGGCTGGTCCGTCTTGTTGTCGTCGTCCTGGTCGTTTTCGGCGGTCTGATCGGGCTCACCGGATGGCAGTTCAACCGGGCGCCGACGGGCTTCATCCCGCAACTTGACCAGGGCTACCTGATCACGGTGATCCAGCTGCCGCCCGGCAGTTCCCTGGAACGCACGGATGCGGTCGTGCGCCAAGCGGCAAAAATCATGCTGGAGACGCCCGGTATCGTGCATGTCGTGCCGTTCGCCGGTTTCGACGGCGCCACTTTCACGAATGCCCCCAACGCCGGCGCCATTTTCTCGGGCCTGGAGCCGTTCAAGGAACGATCCGCCAAGGGATTGAGCGCCCAGCATATCATCGGCGATCTGACGAAAAGGCTCGGCGCCATCCAGGAAGCGTTCATCATCACCATTCCGCCGCCGCCGGTACGCGGTATCGGGAATTCCGGCGGCTTCAAGATGATGATCCAGGACAAACGCGGGCGCGGCCTGCAAGCCTTGGAGGCCGCCACCCAGGATATCGTGGGCGCCGCCAATCAGACTCCGGGACTGGCCGGCATCTTCTCGCTCTTCAACACGCGGACGCCCAAGGTCTATGCCGATATCGATCGCGTGCGAGCGGAGATGCTGGGCCTGACGGCGGAGCAGGTCTTCGAGACGCTCGAAGACTATGTCGGCTCCGCCTTCGTCAATGACTTCAACCTGCTGGGCCGCACCTACCGCGTGACCGCCCAGGCCGACGGCAAGTTCCGCCAGGATATCCGCGACATCGCCAACCTCAAGGCGCGCAATGCCGCCGGGAAGATGGTGCCGATCGGCGCGGTGACCAATTTCCGCGACATCACCGGCCCCTATCGCGTGCCGCGCTACAACCTCTATCCCGCCGCCGAGGTGCAGGGGAACGCGATGCCCGGCTATTCCACTGGCTATGCCCTGGCGGCCATGGAGAACCTGGCGGCCCAGCGGCTGCCCGACGGCTTCAGCTATGAATGGACCGAGTTGGCCTACCAGGAGAAGTTGGTGGGCAATACGGCGCTGCTGGTGTTCGGCGCTGCCGTGGTGTTCGTGTTCCTAGTGCTGGCCGCCCAGTATGAGAGCTGGAGCCTGCCCTTCGCGGTCATCCTGATCGTGCCCATGTGCCTGCTGGCGGCGGTGACGGGCCTGCTGCTGCGGGGCATGAGCGTGGATGTGCTGGGACAGATCGGATTCGTCGTGCTGGTCGGACTTGCGGCCAAGAACGCGATTCTGATCGTGGAGTTCGCAAAGCAGGCGGAGGAGCATGGCTCCGACCGCTTCGATGCCGCCGTCGATGCGGCGCGCACGCGGCTGCGGCCGATCCTCATGACCTCCCTGGCCTTCATCCTCGGTGTGGTGCCGTTGATGATCGCCAGCGGCGCCGGCGCGGAAATGCGCCAGTCCCTGGGGACCACCGTCTTCAGCGGCATGCTGGGCGTGACTCTGTTCGGATTGATCCTGACGCCGGTATTCTATGTGGCGACCCGCCGCTTCGCGCGAACTCGCGCCAGCAAAGCCGGGCATCAGGCACCTCCGCTGGCACCGGCGCCGGCGGAGTAAGGATCTGATACAGGTTACTGACGTCTCGCCCCCACGAAGTGGGGGAGAGACACGCAGCGGCCGCGTCCAGCGGCTGTTGCGGGTGAGGGGGTGTCGAAGGCAAGCGCTGTGGCGAACAAGTTGCCTGAGGCAGATGCGGCAGCGGCAACGCCCCTCACCCTAGCCCTCTCCCCACTTCGTGGGGCGAGGGGACAATCCATTTGCTGAACTTAGCTTCTTGGTTCGCTGGCAAGCCGCTCAGCCAGCTTGACCGCCGCCTCGAAGTTCTCCGCTAGCTGCACGTCGGCATCGCCGTTCAGCACCCGCATCTGAGTCAGGATCGACCGTGGCTGTGGCTGCAACCCGGACAGGATCAGATGGGTGCCATGTTTCCGGCACTTCTTGATGAAATCGGAAATCCGCGCAACGCCGGTGCTGTCGATCAGCGGCACCTCCCGCAGGCGCAGGATGAAGATGCGGGGCATGCCCGCGATATTGTCGATGACGTCGGTCAGGCGATTGGCGACGCCGAAGAACAGCGGCCCGCGGAGTTGAAATACCTCGACGCCCGGCGGCAGCGCCGCGCGCTGGGTATAGGTGTCTTTCTCCGGACGTGACCAGTCGTCCACATCCTCCTCGATCAAATGGGCGCCGCCGCTGCTGATGGAGACCGCCTCGGTCATGCGGTGCATGAACAGGATCGCCGCCAGCACCACGCCAACCTCGATTGCGACCGTCAGATCCACCAGCACCGTGAGACCGAATGTGAGCAGCAGCACCAGCCGGTCGCCCCATGGCCCTCGCATCAGATGCAGGAAGCGCTCCCGCTCGCTCATGTTCCAGGCCACGATGACCAGCACGGCGGCCAGGCTGGCCAGGGGGATGTAGTTCGCCAACGGCGCCAGGAACAGCATGAACAGCAGCACAAACACGGCATGCAGCATGCCGGATATCGGCGAGCGGGCGCCGGCGCGGATATTGGTGGCGGTGCGAGCGATGGCGCCCGTCGCTGGCATGCCGCCGAATAGCGCCGAGGCGGTATTCGCCACGCCCTGGGCCACCAGCTCGCAATTGGACCGGTGGCGCCGCCCGGTCATCCCGTCAGCCACCATGGCCGATAGCAGCGACTCGACGCCGGCCAGGAAGGCGATGGTGAAGGCGCTCGGCAGCAGTTCCCGCAGCCGCGCCGGATCCAGCTCCGGCAGCGCCGGGACGGGCAGGCTGCTTGGCAACTGGCCGAAGCGCGAGGCGATGGTGTCGATGGGCAGGTGCAACAGGGCGGTCGCGACGCCGGCTGCCACCACGGCCGCCAGGAATGCCGGCACCTTTGGCACATAGAGCCGGACCAGGATGATGATCGCCAGCGCACCCAGCGCCACCGCCAGGTTCACCGGATCCACCGTGTCCCGCGCCGCCCAGAGCGCGCTCAGCTTGACGGAGAAGTCGGCCGGCAGCCGGGCCATCTGCAGCCCGAACAAATCCTTGAGCTGACTCGAGAAAATGATCACAGCGATGCCGGCAGTGAATCCGGTGACCACGGGATCGGGGATGTATTTGATCCAGGTGCCTAGCCGCAGCAGGCCGGCGGCGATCAACATCAGTCCGGCCATCAGCGTGGCGACCACCAGCCCGTCATAGCCGTAGGCCTGGATGACATTGAACACCACCACCACGAAGGCGCCGGTGGGGCCGCCGATCTGGAACCGGCTGCCGCCGAGCGCCGAGATCAGGAAGCCGCCGATTACCACCGTGATCAGGCCCTTGTCCGGTGTCGTGCCGCTGGCGATGGCCAGCGCCATGGCCAGGGGCAGGGCGACGATGGCAACGGTCAGGCCGGACAGCACGTCCTGGCGCAGATCCGCCGCGCCATAGCCCTGCTTCAGCACGGTGTAGAGTTTCGGCACGAACAGATGCCATGCCGGGCTGGCCGGCAGGCTTGGCGCGGGTTGTTCGGAACTCATCCGCTGATGTCGCGGCAGGAGGGTGGTGGCGAAGCGGTCATGCTGGAAGCGATTGTGGCTGGCCTGTGAGGACGCGAACTGCGGTAGCTTACAATGGTGTGTCTTGGTTAACCCGCCGTTGATCTGGCGCAAGGTGCAAAATGATTTCGCGGGGCGCGGCACGATGAGCGGCAATCCGCGCCGGCGCCGACATCCGGTGTGACAATCTGGTGGCCGCAGCGCCGCGGCATCGGTCTCCGCACGGATTCAATTCTTAGGTGCGTGCTCAGGCGAAAATCCCCATCCGATGCAAAAAAGACCGCGCTCAGAGGGCGATATCGCCGAAAATCATGGTTAAAAGTGTGTTGACGTGGCTCAAGGCGCGGCTTCCCCCGCCCGAGTCACCATGTCGGCCATGGATTTATCCCTCATCGCCCGGGTTTTACATGTGCTCGCCATCATCATTTGGATCGGCGGAGTCGGATT
>DATKFM010000084.1:0-10510 GCA_035544395.1 Verrucomicrobiia bacterium
GAATATTCCAGTTGCCGGCGGCTTGCATTGACGCGGCGGGCGGCTAGAGTGATCGCAACGCTGCGCCAGTCAGCGCCGGGAGGCTGAAGAGAACGGGAAATCGACGGGATCGAAGCAAGGCGGGAAACTTAGCCTTGATGATTCTTGGCGTGAAAATCCCGGCGTTTGACCGGCGCAGTGAAAAATCAGTTTGCACGACAACGACGCTAGGACAGAGGAGCAGTGAGAATGATCAAACGTTTTGTCATGGCCGCAGTTGCGGTCGGCATGATGGCCGGCCCGGCCTTCGCCGCGGATCTCGGCGGCAAGGTTCTCAAGGTGGGCTCGGACACCACCTATCCGCCCATGGAGACCGTCGACGAGGCCTCTGGCCAGATCGTCGGCTTCGATGTCGACGTGATGAACGCCATCTGCGAGCGGATCAATTGCAAGGCCGAGTTCGTCACCACGGCCTGGGACGGCATCTTCGCCGCCCTGCAGCAGAGCCAGTTCGACATGGTGGTCTCCGGCGTCTCCATCACCGAGGAGCGCGACAAGGAGATGGATTTCAGCGATCCCTATATCGTCGTGAGCCAGGCGATTCTGCTGCGCGTTGCCGACAAGGCGTTGACCATTGAGGACTTCAAGAAAGGCCGCAAGCTCGCCGCGCAGACAGCCACCACCAACGCGACGTTGGGCGAGGAACTGGTCGGCCGCGAGAACCTGAGCCTCTATGACACCTTCGCCGCCGCCGTCGCCGCGCTCAAGAACGGCGATGTCGATGGCGTGATCATCGACGGCACATCGGCGGTGGCCTATGAGCAGGAGTTCGCGGGCGAGCTGATCGTCGGCATCACCGGCCTGCAGTCCGATCCGCTTGGCCTGGTGTTCCGCGAGGGCGATCCGCTGCGCGATGCCTTCAATGAAGGGCTGAAGGCGATCAAGGATGACGGTACCCTGGATAAGCTGGTCGGCAAATACTGGGGCAAAACTTCGTAAGCTTGCCGTGGGCGGCCCGTGTGCTTTTGGGGCCGCCATGCCACTTATCTAAGGATGGAGATGACGATGAGACGTGCCCGGATCGATAAGACTCCGGGCACGTTCACTTTCCGCAAGACTCACGCCGCCTATCGCCGAGGATAGCGGGAAAACGCCATGCAAGCCCTCAAGAGCATCCGGCCCAGCAATCTCGTCATCCTTTTCGCCTCGCCGTTCCTGGTCTACCTCTTCTTCGTGTCGTCGGATTACCTGCGCTCGCTGAGGGCAATCCTCGGCATCGAAGACAATGCGCTGCAGCAATTCGTTGCTTACTTCGTCCTCTTGGCAGTGCTCGTTCTCGGACTGGTTGCGCCGGTCCTGCGCCATCTCGGCAAACTCGAAACCGATCCCTGGCGATTGCGCGGCTGGGTGGCGGCGCTGCTGTGCCTGGCCGTCGCGGTCTATGCCGCCCTCTCGCTGGATATGTCGGCGTTCGTGAATTCCGTGGTCTCCAACAGTGTCGACCCCTTCACCTCGACGCTGATCGTGCCGGCCAAGACGCCCCGGCAGCTGACGCCGGAAGCGCTGACTTACAGCATGGATTTCCTGCGGTCCTGCATCAAGATCTACATCGTCGCTGCCGCGGCTCTGACGGCGCTCGCATACTTCGCAAGCAAGCGCGCCAGCGGCCGGCGCCTCGCATCGGCTGCCTTCCTCCTGCTGGCGGTCATCAACGGCGGCGGCGCGTTGTATTTGCTGCTGTTCGCCTATGTGGGTTTTGCTGCCGGCCTGGCGGTCACGCTGCGCGCCGGAATCTTCGGTTATGTCGGCGCAGCGATCCTCGGCCTGATCTGGACCGGCTTGCGCATGCTGAAGCCGAAGCGCTGGACTTTTGTCGGCCTGGCCGCGCTCAGCGTCGTTTTGCTCGCCGGCTCTGCCTATTTGTTCTCGCAGCCCACCGATACCTTTGTGCTGGTGGGTACGCTCGAAAAGCAGATGGCCATCGTCAAGGGCACACCCGAAGGATTGGTGGATGCCGTCAAGAGCGGCAGCTATGAAGGTGGCTCCGGGCAGCGAATCCAGACGCGCAGCGCTGTCGATGTGAATGAGGCCCTCGAACTGATGAAGGCCGGCGACAAGGTTTCGTCGACCTTCATTCCGGAATCGCAGGCGCCGGCGGATCTGCCGGTCATCTGGCGCGTTACATTCCTCCCAGACAAGTACAAGCTGCCGGGCGTGGCGCTTGGCATTGTCGGCATATTCGTCACGATCCTGATCTTCGGCGGCTTGCTCCATGGCCGCCATCCGATGGCGATCGCCGCCGATTTCTTCATCGACATCGCCCGCGGCATACCGATGCTGGTGATCATCCTCTATGTCGGCTTTCCGCTCGCCAGCACGCTGAAGGACTCCACCGGCGGCTATATCGATCTGCCGAACCTGACACGCGGCATCGTCGCGCTGTCGATCGGCTATTCCGCCTACATGGCGGAGATCTTCCGCGCCGGCATCGAGGCGGTGCCCAGGGGCCAAGTCGAGGCGGCGCGCAGCCTGGGCCTGAAGAACTGGCAGGTGGCCCGGCTGATCGTGCTGCCGCAGGCGCTGCGGGTGATCATCCCGCCGCTGGGCAATGAGTTCATCGCCATCCTCAAGGATACGTCGCTGCTGACATTGATTTCAGTGCGCGACGTGCTGCAACGGATGCGGGAATTCCAGTCGGCGTACTTCCTGGTATTCCCGCCGTTCAATACGGTAGCCATCGTCTACGTTTTCCTGACTTTGTCCGCGGCGAGCGCGCTGCAATGGATCGAGCGTCGCTACAGTGTCAAAGCCCATTGAAGTTCTCCGCGAGCTGAGCGCGCGGGCGCGTGCGATCCGGCTGCCGGCGGATTTCACCATCGGCGCGGCGACGGCGGCTTATCAGATCGAAGGCGCCGTCGCCGAGGATGGCCGGGGCGAGAGCATCTGGGACCGCTTCACCCATACGCCCGGCACCATTGCCGACGGGCAGACCGGCGACATCGCCTGCGATCACTATCACCGGTGGCGCGAGGATATCGCGCTGATGAAGCAACTCAACCTCAATGCCTACCGTTTCTCCATCGCCTGGCCGCGGATCATTCCTGAGGGGCGCGGCACGGCGAGCGAAGCGGGGCTCGCTTTTTATGACCGGCTGGTAGATGAGCTGCTGGAGGCCGGCCTCGCGCCCTTCGTCACGCTCTATCACTGGGACCTGCCGCAGGTGCTGCAGGATGAGGGTGGCGGCTGGCTCCGGCGCGACGTCGTTGACGACTACCTGGCCTATGTTGACGTGGTTACGCGACGGCTCGGTGATCGGGTCAGGCATTGGGCGACATTCAATGAACTATGGACTTTCACCTGGTGGGGCTATGCCTTCGGCGAGGACGCACCGGGCCTGAAGCTTGGCGCCAAAGGCGCGCTGGCCGCAGGTCATCATGCGCTGCTCGCCCATGGCAAGGCGGTGCCGCTGATCCGCGCGAACGTGCCGGGAGCGAAGGTCGGCATCGTGCTGGACCTCAACGCCGCGACGCCCGACAGCGGCCGGCCCGAGGACATTGCCGCCACGCGCCGGTTCGACGGCTGCCAGAACCGCTGGTATCTGGATGCGCTGTTCCGCGGCGCCTATCCGGCCGACATGTTGGAGGTCTTTGGCGGGCTGACACCGGATATCCGCGGCGGCGACATGGAGACGATTGCCGTGCCGATCGACTATCTGGGCGTCAATGTCTATCGCCGCTCCGTCATTGCCGATGGTAGTGACGTGCCGCCGGTGAATTTCACCAGGATCAAACCGCCGGGCAGTTACACCACAATGGGATGGGAGGTCCATCCAGCGGCGCTCTATGACATCCTAGCCTATGTGCAGGAGAACTACGCTCCAGATGATCTCTATATTACCGAGAACGGTGCTGCATTTACCGATGTCGTCGGTTCCGATGGCGCCATTGTAGATCTGGACCGCGCGCGCTACATGGTGGCGCATCTGGAACAGGCCGCGCGGGCGGTCCAGGCGGGCATCCCTCTCAAGGGTTACTTCGCCTGGACGCTGATGGATAATTTCGAATGGGCCTGCGGTTTCAGCCAGCGCTTCGGTCTGATCCATGTAGACTATGAAACCCAGCGGCGCCGGGTGAAGCTGAGCGGAGATATCTTCGCCGAGATAGCCGCCAGCGTGAAACAGCCACTGCGCCAGGCCGTGTGAACGGACAGAAATCGAGTAAGGCAGTACATGACCGGTACGTCCAAATCTGCAGTCTCCGCCATGGCGGCATTCGACAGGTCGCCGCCGGCATTCCCGGCCGGCGACCTCCAGACAATCGCCCGCGAGCGCTTCGGCTTGACGGGTGAGATCGCGCCGCTGGTCAGCGAGCGGGATCAGAATGCGCTGATACGAACACCCGATGGCGACTACGTGCTGAAGATCGCCAATCTGGGCGAGGACAGAACGGCTCTAGAGTTTCAGCAGGCCGTGCTGGCGCATCTGGAAAAAGTTGCGCCGGTTCTGGGCGTGCCGCGCATCCGCCCGGCGAAGAGCGGCGAGGGGCTCGTCACCTGGCCGTCGACTGATGGCCGCGACGCTCATCTGGTGCGCGCAGTGAGCTTTCTGCCGGGCCGGCTGTTCAGCGCCGTGCCGCGCACGCCGACTTTGCTGGAAAGCCTGGGCCGGTTCATGGGCAAGCTGTCACGCGCATTGCAGGGCTTCGGCCATCCGGCGGCGCATCGTCCCGATTTCCTGTGGAATCTGGACAATGCGGAAGCATGCCGCGGCTATACCGCCGACATCGCCAAGGCCGAGGACCGGGCGCTGGTGGAGCGCGTGTTCGCGCGGTACCAGTCGCAGGTGAAGCCGCGCCTGCCGCGGCTGCGCGCCGCCGTGATCCATCACGACGCCAACGACAACAACATCATTGTCGATGCGGCTGACGCCGGCGAAGTCACCGGCCTGATCGATTTCGGCGACATGCTGTTCGGGCGGCAAATCAATGAGCTTGCCGTCACGCTCGCCTATGCATTGCTCGATATGCCGGATACCATCGCCGCCGCCCGACCGCTGATCCGCGGCTATAACGCCGAGTTCCCGCTTGCGGAAGACGAGCTGGTCGTGCTGTTCGATCTCGTCGCCATGCGCCTGGCGATGAGCGTCTGCATCTCGTCCCGGCGCGCGAAGCAATATCCTGACAACGAGTATCTGCTGATCTCGCAGAAACCGGCCTTTGAGATGCTGCGGCGGCTGGACGGGATGAATCCGCATTTCCTGCATTTCGCTGCGCGCGAAGCGGCGGGCCTGACGCCGGTGCCCGCCCATGATGCCGTCGTTGCCTGGTTGAAATCGACCGAGTGCAAGCCGGCCTCCGTGCTGCCGTTCGACATCGGCCGCGCCGGTCGGATTGTCATTTCGCTGCAAGCCGGGGCGCCCGGCATGGAGCTTGCCTCCGACCCGCACGCCTATTGGAACTGGCTGAAGAGAAAGATGGCGGGCGAGGGCGCATTGTACGCGCTCGGCCTCTATGGCGAAGACCGCAATTGCTATGCGGGCGAGCAGTTCAAGACCGACGCGCCGGAAATGCGCTCGGTGCACACGGGCATCGATCTCTTCATCGAGGCGGAGACGCCATTGCACGCGCCGCTGCCCGGCCGCGTGGTCAGCGTCGTCGACAATGCCTTTGCCTATGACTACGGCCCCACCGTGATCCTGGAGCATCACGCCGGCGTGGATGGTCCGCCTTTCTATACGCTCTACGGCCATCTGTCGCGGCGCACGCTGGAGACGGTGGCCGCGGGCCAAAGTGTCCAGGCGGGTCAGGTGATCGGCTATATCGGCGACCCCAGCGTCAACGGCAACTGGGCGCCTCATGTGCATGTGCAGATCATGACCGATCTCATGGGCAAGAGCGGCAACTTCGAGGGTGCGGGCGAGCCAAGCCGTTGGGGGATCTGGCGTTCCATCTGTCCGGACACGAACCTGCTGCTGCGGCTCGATGAGGCGACATTCCGCGTCGATCCGGCGCCGCCTGATGTACTACTCAAGAAGCGCTCCGCTATGCTCGGCCCCTCCCTCAGCATCAGTTACCGCAAGAAGCTGAAGATCATCAGGGGCAGAGGCGCCTATCTCTATGACCATACCGGCCGCGCCTATCTGGATTGCGTGAACAATATCTGCCATGTGGGCCATAGCCATCCGAAGGTGGTGGAGGCGCTGACAAAGCAGGCCTCGATCCTCAATACCAATACCCGCTACCTGCACGACACGATCCTGGCCTATGCCGAGCGCATTGCCGCCACCATGCCGGATCCGTTGCGGGTGGTGTACTTCGTCTGCTCGGGGTCGGAGGCCAACGAACTGGCGCTGCGGCTGGCGCGCACGGCGACAGGGCGCAAGGACATCATCTCCGTCGATTGGGGCTATCACGGCAACACGCAAGCTCTCGTGGACATCAGCCCTTACAAGTTCAACCGGAAAGGCGGCGCCGGAAAGCCCGAGCATGTGCACATCGCCGATATCCCCGATCCCTATCGCGGGCCGCACAAGGGCTATGGCGAGGCGATGGGCCGCGCCTATGCGGAATCGGTGGCTGAGCGCATCGCCGATGTGCGGGCGCGCACCGGCGCAGGGCCGGCGGCCTTTATCGCGGAATCGATCTCCGGCTGCGGCGGGCAGATCGTTTTCCCCGACGGCTATCTGCGCCATGCCTTCGATCACGTGCGCGCAGCGGGCGGTCTCTGCATTGCAGACGAGGTCCAGGTGGGCTTCGGCCGCGTCGGCGACGCCATGTGGGCCTATCAGCCCCAGGGTGTGGTGCCCGATATCGTCACCCTGGGTAAGCCCATGGGTAATGGCCATCCGCTGGCAGCCGTCGTCACGACCCATGCCATCGCCGAGCGCTTCGCCAACGGCATGGAGTACTTCAACTCCTTCGGCGGCAATCCCGTGTCCTGCGCCGTCGGCATGGCGGTGCTGGACGTGATCGAGCAGGAGGGCTTGCAGCGCCGGGCCTTCGAAACCGGCAACTACCTGCTGGAGCGGTTCCAAGACATGCAGGCACGCCACGAGCTAATCGGCGACGTGCGCGGCCGCGGCATGTATCAGGGCATCGAGCTGGTGCGCGACCGCGCCACTTTGGAGCCCGCGACATCGGAAGCGGGCGACGTGATCAACATCCTCAGGGAGCGCGGCGTGCTGCTCTCCACCGACGGCCCGTTCGACAATGTGCTCAAGCTCAAGCCGCCGATCGTCTTCGGCCGTGCGGAGGCCGATATCCTCTGCGATGAGCTCGAACTAGCGCTGGAGCATGTCGGCCGCGCGCGGCGATAAAGGATTCCGCAATCTCAATTGCCAATTCGTAGCGCTGCCGTGAACGGAATGTAACGGCGCGGCCGCTGCGCGTTCACCGGGAATATCACGGCGCCGTCGCTATCGAAACCATGCCGCAACGGCATTTCAGCTATCGTCTCCCTGTCATCAGGATGCAGCGTCGAATGAGCGATGCTGTCGAGGACAAGGACGATGCGCCACAGCGATCTCAATACGCGACTGCCTTACGCCCTGCGGACTGGTTCCGCCGGCGTGGGCTTTGTCAGCCGGAGATTGCTGGTCGGTACGGCCGTTATCCTCGGCGATTTGGTTCTGCTCGGCGTCCTCCTGTATTACGGCGGTGTCTTCGATCTCTGAAGACCTGTCCCTCCAGACTTCCCTGTCCCCCAACCTCCCCCACTTCGCCCCGCATAACCGCGGGGCGTTTTTTTGGCAGAGGCAAGAGTTTTGGCGCCGGAACGAAACATTGGCGCAATGGATCGGGACCGCTCTCAGTACGCCCGCTTGATTTCCTTCAAACATTCCGGAAATCAACGTTAACTTGTTAACAATGATTGACGCGTAATATTCATCACTGAGCGCTATGCCTTTGTCGCGTATTTGTATAGCATGCTGCTCAACTCCGGCAGGCCAACAAGGCCGAATGAACCGGAAAGTCGTGGGAGTGGAAAATGCTGGCTTCGATCGGGACCCGTTCTTCGGGTTGGACCAAGACTCCAAGTGCAATCACAGCGCGCCCCTCGCTGCGGTCCGTGGCCGCGGCCATCGGCTGGGGTCTCACCATCGCAACCTGTACCATGTTGGCGCAGGCAGTCGCTGTGCTCGGCTCGCTCTACGCTTCAGGAGTCGTTTCTCTCTAACACACAATTGATTCGCGGTTCTCCGGCAGGCCGGAGAATGCACCGCGACCGGTGCGGGTTGTCGGATATCGGGCGCGCCCGCTAGATTGCGGCGGCGATGATGAACCCCCCGCATCCTTCAGCGACATTGCCTTCCCTTTCTATTGCAGCCAGCGGCCTGCTTTGGGGCCTCTGGTGGATTCCACTGCGGCAGGTCGAGGCTGCGGGCCTGCAGGGCGCCTGGGCCAGCATCGTCATCTTCGGCCTTTGCGCGCTGCTGACCCTGCCGTTGGCTTGGCGCGGCCGCCGGCCGAACAGCGCCGAAATCCGCAACCTTTTGATCATGGGCGTGATGTCCGGCGTTACACTGGCGCTCTGGAACTTTGCGCTGCTGACCGGTAGCGTAGTGCGGGTGACCCTGCTGTTCTACTTGGCGCCGGTTTGGGGCACGCTGTTCGGATTCCTGTTCTTCAATTTGCCCTTGCGCGGCTTCCGCGTGCTGACCATCGCCTTTGGCTTCGCCGGCGCGGTCATCCTGCTGGGGCTGGAGGGTTTGGGCTCAACGCCGCTGTCCCTGGCCGATGGCGCGGCGCTCATCTCCAGCATCGCCTTCGCCCTGACGGCGACCTATTCGCGTAAGCTGGGCGGCAGCATCACCGGCTGGCAGAAGACATTCGTTTCGGGACTCATGGGCGCGCTGTTCGCCGTTCCTCTGCTGGCGCTGCCTATTGCCGCGGGGACGCCGCCCTCGCCGGCAATTATCGGTTCGGCCGCCCCCTATCTGCTGATCTGCATGCTCTGGCAGGTATTGCTCGCCTGGCTGGTCATGTGGGGCAGCGGATTTGTCGAGCCCGGGCGAGTCACCGTGCTGCTTCTGCTGGAAGTCGTCGGCGCCGCCGTCAGCGCCGCCATCCTGACCGATGAGCCCTTCGGTTTGCGCGAGATCCTGGGCTGTTTTTTCATCGTGGGCGCCGGCCTTATCGAGGGCTTCGACGAAATCAAGGCTAGCCGCGCCGCGCATCAGAAATCTGCCTGACGCCGCTGCTTGCCAACGGCCTCGGCAGCGTGGTTTCCTGACCGAAAGAGAAAATCCGCCGGGTAGGGAGGCAAGCGTCATGGGCAAGCTGAGCCGCAGCTATGTGCATGGCGGCAGCGAGAAGCCGCTGATCGGCCAGACATTGGGCGAGTATTTCGATGCGGCGGCGCAGCGCTGGGCCGATTGCGATGCCTTGATCGTGCGGCAGCAGAATCTGCGCTGGACTTATCGAGATCTCCAGCAAAAGGTCGACGCCTTCGCGGCCGGGCTGCTCGCGCTCGGGCTGCAGCCCGGCGACCGCATCGGCATCTGGTCGCCGAACAATTCGGAATGGGTGATCACGCAGTTCGCAACCGCAAAAGCCGGGCTCATCCTCGTCAACATCAACCCGTCCTACCGCCTGGCCGAGCTGGAATATGCGCTGAACAAGGTCGGCTGCAAGGCGCTGATCACGGCCACGGCCCTAAAGAGCAGCGACTATATCGCCATGCTCAACGAGCTGGCGCCGGAGTTGGCGAGCGGCCGGCCGGGGCAGTTGCGCGCCGCCAGGCTACCGGACCTGCGCACGGTCATCCGCATTGGCGGGCCGTCGCCGGGCATGCTCGCGTTCGACGATGTGGCCGGGTTGGGCACGGATGCCGAACGCCAAAAGCTTCGGGAGATTTCTGCCGATCTCCAGTTCGACGATCCCATCAACATCCAATTCACCAGCGGCACCACGGGCTTCCCCAAGGGCGCCACGCTGACGCACCATAACATCCTCAACAACGGCTACTTCATCGGCGAGACCATGCGTCTCACCGAGAAGGACCGCATTTGCATTCCCGTGCCGCTCTATCACTGCTTCGGCATGGTCCTGGGCAACCTCGCCTGTGTCACCCATGGCGCCGCGATGGTCTATCCCGGCGAGGCGTTCGATCCCCAGGCGGTATTGGCAACCGTGCAGGATGAACGCTGCACCGGTCTCTATGGCGTGCCCACCATGTTCATCGCCGAGCTAGGCCATGCGGAATTCAAGCGTTTCGATCTCTCTTCGCTGCGCACCGGCATCATGGCCGGCTCGCCTTGCCCCACCGAAGTCATGAAGCGCGTGGTGGGCGAGATGCATATGCGGGACGTCACGATCTGCTACGGGATGACGGAGACCAGTCCCGTCAGTTTCCAGACGGCGGCCGACGATCCGCTGGAAAAGCGCGTCGGCAGCGTCGGCCGCATCCATCCCCACCTGGAGGTGAAGGTCGTCGACGAGTCGGGCCGCATCGTGCCGCCGGGCATGCCTGGCGAGCTCTGCACCCGCGGCTACTCCGTCATGCGCGGCTATTGGAACGACGCCGACAAGACGGC
>DATKFM010000085.1:0-8560 GCA_035544395.1 Verrucomicrobiia bacterium
AAACCGCCGGCCACGGAACCATAGCAGAGCAGATGAACATCCGACTTGCGGCAGAGATCGACCAGGCCATGCTCCGGCCGCGCATCCAGCAGCGAATACTGCACCTGCATCGACGCCAGCGGCACGCCGGCTTCCAGCAGCGCTTGCGTGCTCGGCGTATCGAAATTGGTGCCGCCGATGAGCTCGACCTTGCCCTCGTGGCAAAGCTCGTCCAGCCAGAGCGCGGCTTCGACCATCCCGTGAATGGCATAGTCCCACCAATGGAACTGCACGAGATCGAGCCGCTCCAAATTGAGGCGCAGCAACGACCGGTCGATGATCGTGCGCACATCGCTCTTGCGCAAGCGCGGCAGCAGCTCCAGATCGGGAACCAGCTTGGTATGGACGCGTAACCCTGCGAGCGCGTCGCGTCCGCCTCGATGCAGCGCCCGCTTGCGGAATTCGCCGATCAATTCCTCGACGCCGGTATAGATATCGGCGCAATCGAAAGTGACGATGCCGGCATCGCAGAAGGCGCTGAGATCCTCAACCGCCGCCGCGCGGTCCACCGCCCCATGGCCGCCGGCGAGCTGCCACCCGCCGCGGATCACCCGCGAGATCTCATAGCCGGGCCGCAGCGCGGTCCGTTCCACCTTGCCCATCGCGCTCACGCCTTCGGCAGCTTCACGGCCGTCGTGTCGCCATGGCGGAAGCGGCGCTTGCCGGTCCTGCTGATGCGCAGCCGCGTCGGGCAATTGGGATCGGGACAGGCCACCTCGGCATCGGTCGACATCCAGTCATTGGCGTCGCTGACCCGCTGCTTGGCCGCCAACAGCGGCAGCACCGCCGCCAGGGAATAGATCGAGAAGCCCTGGCCCGGCGGCAGATGCAGCATCTCGCCCTTGAGCTCGAAATAGTCCCCCGGCTTGGCGCCGCAATAGATGCGGGCATCCTCAGGCGCGGTCACCTCGACCTTCAGGTCGTAGATCTCGAAACTGTCATCCCCATTGCTTGTCATGGCGTGAAAAGTCCAGCGTTTGCGGCCACATCGGCCCCATGATACCTACTCCCCGCTCACGGCTTAGACAAACCCGGCGCGATCTCACGATGCCGGGGCGCTGAGGGGGAGATGCTCGAGCTTCGGTCGGTGACGCGCCGGTTCGGCGGCATTATGGCGGTGGACGGCGTCTCGCTGACGGTGGCGCGCGGCGAGATCGCCGGGCTGATCGGGCCGAATGGCGCCGGCAAGACGACGCTGTTTAATCTCGTCGCCGGCAGCCTGTCGCCCAGCGGGGGCGCGATCCTGCTGGAAGGTCAGGCCATCGAGTCAGAGCCCGCCCATCGCCGCCTCGCCCGCGGGCTCGGCCGCACCTTCCAGATCCCGCGGCCCTTTCCCGAAATGAGCCTGCTGGAGAATCTGCTGGTCGCCGCCCCGCAACAGACCGGCGAGCGGCTGCTGCCGAATTTCCTCGCGCCCCGCCGCATCGGCGCCGAGGAGAAACGCAATATCGAGAAGGCCCGGGAGCTGCTGGCCTTCGTCACTCTCGACCGCCTCGCCGACCAGCCGGCGCGGATTCTCTCGGGCGGACAGCGCAAGCTGCTGGAGCTGGCCCGCGTGATGATGGCCGATCCCCAGATGATCCTGCTGGATGAGCCGGCGGCCGGCGTCAACGCGCTGGTCCTGGAGACCATCGTCACCCGCATCCTCGCCATCAACAAGCGCGGCGTCACGCTGCTGATCATCGAGCACAACATGGACATGATCGCGCGCCTTTGCGGCCGCGTCTTCGTCATGGCGAGCGGGCGGCTGCTGGCTGAAGGCGCACCTTCGGACGTCTCGCGGGATCCCCGGGTCATCGAGGCCTATCTCGGCGGAGCCGCGGCATGAGCGCGCCAGTGCTGCGGATCGCCGATCTGGTCGCGGGCTATGAACTCGACGTGCCGGTGGTGCGCGGCGCCGACATGGAAATCTCTAGCGGCGAAATCGTGGCCATCCTCGGCCCCAACGGCGCGGGCAAATCGACCCTGATCAAGGCCGTCGCCGGGCTGGTGCCGGTGTTCGGCGGCCGCGTGCATCTGGGCGAGCGCGACATCACCGGCTGGAAGTCCCACGACCTGATCCGCCAAGGCCTCGCCTTCGTGCCGCAGACCGAGAATGTCTTCGCCAGCATGAGCGTGGCGGAAAATCTTGCCCTTGCCTCGGCGGTGCTGCCGCGCGCGCAACGGCGGACGCGCCTCGACACCATGTACGACTTCTTCCCCGACCTGGCGCGGCAGAAATCGCTGCTCGCGGGCCGGCTCTCCGGCGGCCAGCGGCAGATGCTGGCGGTCGCCCGCGCGCTGCTGGTGGAACCGGCGCTGCTGATGCTGGACGAACCCTCCGCCGGGCTCTCGCCCAAGCTGGTCGAGCTGGTGTTCACCAAGCTCAAGGAGATCAGGCAATCCGGCGTGACCATACTCCTGGTGGAGCAGAATGCCCGCGCCGCCCTGGCGATCGCCGATCGCGGCTATGTGCTGGCGGAGGGGCGCAACCACCACACGGGCACCGGCGCGGCTCTGCTCGCCGACCGCACCGTCGCCGAACTCTATCTCGGCGGCATCAGCCGCAGCGCCCCATGAATCCGCAATTCCTCGCCGACGGCCTGCTGATGGGCGCCATGATCGGGCTCGGCGCCATCGGCGTCACCCTGACCTATTCGATCCTGCGCTTCGCCAATTTCGCCCATGGCGAGTTCGTCACCTGGGGCGCCTATGGCACGCTCGCCATCATCGGACTTATCGGTTTTGCCTATGGCGGTGACATATCTGAGATCGCGCCCTTCTCCTTCGGCTGGCCTCTCATCATCGCCGGGCTGATCGCCGCCCTCCTGACCGGCCTGATGGCGCTGGCGCTCGATCGCCTGCTCTTCTCGCGGCTCCGGGCCAAGGGGACCGCCATCATCATGGTGATGGCCAGCTTCGGCGCGTCGATGGCGCTGCGCAGCCTCTGCGAATTCTTCTTCACCTCCCAGCCGCGCTATTTCAGCCGCGATATCCAGATGGCGATCGAGATCCTGCCGGGCATGCGAATGACTCCCGATCAGATGTTCATGATCGGCCTCACCGCCGTCCTGGTCACCGCCATGCATCTGCTGATGACCCGCACCACCCTGGGCCGCTCGATGCGCGCGGTGTCGGAGAATCCGGCGCTGGCCGGCGTGGTCGGCATCGATGTCGACAGCATCGTGCGAGCCACCTGGCTGATCGGTGGCGCGCTGGCCGCCGCGGCCGGTGTGATGTCCGGCATCGTGGTGCAGATCCGGCCCTTCATGGGCTTCGACCTGCTGCTGCCGCTATTCGCGGCGGCGATCCTCGGCGGCATCGGCAGCGTGCCCGGCGCCGTCATCGGCGGGCTGATCGTCGGTCTCGCGGAAGCGCTGGCGGTGCCGCTGATCGGCGCCAACTTCCGCGCCGCCGTCGCCTTCGCGCTGCTGATCGCCGTGCTGCTGATCCGGCCCACGGGAATCTTCGGGGTGCGCGAATGAGCCTCGACCTCCTGGGCTATGGCGCGTTCTTCCTGGCGACGGCCTTGAGCTTCGGCATCATCTGCCTCGGCCTCAATATCCAGTGGGGCCAGACCGGGCTGTTCAATGTCGGCGTCGCCGGCTTCGTCGCCATCGGCGCCTATACCTCGGCGCTGTTGACCACGCCGGAGACCGCCGATCGCTTCGGCGGTTTCGAGTTGCCGATGGCCATCGGCTGGGCCGGCGCGGCCCTCGTTGCCGGACTGGTTTCGCTGGCCATCGGCGCGCTGACGCTCCGATTGCGCGCCGACTACCTGGCCATCACCACCTTCGGAATCGCCGTCACCATCCAGCTCCTGGCGCTCAACCTGCAATCGATCACCGGCGGCCCCTTCGGCATCGGTTTCATCCCGCGCCCCTTCGCCTCGGTGCAGGAGAACGCGCTGCTGTTCAACCTGCTCAATCTCGCGCTGGTCCTCGCCGTCGTCATCGTCCTCTATGTCGCGCTGGAGCGATTGCTCCGCAGCCCCTGGGGCCGCGTCCTGCGCGCGATCCGCGAGGACGAGACGGCGGCGCTGTCCCTGGGCAAGAACGCCCGCGCCTACCGGCTGCAGGCCTTCGCGCTGGGCGGCGCGATCATGGGCCTCGCCGGCGCCATCCAGGGCCACTACATCGGCTTCATCGCGCCGGACAATTATCTCTCGGCCCTCACCTTCCAGGTTTGGGCCATGCTGATTGTCGGCGGCGCCGGCAACAACCGCGGCGCGTTGCTGGGCGCAATCCTGGTCTGGGGATTGTGGAGCGCCTCCGGCGCCCTGATCGCCGCGCTGTTCCCGCCCGACCAGCAGGCCCGCGCCGCCGCGCTGCAGATCGCCATGATCGGCATCATGCTGGCGGTGATCCTGCTGCTGCGCCCCCGCGGCCTGATCGGCGAACGGCGCACGGTGTCGCGCTATGTCGACTGAGCAATGCCCGCTTGCCCGTCAAGCAGGAGACGGACAAGTTCGGCCTGGCGATGGGTCCCCGTCTTCTCGAAGACCCGCTGGAGGTGGATACGCACCGTCGACAGGGTGACGCGCAGTTCCGCGGCAACCGCTTGCAGCCCTTGGCCACGCAGCATCTGGATGGCAACAGCGGCCTCTGCCGGAGTCAGCCCATAGAGCTCTTGCAGATGACGCGGCAAAATCGGCGGCGGATCGTCTGGATCGACGATCACCGCGATGGCGCAGGGGGCGTAAGCCGTGAATGTCTCCGCGATCTCGCGCAGGGGAAGCACATAGATGACAAAGGCGCGCCGGCCTGAGACCCGGGTGATCGCCTGCATCCCGCCAATGGGCACTTCTGCGCCATTACTGGTGAATGCCTGCGCTAACAGCCGTTGCAGGGCGGCGTCCTGCGACGGCAAGGCAGCCCGCAGGCCGGCAGCGCCGATGCTCAGGCCATCGGTTTGCGCGGCCAGCCTCGCCGCCGCATCGTTGGCGAACAACACTCTGCCGCCGGCGCCGACCAGCACGACGCCATGGCGGAGGCGCGCCAGCGCCGCAAAGGCGACGTTCCGGCCGGCGATGACGCAGTCCATCTTCCACTGCGTGCGCGCAGCCCGCTGCAGGTGCGGCACGAGCAATTGCAGAAGCCGCATCGAGTCCGAGCGCTCGTAGGCGTTGACGCGCTTGGAAGCGCCGAGGCAGAAAGCGCCCAAGGCAGGACCGTCCCGCAGCAATATCGCAAAGGCCGAATCCTCGAGGCCCTGCGGTTGCGCCCAGTCGTTGTGCAGCTCCGTCCGCTCCAATTCCGATCTCGCCACCACAGACCGGTCGGTGAACAGCAGCCCGGTCGGCATCCGGCCGAGAATGGGCGCCATCGGGTCGACCCGCCAATAATACTTGTTGTAGGCCTCGACCGCCGCGGAACTTACGCCGACGGAAACGGCGGCAAACCGCTGACGGATGGGATCGGTCAGCATCAGCCCGCCAGCCGTTGCGCCGACCGCCCCGGCCACCCGCTCCAAAGCCTCCGGCCAGAGCTGCGGATCCAGGGCCGCGTCATAGATGCGGCCGACCAGATCGGAATAGTCCTCGAGAGTTATGCCCAAGTTCGCACCTCCCTCTTCCTTAAATCACCGGAACCGATTCCCTGGCGAATCGGCCTGCCTACCGGCCCGACAGCCTATGGTCGTGGAAACGGTGGGAAGAGTCTACCGGTCTCGTATGTTCATACGATGACAGACGCCGCTACCGCCGGGAGACTGCGAACGGTCCCCAGCAGCCGCAGGTGGCAAGGCCGGGCGGAAGCCGTGCCGGGAAAGGTTTCCTTGTTGTGACAATAATCACAGCTTATCGGTCGCGACGTGGATTGTCTGACTGCTGGGATTCAAATTTCCGCGAGCTGGAAGGTCAAGTCCAGCCTCAGCACAAGGAGGCGTCCGGATAAATTCCCATGCTGATTGAGCGAGACGAGTCGCTTGAATCGCTGCTCGGCGCTGCTCGCCACGCCGCAGCCGGTCACGGCAGCACCGTGATCGTTGGCGGGGAAGCGGGGATCGGCAAGACTTCTGTGCTCGGCGAGTTTGCCCAGCGTATCGACGGCAAATACCGGGTGCTGTGGGGCGGATGCGAGGCCCTGTTCACGCCGCGTCCGCTTGGCCCCTTGCAGGACATGGCGCCGATGCTCGATCCACGGGTAACAGCGCTCCTGGACGAAACCGCGGCGCCCGAGCGGCTCTTTCCCATGCTGTTGAATTCGCTCCAGGAAGCGGCCAAGCCCACGGTCCTGGTGTTCGAGGACGTGCATTGGGCCGACCATGCGACTCTGGATCTGGTCAAATACCTTGGGCGCCGCGTCGCCCTCGTCCGCGCCCTTCTGGTGTTGACCCTGCGCAGCGACGAAATCGGCGTCGAGCATCCGCTGACGCAAGTGCTCGGCGATCTGCCGCCGGCCGCCACCACCCGCATCGCCTTGCAGCCGCTGTCGCCGGAGGGCGTTGCGCAGCTGGCGCAGCAGTCGGGCAGCTCCGGCGCCGACCTGCATCGGGTAACGGCGGGAAATCCCTTCTTCGTCACCGAGCTGCTCGCCGGCAACCACGCCATGCCGGCGCAGATTCCACCTTCCGTGCGCGACGCCGTGTGGTCTCGAATTTCACGCCTGGCGAAAGCCGAGCGGGAGGTGCTGGAGGCGATCTGCATCGTACCCTGGAGCGTCGAACGCTGGCTGCTGCGCGCCCTCCTGGGCGCGGAGGCCGATTCCTCGGTGGACAACTGCATTGCCCGCGGCATGCTGCAGCGGGATGAACAGGGCGCCGTGAGATTCCGTCATGAGCTCGCACGGCAGGCGACGCTCGATCGGCTGAGCCCGGCCGCCCAGCGCGCCCTGCATGCGAGAGTCGAGGCGGCCATGGCCGAGGTTCCGGGCGACCAGGCGAATGCTTCGCTGTCGCGGCGCGTGCACCATGCCGCCGGAGCCGACAATGGAGTGCGCGTTCTGGAGCTGGTTCCACAAGCCGCGGCACAGGCGGCGCGGCTCGGCGCCCATCAGCAGGCCGCGGCGCACCTGGCGACGGCGCTGCGCTATGTGTCCCAGGCGCCACCGGCGCAGGCCGCGCAGCTGCACGAGGACTGGGCCTACGAGGCCGGGCTGGCGCTGCGCATCGACGACAATGTCATCGAGGCGCGGCAGCGTGCCATTTCGCTATGGCGCGAGGTCGGCCGCCTGGACAAGGTCGGGCTCAATCTGCGCTGGCTGTCCCGGCTGCACTGGTACCGCGGCGAAGCTCAGCGCGCGAACGATTATGCCGACCAGGCGGTGCGCGAACTGGAAAGCCTGCCGCCGGGACCAGAACTGGCAATGGCCTACAGCGCGCGCTCGCAGCTCCACATGTTGAATGACCGCGTCGATGAAGCGGTCGAATGGGGCCTGCGGGCGATCGCGCTCGCGGAGAAAATGGGCGAGATGGAAACCCGCGTTCATGCCCTCAACAATGTCGGCACGGCGCTGCTGCTCGCCGGGCGGCCGGGCGGCCGCGAACGGATGGAGGAAAGCCTCGCGCTCGCGCTGGAGCATGGCTTTCATGAGCAGGCCGCTCGTGCCTACACCAACTTTGCCGAGTATGCGGTGATCTTCAAGGACTTCGCGCTGGCTGAGCGGATTCTGGCCGAAGGCATCGCCTTCGACACGCGGCATGACCTGGACGCCTGGACTCACTATCTCGTCGGCCGGCAGGCGCAGCTGCGCATGGAGCAGGGCCGGCTCCGTGAAGCCGAGACCATCGCGCGTGGCGTCATGCGGCTGGAGCGGCTGACCCTGGTCATGCGCCTCCCCGCGCTGACTGTTCTGGGCCGGGTGCGCGTGCGCCTGGGCGAACCCGACGGCCCCGCCTTGCTGGAACAGGCGTTGAAGGAAGGCCTGGCGACCGGCGAGCCGCAGAACATCGCGCCAGTCCGCCTGGCGCTGGCGGAGGCGGCCTGGTTGGCCGAGGACCCGGTCGCCTGCCACGAGCAGCTGACAGAACTCCTGGCCATGCGGCTCGGCAATTTCGATCCCTGGGAACTCGGGGAGTTGGCGACCTGGTGCCGCCGGAGCGGGATGAAGATGCCGCAATCCGTGCCGATTCAGCGGGCGGCCGCGCCGCCGGCGGCGGAATTGCGCGGCGATCCACTGACCGCCGCCGAAGAATGGGCGCGCCTGGGCCTGCCCTATGAAGCGGCGCTCGCGTTGACGCAGGTTGGCGGTGCCGAAGGTGGCGAAGCGCTGGCCCGCGCCGTGTCCATGTTCGAGGCGATCGAGGCGCGTCCCGCGGCCCTGCTCGCGCGGCGGATGGCCGGCCGCCTCGGCGTCACCGGCCAGCTGCCCAAGGTGCGGCGGGGGCCCTACGCCTCCGCGCGCGGCCATCCGCTCGGGCTCACGCAGCGTGAGATCGAGGTCCTTGATTTGATCGCCCAGGGCATGAGCAACCGGGATATTGCCAGGCGGCTGGTACGCTCCTTGCGCACCGTCGAACATCACGTCTCCGCCGTTCTCGCCAAGCTGAACGCGACCAACCGGATGGATGTGATGCTGCGGTTGCGCAGCGAACCCTGGCTGCT
>DATKFM010000086.1:0-7807 GCA_035544395.1 Verrucomicrobiia bacterium
GTGCCCGCCCCCGACAACGATAACGTCCCAGCTCTTCATGGCGGCGAAATCTAGTGGGGGGTCATTCCCGAGTCAAAAGACCTGCACGCAATTTTGTTTCACGTGAAACAACGACCCCGCCTACTTGCCGATGCAGAAGTCCCGGAACACCACGTCCAGGATATCCTCGACATCCACCCTTCCGGTGATCCGGCCGATCGACCGGACCGCAAGCCGTATCTCCTCTGCCATCAGCTCCGGCTCCTCTGCCGTCATGGAGCCCTTCAAGGCAATCAATGCCTGCTCCAACGCGTGACGATGCCGCGCCCGGGTGAGTGACGGCATTTCCGCGGCGCCTGCGATGGTCTCGACGCGCTCCTGAAGACCCGCCATCAATTCGGGCAGCCCACAGCCAGTTTTAACGGAAACCGGCAGGGCGTTATTCAATTTTTCCTCTGGACGGCCTGTTGCCAGGTCCACGCGACTAATGAGCGGCAATGCCCGATCATCCAGCAGAGCCAGCGTACTCTGGTCGATCTCCGGGAAATTGGCGCCATCGAACAGGAGGATGTTGATATCGGCTGCCTCTGCCCGCGCCAGAGCCCGTTTGACGCCCTCCGCCTCGATTTCATCGCTGGCGTCCCGCAGCCCGGCAGTGTCGGCGAGATCCACTCGATAGCCGCCGAGATCGAGGCGGACTTCCACCACATCCCTTGTCGTGCCGGCACGGGAAGAAACGATTGCCGCGTCGCGTCCAGCTAAATAATTGATTAGACTGGATTTTCCAGAATTCGGCGCGCCGACGATGGCCACTGACACACCCTCCCGCAGCCGCTCGCCGCGCCGGTTGTCGGCCAGATGGGCGCCGATCTCCTGTTGAAGTTCAGCGGCAAGTCCTTGAACTTCCTGCAGAAGATCCGAAGGCAGATCGTCCTCGGGAAAATCGATATGGGCCTCGAGCTTGGCCAGGGTCTTGACCAGCCGCGCCCGCCAGTTCTCATAAATCCGGCCGAGCGCGCCCTCCATCTGGCGAAGCGCCTGACGCCGCTGGTGCTCCGTGTCCGCATTAACCAGATCGGCAATACCTTCAGCAGCCGTGAGGTCCAGCTTGCCGTTCTCGAACGCCCGCCGGGTGAATTCTCCTGGCTCTGCCGGGCGGAGGCCGGGAATCGCCGCGAGTTCATCGACGACAGCGGATAAGACGGCGCGTCCGCCATGAAGATGCAGCTCCGCCATGTCCTCGCCGCTGAAACTCGCCGGCCCTGGAAACGTGGCAACCAGGCAGTGATCAAGCACTATTTGATTATTTATCGTATGTAGATTGCATAAAGTAAGTTTGCGTGGTTCGGAAACCGCCCCCTCCGAGAGCAGATTGATCGCCTCGATCGCCTTCGGCCCGGAAATCCTGATGACAGAGATCGCTGACCTGCCGGCGCCACTGGCCAGCGCAAAGATGGTGTCGCCGTGGCGCTCGGCCGCTGTTCCGCTCGCCCGACCAGGCGGCTCACTTCTCGCCCGGACCATCTTCCGGCTTCAGCATCAGGCGCGGCACCCGTCCGCCGCCCTTCACATGGTTAAGCAGGATCTCGTCGATGTCAGATGTCGAGTCGTAGCGATACCAGACACCCTCGGGATAGATCACCATCGTCGGCCCGAGCTCGCAGCGATCCAGGCAACCGGACGCGTTGATGCGCACCCGTTCGAGTCCCTCTTCCTTGGCTCGCGCTTTCATATAGTTCCGCAGCTTCTCCGCGCCCTTCTCCTTGCAGCAGCCCCGCGGATGTCCCGGGGGGCGCTCGTTGGTGCAGCAGAACACATGGACTCGATAAAATGCTTCGGGATCTTTGCCATTACCCGGACTCGAACTCATTTAGGTCCCTTCTCCCGATGCTGATCGAACTGTGCCCAAAAGGCCTTCTGCATTTGATCGAAGCTCGCGCCGGCCATGGGCATCCAGGTCTTCCACAGTGACTCCGGATCCATCGACTTCATGGTCGACTTCAGTCGCTCGCCGATTTCCCGCATCATTTCCTTCTGCAAGGGCGCCACGTCCGGCAAGCCCATGAAGGCCCGCGCCTCTTCCGGCGTGCAATCGATATCAATGGTGATTTTCATAAAATCCTCGTAGCGAATTGCGGATGAGCCGGTCCGCCGCGGCCCAACCTAATGCCGCCATCCGGCGCCGTCCACTTGGCGGCGGCGCCATCAAGGCGGTCATTCTCCTTGCAGGCCTATGCCACCCGCTTCATTTTGGCGCCACCAAATCGCCGCCCACCCTGGCGCCCTCCTCAAGATTGGCTTTCGAATGAGCAGAAACAACCTCGACGGCGAGACCAGCCCCTATTTGCTCCAACACAGGGAAAATCCCGTGCATTGGCAGCCCTGGGGACCGGAAGCGCTGGCGCGCGCCAAGCGGGAGAACAAGCCGATCCTGCTGTCGGTCGGCTATGCTGCCTGTCATTGGTGCCATGTCATGGCCCATGAGAGTTTTGAGAATCCCACCATCGCCGCGTTGATGAACGACCTCTTCATCAACATCAAAGTCGACCGCGAGGAGCGGCCGGATCTCGACAGCATCTATCAGCAGGCGCTGGCGCTGTTGCGGCAACCCGGTGGCTGGCCGTTGACCATGTTCCTGACGCCGGACGCGCGGCCTTTCTTCGGCGGCACCTATTTTCCGCCAGAGCCGCGCTATGGCCGGCCTGGTTTTCCGGAAGTACTGGAGAAGATCTCGGAAGCTTTTCACAGTCATGCCGATGCCGTCGCGCAGAACGCGGCGGCGATCGGCGATGCCCTGGCAAAACTCTCGCAGCCGGAGAGCGGCGCCGGCATTCCGCTCGACATCTATCAGCCCATCGCCGAGCGAATGCTCTCGAGCATCGACATGGAAAATGGCGGCATCGGCGATGCGCCGAAGTTTCCCCATGTTCCCGCCTTCGAACTGTTGTGGCGCGCCTGGCTGCGCAGTCACGACGCACGCTTCCGCGACGCCGTAACCTTAACGCTGATCCGCATGTGCCAGGGCGGCATCTATGATCATCTCGGCGGCGGCTTCGCGCGCTACACCGTCGACGCGGAATGGCTTGTCCCGCATTTTGAGAAAATGCTCTACGACAACGCGCAGCTTCTGCAGCTCCTCACGCTGGTCTGGCAGGAGACGCGCGACAAGCTCTTCGCCGATCGCGCGCATGAAACCGTCGAATGGACATTGCGGGAAATGCGCGCAGCGCCGAACGCGGACGGCAAGCGCGCATTCGCCAGTTCGCTCGATGCCGACAGCGAGCATGAGGAAGGCAAATTCTATGTCTGGAGCGAGGCCGAGATCGACCGGCTGCTCGGTGTCGATGCCGAATTCTTCAAGACGATCTATGACGTAACGTCCCATGGCAATTGGGAGGAGAAGAATATCCTTAACCGCACGGCCCATCCCGATTTGGGCGCGCCGGAGGAAGAGCAGCTTCTCGCGACTTGCCGCGACAAACTATTGGCGGCACGCGCCTCGCGCATACGGCCGGGCTGGGACGACAAGGTTCTCGCCGACTGGAACGGCTTGATGATCGCCGCGATGACCGAAGCAGCCCTTGTTTTCGACCGGCCCGCCTGGCTGACGGCCGCGATCGAGGCGTTCGACTTCATCGCCAGCACCATGACGTCGGGCGACCGGCTGTTCCATGGCTGGCGTGACGGCAAGGCCCGCCACCCCGCCACCATTGACGACTATGCCCAGATGGCCCGCGCGGCGCTGGCGCTCCATGAAGCCACCGGTGAGCAACGATTCCTAAACCATGCCGAGCGCTGGACCGGCGTTCTCGATCAAAATTACTGGGACATGGAGAGCGGCGGCTATTATTTCACGTCAACGGACACCGCTGACGTGATCGTCCGCACCAAGACCGCCGGCGACAATGCCACGCCCGCCGGCAACGGCGTCATGGTCGGCGTCCTGGCCCGCCTTTTCTACGTCACCGGCAATGCGGCTTACCGGGAAAAGGCCGATCGGATCATTGCCGCCTTCTCCGGCGAGTTGAACCGCAACTTCTTCGGCCTCTGCACCCTGCTTAACCAGAACGAGCTGCTGCAGACGGCGCTGCAGGCCGTGCTGGTCGGTCCCGCCGACTCCACTGAGTCCAAGACTCTGGCCGCCGCCATCTATGGCCGGTCCCTGCCGAACCGGATCATGGTGAACGTGCCCGATGGCACCGCCCTGCCGCCGTCACACCCGGCGGCCGGCAAGGGCATGGTGCGGGGCAAGCCGGCAATGTATCTGTGCCGCGGGACGAATTGCTCCCTGCCGATGACCGATCCGGCTGCGCTCAACCGCGCCCTGGCCGCCGGCTGAGGCCGTAACACCCGGAGATGACAATCCCGGTCCAAAGCCGCTATGCTTTAACCATATTCAGAAGCCGGCGGCGGATATGCCGCCAAGGGGATTTCCATGGCTGATACCACCATCAAAGTCGGGGACGGCTCATTCACCGCTTATGTCGCCACACCCAAGGGCGCGTCAGCGGCGCCCGGTATCCTGGTGATCCAGGAGATCTTCGGCGTGAACCAGGTGATGCGGGATCTCTGCGACAACCTGGCCGGCCAAGGCTATCTGGCCATGTGTCCCGACCTCTTCTGGCGGCAGGAACCGGGAATCCAGATCACCGACAAGACCGAGGCCGAATGGGCGCGGGCTTTCCAGCTCTTTCAGGGATTCGACCAGGACAAGGGCGCCAAGGATCTAATCGCCAGCCTGGCGCATCTAAAGAAGCTGCCGGGCTGCAATGGTAGAGCCGGCTCGGTCGGCTACTGTCTCGGCGGCAAGATGGCCTATCTGATGGCGGCCCGGTCCGACGCCGACTGTAATGTCAGCTATTATGGCGTTGCGATCGACTCAGCGCTTGGCGAAGCGGGCGGCATCAAGAAGCCGCTCCTGATGCATATCGCGGCTGAGGACAAATATGTGCCCAAAGAGGCCCAGGCCAAGATCAAGCAGGCCCTTGGCGCTAACGGAAAGGTAACGATACACGTGTACGAGGGCATGGATCACGCCTTCGCTCGCGTCGGCGGCGCCCACTATGACGCCGCGGCCGCGAAACTTGCCAATGACCGCTCCGCCGCATTCTTTAAGAAGAACTTAACCTAGTTCTTAGACCCATTTTGGATCAGCGCTTATGCAGCAAGCCTATGCCATCCGTTTCCAGCGTATCGGCGGACCCGAAGTCCTCAATATCGAGCAAGTGGTCGTCGGGGCGCCCCAGGCTGGACATGTCCTTGTCCGCCATACCGCCATCGGACTGAACTATATCGATACCTACCATCGGTCCGGTCTCTATTCGATCCAGACCTTCCCGTCGGGCATCGGCCTTGAAGCCGCTGGCGTGGTCGAGCGGGTCGGCGATGGCGTCACCGATTTCAAGGAGGGCGACCGGGTCGCCTATGGCACGGGCCCGATCGGCGCCTATAGCCAGCTCCGGGTCATGCCTGCCGATAAATTGGTGAAGATTCCGGACGGAATCGATGACAAGACCGCCGCCGCCATGATGCTGAAGGGCCTGACGGCCCAGTATCTGCTCCGGCGCACCTACAAGGTCCAGAAGGACGACAACATCCTGATCCATGCCGCCTCCGGCGGCGTCGGTATGATCCTCAGCCAATGGGCAAAGCATCTTGGCGCCAACGTCATCGGCACCGTCGGCTCGCCGCAGAAGGCGACCGTCGCCAAGGCCCATGGCTGCGACCACACGATCTTGTATCGAATTGAGAACTTCGCGGCCCGCGTAAAGGACTTCACCCGCGGCAAGGGCTGTGCCGTCGTGTATGACGGCGTCGGCAAGGACACATTCATGGGTTCGCTGGACTGTCTGTCGCGGCTTGGCACGATGGTCAGCTATGGCAATGCCTCGGGAACGGTGCCGCCCTTCGACATCAACATCCTGAACCAGAAGGGATCGCTGTTCCTCACCCGTCCCTCCCTGATGGGTTACGCCGCAACGCGCGACGAGCTGGTCAGCATGGCTGCCGAGTTGTTCGAGGTGGTCAAGAGCGGCGTGGTAAAGATCGAGATCAACCAGACCTACAAGCTCCGCGACGCGGCGCAAGCCCATCGCGATCTCGAAAGCCGCAAGACCACCGGCTGCACCGTCATCCTGCCGTGAGCGATAGCGGCGAACGGGTAATCTGCTGGGCGCCCTGGTCCGGCCCCGGCATGGAGCTGGTGCGTTTTCGCAAGGGTCATTCCGGCGATGCGCCCTATGTCGCCAGCGGCGTGGTCCTCGGGCTCAGCGATGCAGGGCCCTATCGTCTTAACTATAAGCTCAAGATCGAGTCGAACTTCCAGGCGCGGAAGGTGATGCTGGAAGTGAACGGCATCGACGGCAGCTATAGCCGGATGCTGCGTACCGACGGCATCGGCCACTGGCGTGATGAAACCGGCGCCATGCTGGCCGAACTGAACGGCTGCGTGGATGTAGACATCCAGGCGACGCCCTTCACCAATCTGCTGCCGATCCGCCGGCTGAAGCAGAAGGCCGGGCAGCAGAACGAGATCGGCGTCGTCTATATCGAAGTGCCGAGCCTGATCATCTCCAAGGCAAGGCAGCGCTATACTTGCCGGGATCCGTTGCGGCCCGGCGCCGCCGGCGTTGCCGGCAAGTATCTCTATGAAGGTCCGATCGGCGACTTCGAGGCCGAGCTGCCCGTGGAGTCCGACGGCCTGGTCCTGGACTACCCCGGCCTCTTCCGCCGCGTCTATCCGGAGTGACCGACTCCTATATATAAGGAGTCGCCGGAAACTGCGCATTTCCGGGCATTTGTCGCGCCTTGACGGATTAAGAAATTATTCACCATGCGGCCGCCTTCAGCGGCGATGCCGCTACTGGTTCATCGAGCTGAAGAAGTCCGAGTTGTTCTTCGAATGCTTCAGCTTGTCGATCAGGAACTCCATCGCATCGGTTACGCCCATGGGCATCAGGATGCGGCGCAGGACCCACATCTTCGACAGCGTCGCCTTGTCCACCAGCAGCTCTTCCTTGCGGGTGCCGGACTTGGTGATGTCGATCGACGGGAAGGTGCGCTTGTCCGACAGCTTGCGGTCGAGAATGATTTCCGAGTTACCCGTTCCCTTGAATTCTTCGAAAATCACTTCGTCCATGCGGCTGCCGGTATCGACCAGCGCGGTGGCGATGATGGTCAGCGAGCCGCCCTCCTCGATATTGCGGGCGGCGCCGAAGAAACGCTTCGGCCGCTGCAGCGCATTGGCGTCAACGCCGCCGGTCAGCACCTTGCCCGATGACGGCACGACGGTATTGTAGGCGCGCGCCAGGCGGGTGATGGAGTCCAGCAGGATCACCACATCGCGCTTATGCTCCACCAGGCGCTTGGCCTTCTCGAGCACCATCTCCGTCACCTGGACGTGCCGCACCGCCGGCTCGTCGAAGGTGGAACTGACGACCTCGCCCTTCACCGTGCGCGACATATCCGTGACTTCTTCCGGCCGCTCGTCGATCAGCAGCACGATCAGATAGCATTCCGGATGGTTGGCGGCGATGGCGTGGGCAATGTTCTGCAGCATGATGGTCTTGCCCGTACGCGGCGGCGCCACGATCAGGCCGCGCTGGCCTTTGCCCAGCGGCGAGATCAGATCGATGATGCGGGTGGTCAGGTCTTTCTTGGTCGGTTCCAGATACTCCAGCTTCAGCCGCTCATCGGGATAGAGCGGCGTCAGGTTGTCGAAGTTGATGCGGTGGCGGACCTTCTCCGGATCGTCGAAATTGATCGTGTTAACCTTAAGCAGGGCGAAGTAGCGCTCGCCTTCCTTCGGCGAACGAATCTGGCCCTCGAC
>DATKFM010000087.1:0-2797 GCA_035544395.1 Verrucomicrobiia bacterium
CGGCCAGGACGTCCGACGCTTTTCCCGAGATCAGCGCATAGAACAGCCCCTTGATCTCCCAGACCAGATTTGTCACCGCCTTGATCTGTTCGTCGTTTGCATCGGTCAGATCCAACAGCTTTAGGCTGTCCACGGTGTTGATCAAATCACGGCCCCGCTCATCCCGACTGATCATCACCTTCATGAACGGTGTGAGTTCGGCTTCGGACGCGTCCGGCCATTCGCCAATCAAGGCGTTCTTCTCCTTCAGCGTTCGCAGGTCGAGGCCAGGCAGGGTCAGGAAGGCAATCCCTTTCGGGCCGCTAGCCCGCTCCTTGCCGACAATCTGGTCGAGATGGCAGGCGGTGCAGGTCTGCTCGAACGGCGCCACGGCCATGACTCGCTTGTCCACGCGGCTGTTGTGACAGCTCGAGCAGGTATCGGGAATGCGCCTTGCCGGATACTTCTTCGCCACTTCCGGGAAGTGCTTGCCGAAATGGCCGGCATGGTCGTAGACGATCCGCGTGCGCCGCTTGAACGGATAGTTTTCGAATTTCGGATGATGGCCGTCGAAGCTATCGAACTTCACCACGTGGCAAGAGCCGCATTTCTCGTTGGAGATCTTGCTCAGATTGAAGTTGACGCCCTGATGCTCCTGGTGGCAGGTCGCGCAATGTAAACCGCGTTCGACCACGTCATGGGTCGGGAAGGCGACGCTCTGCGTGCGAGCCCATTGCGGCGCAGGCGTCCCCGCGGCGATTTTCGTCAGCTGCTTGGTGCTCTGCTTCAGCACCTCGGCCGAAGCGCCGTGCGCGTTGAAGGCCGTATCCGGCATTTTGTGGCAGGTGAGACAGGCCTTGCTGTCGGCGAGCGGATCACCGGCGGCGAGCCCGTGTATCCAGCTTAATTTGCCGCTGCCGCTCTTGGTGTGGCAGGCGCTGCAATTCTCGATCGCGCCGTGAGCGCTCGCCAGCGGCCCCGGCATAAGGAACTGCGTGTCCCGAAAGAGAAGGAAGGCCGAGCCCAGGCAGAAGACGGTCACGAGCGCCAGCAGCGCTGCCAGACGGTCGCGCCGTAAGCCGGGGGCCGCCTGCTTCTCGTCCTTCGGCGGCCGCACCGATCTGGTTCGTGCCGGCCGCGGCATCACCGGGCCCCCGATGAAAAGGCATAGACGACGAGGACGTGCAGCACCATCAGCACCATCAGCGCATAGGTGACGGGCACATGCACGAACATCCAGCCCTTGGTAAGCCCGAGATAGACACGCGCGAAATCGAGCCGGTCCTTCTCGACCACCAGGTTCTTGATGGCGGCAAGCTTCTCCTGACTCTGTTGGTCGACATAACTTGACAGGTTGTCGATCTCGTCGGTCAGCCGCTTTAGCGGGCGCTGCGAGCCGATGACATGGGCGGTGAAATTACGCTGCCCCTGGAAAAAGTCCCGCAGGTGGGTGGTGTAGAGGTCCATGATCCAAGCATCATAGGGCGGAGCCGGTAGGCCGATCGCAGCGGCGGCCGGATCGGTCTTGGCTACGGCGGCGTGGAGATCGCGCGCTAGCTCGGCGCGGCGGGCGGGGATGCGATCATAGCCGACGCGTTCGTTCATCCCGCGCTTGGCCTGCAGGGACCAGGCGAGATAGGTGCTGAAAATGCCGCTCAGCGTCACCAGCACGAAGGCCGCCCAAAGCGCCCATTCGAAGCCGGTGTCCGGCAGAGAGAAATCCGTATGCGAGATGAAGGCGGCGATCAGCAGATAGCCGAGAGAAATATGGATCTTCCGCCAGCGCATGACGGATTTTGGCGACAGGCTGACCGTTTTGATGGCGATGTGGAAACAGAGCTGCAAGATCGCGCCGCCGGCCAGCACCCAGCCGTCGAGATAGCGCGGGTCGCGGAGCGCGTTGCCATAGATCCAGACGAGCCAGAACAGGCCGACGGAGATGGCCGCGATCAGAAGGCCCTGGACTGTCTGGCTGTTGAGATATCCCGCCGAGCCCGGACCGCGTGCGCCGATCGAGCCGTCAGACGCGCGCCGCCCCGCCGATCTCACGGCAGCCCCCCGAAATCACCCATCGCAGTCGCTCTTTCCCCCAGCAAGCCCATTCAGATTCCCAGCGGGCTGGGATCAATTGGCCGCGCTGGCTTTTCTCGCCGCGCCCTTAAACTTGTCCGGTCCTGGAATTAGGCCGTCGAGCCCGGCCATCGTGCTGCCGTCATATTTCTCGGTGATGCTGGCGAGCAGCGTGGAGACGCCGTCGGCAGCCGCCGTCAGAAAGCGTTCATTGTTCAGCTTTAGCCCGGCCGAATAGGCAAATTCGACCATCTTTGCGATTTCCGGCACGTTCGGCGCCGCTTTCGCCGCGGCGGCGAGCCGCTTGCGCGCCCGGTCGGCGCGCGCTGCCATCTCGAACGCATAGGGCTTTCTCACAGTCGCCTTGCCCACCGCGCGCAATGCCGTCTCAAGCTCGACACCGAGGCCGACGAGATAGAGCATCCGCTTGCGCGCCGCGCTGGCCGGTACGTTGTCCTTGCCCTTGGAATACCAGGTGTTGTGCAGCACCTCGCCCTGCGACCAGGACACCAGCTCGAAGTCGCTGCCAGCCCGATGGCCGCCTTTGTTCACGAGGTCCTCTTGCGGCACGACATGGCAGCCATAGCAATTCTTCGCCAGCTGGTAGAGCGAGCGCGGCCTGATCATCCCTTTGGAATCGGCGAGCTTCCAACGCGCCTCCTCCTCGGCCTTGGTCTCGGTCTGCTCTTTCTTGCCGCTGAACCCGCTGTGGACCTTGATCCAATCCTGCCCCGCGCCGTGGCAGGAT
>DATKFM010000088.1:0-2354 GCA_035544395.1 Verrucomicrobiia bacterium
GCGAGGTCCACGCCATGGACGTCGGCGCCAAGCGCGCCGGCCATCGGACGGACCTCGATGCGGGTATAGGGAGCAGCCATGGCCAGACTATAGGCGATCGGACCCTGGCGATGGAAGCCGCCGCTGTCAGCTTCGCAGCCAGGGCGTGAAGGTGATGCCGATCAGCAGGCCCTCGGGGCTCAGCAGCCGCGTCACCGTCTGCCCCCAGGGTTCCTTGCGGTTGTCGACCAGCAGCCGGCAGCCGCGCGCCTTCAGGATCTTGCTCGCCGCGGCCACGTCCTCGACATCGAATTCCAGCCAGGCGTTGGGCGCCGGCACCGAGGCGGGCCATTCGGACGAGCCGAAACAGGATTGCGCCGCGTTCGCCAGCGGCCAGAGGGCGAAGTGGCGTACGCCGTCGATACCCTCGCCATGAAAGTAGTCCGGATCCTGCTCCATCGGCGTCAGCGGCAGGCCGAGGAGATCAACATAGAAGTCCCGGCTCGCCTGCGGCGCCCGGACGATGGGACCGAACCCCGCGACGAACTTGATCCCCAGCCCTTCCGGCAGCGGCATCTTGACCTCCTGATTCACGTTGTTGGCCGCAGAATGGCGCGGCGGCGGGGACGGGTCTTGAACAAAACGGCCGCCGCCTAGAGCTCCAGCCAGCGGCTCAGCTCCGGATTGTGGATCGGCAGATACCGGGCGGGCGTGAAGCCTGTCAGGTCCAGGAACTCGCGGCTCATGTGCGCCTGGTCCGCATAGCCGGCGGCCGCGGCAAGGTGGGCGAGGCCGCCCCGATGCGCCGGCGCCGAGGCCAGCCGCAGCGCCTGCTGCAGCCGCATGATCCGCTGCAGCGTCTTGGGCCCATAGCCGCAGGCGGCAATGAAGCCGCGGCGCAGCTGCCGGGCCGACAGGTCGAGCACGCGCGCCACCTCGTCCACCCGGGACCATGGCGCCTGGGTCAGCATAGCGCCCGCCGCGATGATCTTCTGGTCCGCGCCCTGCGCTGCCGTGATGCGCCGACATGTCCAGGCCTCCAGCGCCGTGCGGCGCGCGTCGGGTGAATTGGCAGCGGCGAGATCTGCAACAAGCGCCTTCGCCTCGCGTCCGCAGATCGACTCGAGGTCAACGCCCCACGGACCGAGCGCTTCGACGTCGCAGCGCAGGATCGACCGCACGGCGCCGGGCCGGAACCTGATCGCAGTGATCAGCGTGCCCACCGGCTGCGGCCGGACCCACTGGGTCGTGGCGGCAGGTCCGGCAACATGCGGCGGGTCGTCGCCGAACATGATGATATCGGCGCAGCCGTCGGGAATGATCGGCTGGGCAGGCGCCAGCGGCAGCGCGCGGCTGACATTGACCCAGGTGCAGGCTACATGCGCCGCCAGCTCCGGCGGCGGAGCATATTCGCGGTAGCTGATGACGAGCGATCCGTCAGGCATGTGAGTCTAATCTCATTTGCTCGTTTTCAGCAGCACCGCTCCCGCCAGCGTTACGGCCGTGGATGCCAAGCGCGCCAGGTCGAGCCTCTCCCTCAGGAAGAAAACGCCAAAAAGCACAGCAAAGATCATACTCGTTTCACGAACGGCTGACACCAATGCTATTGGCGCCTGCGTCATCGCCCATAGCACGATCCAATAGGCAAACAGCGAGGCCATTCCGGCAAGCACGCCGACCCTCCAGGATGCGCGAAACTTGGCGATCGCGTCGCCCCGATGCAGATAGAGCGCCAGGAGGATGATCGGAATTCCATCGAAGAGGTTGAGCCAGAAGATGTAGCTATGGGCACTCGCCGAAAGCCGCGCGCCCAGCCCGTCGACGATGGTATAGGCGGCGATGAACACGCCCGCTCCAAGGGCATAGAGAATCGTCTTGGGTTCCCGAAAGCCGCTGGCGCCGCGCGTCAGGGTCAGGCTCATGATCCCGATGCCGATGAGCACGACCGAAAGCGTTGCCTGGCTGCTCAGCGTTTCGCCCACAAAGCCGGCAGACAAGACCGCCACGATCAACGGCGCCGACCCTCGTGAGATGGGATAGACATGACTCAGATCGCCATGCCGATAGGCGAGCAGGAGAAACACGAAGTAGCCCGTGAGCAGAACTGTCGAAGCCAATATGCAGGGCCACGCCTCGGCCGTTGGAGGCTCAACAAAGGGAACGATCAGGATGGAAACCGCGGCCTGACTGATCATCATGGTCGCCACCATGATCATGCGGTCGACATTTACCTTGACGAGCGCGTTCCATACTGCGTGAAGCAGGGCGGCTCCAAGCACCATCGCGAACACGCCGGCCGTCATGTCAGCTCCTCTCTGTGGAAAGCCAGTTGTTGGTCAGGGATATTCTGATGTCAATCACCTCCGCTTGCCCCT
>DATKFM010000089.1:0-4038 GCA_035544395.1 Verrucomicrobiia bacterium
CGCCAAAGCGTGGAAGGACGAAGGCCATCAGGGCGAATGGGAAGTGCCCAAGACCTGGCAGAAGGTGCAAGAGGTCACCAAGTTCCTCAATGGCAAGAAGATCGGCGGCCAGGATGCCTATGGCTATCTCGATCCCGCCAAGGGCTGGGGCGGCTTCGGCTTCTATTTCCTCGGCAGCCGCACCACCGCCTATGCCAAGCACCCGGACGACAAGGCCTGGCTGTTCGATCCCGACACCATGAAGCCGCGCATCAACAACCCGGCCTGGGTCCGCGGCATTCAGGACGTGATCGATGCCCTGCCCTCCGAGCCGGCCGACCAGCTCAACGCCGATCCGGGCACCACGGGCTTCCAGCAGTTCCTCGCCGGCACCGGCTCGATGCTGTCCTGGTGGGGCGACATCGGCTCCAACGCCAAGACCAATGACTCTTCGGTGGTGGGCGACGTCACAGCCTTCTCCATCCTGCCGGGCTCCGACGATGTCTTCAACTCGAAGACCGGCCAGTGGGAGACACTGTCCTCCGGACCGAACTTCGCGCCGAACATGGCTTACATTGGCTGGGGCATTTATGTGATGGCCCGCGTCGACAGCGACGCCCAGAGGCAAAAGGCCGCCTGGTCCCTCGCTGCCCATCTCGGCGGCAAGGATATCTCGCTGTGGATGGCGGCCTATCCGTCGGGCTTCCAGCCCTACCGCCAGAGCCACTTCAATATCAGCGAGTGGGTCGGCTCGGGATATGAGGAAGGCTTCATCAAGAGCTATCTCGACTCGCAAGCCAACTCGTACAACCATCCCAACGCCGCCATCGAGCCGCGCATTCCCGGCATCTTCCAGTACTACTCCGTCGCAGAGGACGAACTGCAGAAGATCTATGCCGGCCAGGCGACAGCCCAGGCGGGCGCGGATGCAATTGCCGCAGCTTGGGAGAAGCTCACCGACCAGCTTGGCCGCGACAACCAGATCAAGCTCTACAAGGCCTCGCTGGGAATCTAGTATCGAAGTGGAGCCGGCGCCTGACGGTGCCGGCTCCGTCTCCACCCAATGGCAAGAGTTTCGCATGGCGACCATGGGTAAGGCCGCAAGCTCCGCCACCAGCGGCGACGCCGTTGTGGCCGCCATTTCCAGCGGCCGGCGGCAGAACGGTACGCTGCTCATCCGCATCGCCACGCTGCTGTTCTTCGCCATCATGGCGATGCAGAGCCTTTATGCCGCCGGTGTTGTTCCCTTCGGTTTTGGCAATTGGCAGCCGATCCTGATCGGATTCGCGATCTGGGGCGTGGCGCTCTGCGCCGGAAATATCCTGCGGAGCGGCGAAGCCGGCTGGCGCGCCTTGTTCGTACTGCCGGCGGTACTGTTTACTTTGGCGCTGGTGATCTTTCCGACTTTCTTCGGCCTCTACATCGCGCTCACGGATTGGAACCTGTCCTCGGCGACCGGCCGGCAGTTCAACGGTCTTGCCAATTTCTATCAACTCATCGCCGATCCCTACTTCTGGAATGCGCTCGGCAACATGGTGTTCTATGTGCTGACGGTGCTTGTACAGTATGCGTTCGCATTCGCTCTCGCGCTGCTGCTGAACGCCGACATTCATGGCCGGAAGTTCTTCCGTGTCGCGTTTCTGCTGCCCTTCATGCTGTCGCCGGTGGCGGTGAGCTGGATGATCGGCAAATCGATGCTGGAGTATCGCTACGGGCCTGTATCACGGCTGCTGCGCCTGCTGGGATGGGAAAATCCGTCGCTGCTCACCTCGCCCTGGCTGGCCAAGACCACGATCGCCGCCATGGATGCCTGGGTCTGGATGCCCTTCATGATGATCCTGCTGCTGGCCGGGCTCCAGGCCCTGTCAAAGGAAGTGCAGGAAGCTGCCAAGGTCGACGGCGCCACGGGCTGGCAGGGATTCTGGCAGATCACCTTCCCGCTCATGCTGCCGGTCAGCGTCACGACCATCGTGCTGCGCATCATCTTCCAGCTCAAGCTCGCCGACATCGTGATCAACACCACATCGGGCGGGCCTGGCGGCGCCACGGACACGATCTCCAGCTTCATCTTCCGGGAATACAAGGACCGCTCGAACGTCGGCTACGGCACCATGATCGCCGAGGTCTATCTGATACTCATCATCCTCTTCATCGCGCTGCTGCTGTGGTCCACCAGCCGATTCATGCAGCGGCAGACCTGAGATGTCCGCAGGCCTGAGGAAAACGCTGATCTACGCCGCGCTGATCGCCTGGACGGTCGTCGCCCTGTTTCCGATCTATTGGACATTGACCACCACCTTCAAATCCGCGCCGGATGTGATGAAGGGCAACATGATCCCCTTTCTCGAGTACGCACCGGACTGGAAGGGGTTGCGGTCGCTCGGGCTCTCGCCGGATACGATCCTCAATTTCTCGACACCGCGCGAGGAGTTCCTCAAGCGCTTCTACAACAGCATCATCGCGTCCCTCGGCGCGTCGGTGCTAGCGCTGATCATCGGCACCATGGCAGCCTACGGACTCAGCCGCTTCGAGTACAAATTCGCGATCTGGCGGAACCGCGACATCTCGTTCTTCTTCCTCTCGCAGTTGATCCTGCCGCCGGTGGTTCTGGCGATGCCGTTCCTCGTGCTCTACAAGGAGCTGGCATTGCTCGACTCGCTGATCGGATTGATCCTCATCTACGCACTCTCGGTTCTGCCGATCGTGATTTGGATCATGCGCGACCAGTTCGATTCGATACCCCATGAGCTGGAGCAGGCCGCCCTGGTCGATGGCTGTTCCACCTGGGACGCCTTTCTCAAGATCGTCGTGCCGATCGCGCTGCCGGGCATGGTCGCTTCCTTCATCCTGGCGGTAATCCTCTGCTGGAACGAATATTTCTTCGCCGCCCTGCTCACGGGCACCAATGCGCGGACGCTGCCGGTGATGGTCGCCAGCCAGACAGGCTCCCAGGGCATCAGCTGGTGGTCGATGGCCGCCTTGTCTTCGGCGGCGATCCTGCCGCTGATCGTCATCGGCGTCTTCCTGGAACGCTACATCGTGAAGGGGCTGACGGCCGGCGCCGTGAAGTAGCGGCACCGGGAAACGGGAGAGCATGGAGATGCGCACCAGCGCCGAACTGTTCCCGCTTGCCGTGAAGGACTTCGCTGCCGCTGCCGGAGCAATCGGCGATAGCGCGGTGAGCCGTCTCGTGGAGGCGATCCTCGCGGCGCGCCACGTCGCCCTGTTCGGCTGCGGCCGGGAAGGGCTGCAGATGCGGGGCCTGGCGATGCGTCTCCACCATCTCGGCCGCTCGGTCTCGGTGGCGGGCGACATGACCACGCCTGCCATCGGGCCTGGCGACCTGCTGCTGCTGTCGGCCGGCCCGGGGATGCTATCGACGGCGCTGGCGCTGGCAAATGTGGCCAAAGGCGCCGGCGCGAAGGTCCTGACCATCACCGCTCAGCCTGACGGCGCCGTGCCCAAAGCATCGGATGAGGTGGTCGTCGTGCCGGCGCAGACCATGGCGACCGACCGCGCGGGAGAGGTTTCCGCGCTACCGATGGGCTCCGTCTATGAAGGCGCGCTATTCCTGATGTTCGAAATCGTCGTGCTCTTGCTGAAAGAGCGGCTTGGCGTGAGCGACGCCTTCATGCGCGCCAACCACACCAACCTGGAGTGAGCTTGATCGCCCGCAACATCGTCGGTCGTCACAACTAGCAGCTATTCCTCAGTCGCCCAGCAGGCCCTTCAGCGCGTCGCCGACGCCCTCCTTGGTTTTTTCCGTGCCCTGCTGAATCAACTGGTCGGTCGGCGAAGTGGTCGCCGCGGCTGGCTGTGCCGGCTCCGTTGTCGCCGCCGGCGCTGCCGCCGCTACCGCGCCGCATCCGCTGCCTGAAGCCGGGGCCGGCTGTGCCGTGCCGCCGCCTGCGGCGCCTGTCACCAGTCCGGCAAGCGCGCCCACGGTGTCGCCGCCTTCAGCCGTTCCTGCCAGCGCACCCGTGGCGCCCTTGACGAGCCCCGCCGGATCCGGCGTCACGCTCGGGCTGGCGAGCGTGCCCCGCACATTCACGGGGATCG
>DATKFM010000090.1:0-5490 GCA_035544395.1 Verrucomicrobiia bacterium
CCGGGAACAGGGATTGGCCGTAAAGGGCCAGCGGCTGGTGGTCACCGCCGGCGTGCCCTTCGGCACGCCCGGCTCCACCAATGTGCTGCGCATCGCCTGGATCGAGGATTAGCTCTGCGGCAATTCCTCGGGTCGACGGAAGACGAACCGCTGATAGGCGTAGCCGATGCCCATCAGGCAGAGGCCCAGTCCCAGGAATGACGCCACGCGGTAGAGGCCAGAGAGTCCGGCCGCGTCGAACAGGAACACCTTGCTGACGGTCAGCATGATCACGGCCATCGAGGCGTAGCGCAGCGCGCGGCCCCCGCGGACGATGCCGGCAATCAGCAGCGCCACGCCGTACACCAGCCACACCGCCGAGTAAGCATAATTCTCCGCATCGTCGATGCCGTATCCCGAGAGCACCGGCCCCTGGAACCATTGCCGCGTCTCGAGGCTGACGAAGGCGAAGCCCATAATGAGCGCCAGCACCCCGAGCACTGTGCGGAACCCGGGCATGGCCGCCCAGCGGCACTCCGGCCGGTCGAACTCCACCGCCAGCACGGCGAGCAATGCCGCCGGCAGCGCATAGCCAGGGATCAGCCAGTTGAAGAGATGGACCTCGCCCACGATGTCGCCGGTGAAGAGCGGATTGAGACCAAGCAACATGCCGAGCACCAGTCCAGCCAGGGAGATGCCCGTCACCACGCGCGCACCCCAGAGATAGGCGAGCCGCGGCGCGCGGCGGTGGGTCTGCAGCAGCACGAAGGCGATCACCAGCCAGGCGAGGTTGAAGCTGGCGAATTCGCGGAAGTCGATGGTGCCGGCGAGGATCGCCTCGCCATGGAAGCTGTGGTGGACCTCCAGCGTCACCAGCAGGAAGCCGATGATGATGGCGCCCGCCTCGACCAGCCGCACCAGCAGATCGTCGGCGCGGCGGCGGAACAGCCAGGCGGCGAGGATGAAGGCAACGAACGGGATGCCGTAGCCATAGAGGATCCAGTTGAACACCGGTGTCGAGCTCGGCGGAAACTCGACCATCCAGGGCCCGGGCAGCAGGCGTACCAGCACCAGTCCGGCCGCCACCCAGGCGGCGCGGCGCAGCCAGGGGATATCCAGCCGGTCCTCGATCCAGGCAATGGCCGGCAGCAGGATAGCCCAGCCCACCGCGATCCAGGCATGGTCCAGCTCCAACGGCACGGCGAAGGCGAGCAGGCCGCAAACCGCCAGAGCATGGGCGCCCAGCGCGTCGTTGTAGCCGGCGTGGGTCAGGCGGTAGCGGGCCACCCGCTCAGCCGCCAGCACATGCAGGGCGGCGAGGATGACACTGACCAGGCCCCAGGAAGGCAGGCCTTCGTAGCTGTTCAGCCGCAGATAGGCCGTGCCGAGATAGAGTCCTGTCGCAATGGCCGACAGCAGCGCCCAGCGCATCGGCGAGCGGGCGCCCCATTGGCCGATGAAACCGCCGACGGCGAACAGGCCGCCAATCGCCGCCGCCGTGAGTGCAAAGCGCGACACGGCCTCCGCCGGGAACGGCCACCAGGGCCAGGCCAGCAGCGTCAGCGCGCCCATGGCCGCGGCAAAGGCCGCCGCCCACTCGTTCTCCGGCTGGAAGCGGGCAATGGCCAGCAGCAGCAGCGACAGCGCGCCATAGAACATCCAGCCGGTGTTGTCATGGCCTGTCGCCATCACCAGCAGGCCCATGACCAGGGTGGTGGCAAACTGGATCGCCACCGCAAAAACGCGGGAAGCGTCCCAATCCATCATGGCCGCAGGAGCCGCGATGCACCGGCGAGACCAGGCGGTGGCCGCCGCCGTCGCCAGCAGGAACAGGGCCGGCCAGATATCGTCGGACCAGTCGCGTGCGCCTTCGATCAGCCAGAGGCAAACCCAGATCAGGCCGCCAGCCACGGCAATCGGCGCCAGCCACCACCAGCCGCGGCGGCGCACCAGCACCTGGGTGCCGACCTGCATGGCCAGCAGGAAGGCGAAGAGACCGAGCGCGTTCGGCTCGGTGGTATGCACGATAGCAGGCGTGACGAAGCCGCCGGCCAGGCCCAGCAAGCCGACGAATGGTCCCTGGCGCATCGCCAGGCCGATGGAGAAAGCGGTGAGTCCGGCGAGCATGAGGAATCCGGGGGCCGGCTCGATCAGATTATAGAGGGCGATGGCAGCCAGAAGCGTGGCGTAGAACACGGCGACAGCCGCCGCCGACAGGGACTGGGCGATCGTCTCCGAACGGCCGCGCATGACCTCGCCACCTGTAAGCAGCAGCGCGCCCAGCAGGCCGCCGAGCAGGCAGCGCATTGCCGGTCCGAGCCAGCCTTGCTCGATGGAGTATTTCACCAGGAAGGCGCCGGCGAGCGCCAGCGCCAGGCCACCGATCCAGACAAAGATGCGGGAGCCGAGGCGCTCCTCCAGGGCAATAGTGGGCCGCCGCGGCGGTGCAACGGGCGCGGCGGGCCGCGGCGGTTCGGGTGGGGCGACGGGTGCCGGCGGCGCTACCGGTTCCGGAAGTTTGATCTCGATTGGCGCAGGCGCCGGGACAGGCTCTGGCGCCGAGACCGGCGCCGGCGGCAGCATGGCAGGCGCGGCTGCTGCAGTTTGCTCCCGCGGCGGCTGCAGGCGGGACAGCCGTTCCTCCAATTGACGCAGCCGGTAGTTCAGGCCGCCGATCTTCACCAGTGCGACGAGTGCCATGACAGGCACCGCCAACGCCAAAAAGACCACTACGAGAATCCCCAGAACTTCCAGGCCGTCCATGATCCGCCCTTGCCGCCGCCGAATCGACGCCCCTGTAACCTAATGTGAGTTGCCGCCATCAACTACGGCTGATCGCGCGGCGCAGGTGAGGGTAACCATACGAATGCTTCCGCCGGTTCCGGGACATGCGGGAAACGAAGTTCGACGCAGAGTAACCATGTGATTTCAAAGATTTATCATGCCAAGGCTGGCCCGAGGATGTCGGCTCACGCGTCGTATGAGGAAATATCAATCGCTGCGATGGCCCGGAACCCTGGCTGCCCGGGTTCGGAGGTGACAAATAATGCGCCGGAACATCGATTCACTCCGCGCGCATTCGTCGATGTCAGTAGAGTGACGGGAGGAAGTGAAGTTCCTGTTTTGTTCCTGGTGATTTCCTGATATTATCGTACTAATTCAAAAGCTGACATGCGAGTTGCCGGGCATCCGGCAGGACCGTAACAAGAGCTTCGCGTGACATGGCCTGCCGGCTCTGCAATCGGTAGCGCCAGAATCCCAAAAAATCGGAGTTTGTAATGCTAAGGCGGGCGGTGGCGTGGCTGGTAGTCGTTGTGGCGATTGTCGCGGTTGTCGGCAGCCTCGGTTACTACAAGTACGCGCAAATTCAGACAGCGATCGCCGCCGGCGCCGCCTTTCCGGAACCGCAGGAGTCCGTGGAATCGACAACCGTGCACCGCGGCGAATGGGCGCCCAGCGCCAGGGCCGTGGGCACCGTGGTGGCCCTGCGCCAGGTGGAGATCCGCAACGAACTGGCGGGCACGGTGGCGGAGATCGGCTTCAAGTCCGGCGACGTCGTCGAGGCCGGCCAGTTGCTGGTCCGCTTCGACACGCGCCAGGAGCAGGCGAGCCTGGATGCCGCCAAGGCCGAGGCGGAGCTGGCCAGCCTCACCTATGAGCGGCGCAAAAAGCTGCGCGCCTCCCAGACCGTTTCAGCGCAGGAGTTGGACGAAGCGCAGCAGCAGCTCGTCGCCGCCAACTCCCGGGCGCAGAACCTGCAGGTGGGCATCGACAAGAAGACGATCCTGGCGCCGTTCCGCGCACGAGTCGGCCTGACCGACCTGCAGCCTGGCGCCTATCTGGACGTCGGCAGTTCCATCGCCATGCTGCAGGGCGTCGGCGATGACGCTTACGTGGATTTCTCCCTGCCCCAGGACGCCGCGGCGGCGATCAAGCCCGGCGCGACGGTCACGCTGGTAACGCCTCAAATGCCCGAAGGCGGCATCAAGGCGGAGATCATGGCCGAGGACGCCAGCGTCGATGGCGCCAATCGCACCGTGCGCTTCCGCGCCCTGGCGAAAAGCATGGGCGGGACGCTGCGGCCCGGCGGCTTCGTGGATGTGGTGGCAACCATCGGTGCGCCGCAGCCCATGCTGTTCGTGCCGCTGACGGCGGTACGCCGCGCGCCATATGGTGAACTGGTCTTCGCGCTGGTGGAAGAGGACGGCAAGCTGCGGGCGCGCCAGCGCATCGTGCAGACCGGCCCGGTTCAGGGTGACGAGATCGCAGTCGTCAAAGGCCTGGCGGAGGGTGACCTGATCGCCGCCGCCGGCTCCTTCAAGCTGCGCGAGGGCCTGCTGGTCCAGGCCACCAAGCCCGGCGAAGCGGACGCCGCCGCCGGTGCGGCGCCGGAACCCGCCACCAACTGAGCCGCGGGAGCAGCAGCATGCGTTTCGTCGACATCTTCGTGCGGCGGCCGGTCATCGCCGTCGTGATCAATCTCGTGATCGTGCTGATCGGGGTGCGGGCCGCCTGGGAATTGCCGATCCAGCAATACCCGCGCATCGAGAGCTCCTCGATCATCATCACCACGGTCTATGTCGGCGCCTCGGCCGACAGCATCCGCGGCTTCGTCACCACGCCGATCGAGCGCGCGGTGTCGTCGATCTCCGGCGTCGACTATGTGGAATCCACCAGCGTCTCCAGTCTCAGCACGGTGACGGTGCGGCTGAAGCTCAATCATCCGAGCAACGTGGCGTTGACGGAAGTCGGCAACCGCCTCGACCAGATCCGCAGCGAGCTGCCGTCGGAAATCGAGTCGCCTGTCGTAGAGGTACAGCGCGCGGACCGCTCCTACGCCACCTTCTATGTCAGCGTGACATCCTCGACGATGACGCCGCCGCAGCTCACCGACTATCTGGCGCGGCAGATCCAACCGCGCCTCTCCACGCTGCCGGATGTGCAGAAGATCGGCCTTGAGGGCGCGCGGCCGCAGGCCATGCGCATCTGGCTCGATGCCAACCGTCTCGCCGCCTTCGGCATCGGCGCCGAGGAAGTGCAGGCCGCCCTGACCCGCAACAACTTCCTGGCGGCCATCGGCCAGGCCAAGGGCGGGCAGGTGCAGGTGGACCTGCTGGCCAACACAGATTTGCGCAGCGTCGACGAGTTCGAGCGGCTGATCGTGCGCGAGGAAGGCGACCGCATCATCCGCATCTCCGACATCGGCCGGGCCGAGCTAGGCTCGGAAGAGCCGACTGCCAATGTGCGCTACAACGGCAAGGATGCAGTGTATCTCTCGGTCTGGCCGCTGCCGGGCGCGAATGAGATCAGCGTCGCCTATGCGCTGCGCGCCGAACTGGAGGAAATCAAGGGCGACCTGCCGCCGGGCACCGAGATCAACATGGCCTATGACGGCGCGGCTTATATGGAAAACGCGCTGAAGGAAATCACCACCACCTTCGTCGAAACGGTGATGATCGTGGCGATCATCGTCTTCCTGTTCCTGGGATCGGCGCGCACGGCGCTGGTGCC
>DATKFM010000091.1:0-5349 GCA_035544395.1 Verrucomicrobiia bacterium
GCTCCAGCTCTTCAGCGGCGCCCATGGCCGCATCCGCACCGTCGACACCTCGAAAGTGGCGCGCATCGTCGAGGTCGACCTGGCGTCGATCGACAGCTCGCGCAGCCTGTGGATGGCCGAGGTCGACGAGTTGCTCGTGCCGCTGGTGCTCTGCGACCGCGATCTGGTGCTACCGGAAAAGGGCAACATCCCGATCATCGTGCTTTCGTTCGATGGCCAATGGCTCGGCCTGATGACGGCGGGAATTGGCGGCGTCGCCCGCGCGCAGGTCGATACTTCCTATGCCGATCTTCATGCCGGCCGCGCCGGCCTGGCGACGGTGGACGGCCAGGATCTCGAGGTGATCGAGCCCGCCTTCTATCTCGCTGAGGCGTTGCGCCAGCGCACCCGCGGTTCCGTGCGCCGCGCGGCGACCAAGCAGAAACGCAGCACCGCCGCGGCCACAGCGATCATGGCCGAAGCCGACGATTTGTTCGTCCGCAAGCCCGGCCACTAGTCCCAACTCATAGCCGTCTCAGATGGGCCTCATCTGAGGGGCGTAAGGCCTGCCCGATCAACAGGCAGGCCCGACCAATCCCCTTCACAGTACGCTGGTCGAAACCTCGATGTTGCCGCGGGTCGCCTTGGAGTACGGGCAGATGCCATGGGCGGCCTCGACCAGCTGTTGCGCGACCTGGCGGTCCACGCCCGGCACGGTGACATTGAGGCGCGCCCGCAGGAAATAGCCGCCGTCGCCGAGGTTCAGATCGATCTGGGCATCGACCGCCGGCGTGGCCGGCAGCTTGATCTTCCGCTGCCCGGCGGCGACTTCGATCGCGCCGATGAAGCAGGCCGACCAGGCGATGGCGAAAAGATTCTCGGCGGCCGGGTGCGGCTGCGGCAGCTTGATGTCGATGAAATCGTCGCTGCTGCGGGCGGCGCCGTCGCGCCCGCCCGTGGTGTGGGCCCGGCCGGTGAAGAGGGTTTTTTCCTTCGTGGTCATGGCTGCTTTCCTTCTGAAAAGTGAACTATTAATCTGATACGATTAAATCGTATACGAGTGATATAACGGTTCCGGCATCGTTTGTCAAGCTTGCGATTTAATCGCATACGATATATATATAAAGCCCAAGCGATCACCTTTTCGTGTGAGGACGATGACCCGATGAAGGCTCGAGAAGCGAAGAAGCCGGCCAACCCCAGGCTCGACGACTTTCTGTGTTTTGCCATTTATTCAGCCAACTTAGCCTTTGGGCGGGCCTACAAGCCGATCCTGGAGCAGCTCGGCCTGACCTACCCGCAATACATTGCCCTCGTGGCACTGTCCGAAAAGGACAACCAGACCGTCAGCAGCCTGGGTGAAAAGATGTTCCTGGAATCCAATACGCTGACGCCGCTCCTCAAGAAGCTCGAGGCCATGGGATATGTGCGCCGCCGGCGCGACGCCGCGGACGAGCGCCAGGTGGTGATAAGCCTGACCGACGCCGGCCGCCGCTTGCGCGACAAGGCATCCACCGCGAACCTGATGAAAGCGTGCGGCCTGAGCGCCGAGGAGTTCCCGAAGGTGCAGCGGTCGGTCGTCGCTCTCCGCGACAACCTCCTGGAGGCGGCGCGGGACGAATGACCGGGCCGCCGGCTTGTGGCGCCGCACCTCCCTTGCCCACGATGTGACCGACCCCCAGTATGACGTCCCCTCATCCGTCGAAGGGAGGGGGATGCCTAGGGCGGGGGCGATCCGTGGACTTCAAGGGCAAGCGTGGCCCAGGCTTCAGAGATCGCGAACTCGATTCTCTATCTCGCGTCCGATCTCGCCAGCTTCGTCACCGGCTCGACCCACGCCGTCGATGGCGGCGTGACAGCACGGGCGGGGTAGCGGAGCGCCCTACTTCTTCGCGAGCGAGCTGCTCTGGCGCTTGGCCATGAAGGTCCTGGCGGTTTCGACGGCGACAGCCGCGTCGCGGCAATAGGCGTCGGCGCCGATGGCGTTGGCGAACTGCTCGTTCAGCGGCGCGCCGCCGACCAGCACCACATAGTCGTTGCGGATGCCCTTCTCCACCAGCGCCTCGATGACGACCTTCATGTAGGGCATGGTGGTGGTGAGCAGGGCCGACATGCCGAGGATGTCCGGGGCATGCTCGTCGATCGCCTTCAGGTAGTTCTCGACCGGGTTGTTGATGCCCAGGTTCACCACCTCGAACCCGGCGCCCTCCATCATCATGGCGACCAGGTTCTTGCCGATATCGTGGATGTCGCCCTTGACCGTGCCGATGATCATCTTGCCGATCTTCGGCGCGCCGGTTTCCGCCAGCAGCGGCCGCAGGATGAACATGCCCGCCTTCATGGCGTTGGCGGCCAGCAGCACCTCGGGAACGAACAGGATGCCGTCGCGGAAATCGATGCCGACGATGCGCATGCCCTCCACCAGGGCCTCGGTCAGGGTCCGGTAGGGCGACCAGCCGCGATTCAACAGAATATGGACGGCGACCTCGATCTCCTCCTTCAGGCCGTCGTAAAGGTCGTCGTGCATCTGCTGCACGAGTTCGTCGTCGTTAAGCGTGTTGAGATCGAGTTCGCCAGTATCTTCGGCCATGGGGGGTCCTAAAATGGGCTTTCTGCGGCGGGACGCACGGGCATTAATGCTGCGGAATCTTACATTTAGGGCACGCTAGTCAAGGGCCCCGGGAAAGCCCGTGCCGCCGCGACCGACTCTGGCGGTCGGGCGACATGGCTTGTCAGCAGGCGACATGAGTTGGTTTCGGCGAGCCTATGGCGCGGGCGGCGCAGCGTCGATGCCCAGGCGCTCGACCGACAGCCGCGCCAATGTGCTATCAGCACGCAGGGCTTCCACGGCGGCGGCGATACGCGCATCGAAATCGGGATCCGACGGCTCGGTCACGATGACGAAGGGCTGGGAGAAGAGCGGCGGGCCGGCAATCTCCACCGCCTTGCCGATGCCGATGGCATCCTGCGCCGCCAGCAGGCCGAGGAGGACGGCATCGAGCGCCGCGCCATTGCCCTTCGCCAGGTCGTCGATCGCCATCGGCTCGATCTCGAAAGGAATGATTTCCGCGTCCGGCATCTTGTTCCGCAGGTAGGCCTCATAGCGGCTGCCGGCCTCCACGCCCACGCGCTTGCCCCTGAGGTCGCCGGGGCCGGCGATCGCGGCGCCGCCCTGTTGCACCAGGAGCACCGCCGGAGCATCGGCATATACCGCGGCCGCCTCCAATCCGGCTGCCTGTGCGGCAGCCGCCTCGAGGCCGCCCATGGCGATGTCCCAGCGGCCAAGCCAATCGCCGGCCATGATCTCGTTCCAGCCGGGCGTGATGACCTTCAGCGTCACGCCCAGGCGCCCCGCCAGCGCCCGCGCCACGTCGATATCGAAACCTCTCAGCTCGCCGGCATGGTTGCGCGAGGCGAAGGGCGGGTACTCCTCGTCGACAGCGAGTACCAGCGTCTTGGCCGCCAGCACCCGGTCCAGCGTCTCGCCGGCGCTGGCTGCAGCGCACGTCAGCACAACCGTCAGCGCGGCGCCGATTGCATTGAGCTGCCTGAGAACAGATGGCCGAGCTTTGGGCATGAATCAGTTTGCAGTGAATCCGCTGCCGCAGTCTCGGCGGCTCTGCGCGCATTGTCACGCCTGCTGAGCCTAGGTTCGACCTCAGTTGGAAATGGGTTCGCCGGGAAACATTTTGCGGTCCGCGTCTCCCATTCCTATGCTCCGGCGATGCCGCCGCAGACCGATGCCGAGATACTCGCCCTGTTCGACCGGGAGATGCGTGCCAATCCGCCGCCGCCCGGTCCGGGCTACCGGCAGGAGCGGCTGGCGGGCGCGTCCTTCACCGTCGGGCCATCGCCAGAACCGCACCAGAACACCATCGAATACACCGCGCTGGACGAGCGCACGGCGGACGGCTGCATCGACGCAGTCGTTGCCCGCTTTGCCGAATTGAAACATGCGATCGAGTGGAAAGTGCATGCCCATGACCGGCCCGCCGATCTGGGCGCCCGGTTGCTGGCCAAGGGATTCGAACAAGGCGGCCGCGAGACCCTGATGGTGCGGCCGGTGGGCACGAACGACGCGCCGCCATCGCCCGCCGGCATCGACATCCGCCGCGTCACCGATCCGGCCGCGCTGTCCGATCTGGTGGCCGTGGAAACCGAGGTCTGGAGTGACGACAATGCCTGGCTCGCCGGCGCGCTGGCGGCGGAACTGGCCCAGGATGCCCAGGCACTCGCCATCTACATCGCGTATTCAGGAGCTGTCCCGGTTTCCACCGGCTGGATCCGCTTCCATGGCGGCCGCGCCTTTGCCACGCTGTGGGGCGGCTCGACGCTCAAGACCTACCGCTCCCGCGGCATCTATCGCGCGCTGGTGGGAATACGGGCGGCGCTGGCGCGGTCACGGGGTGCGCGCTATCTCGCCGTCGAGGCCAGCGACGACAGCCGGCCGATCCTCGAGCGCAACGGCTTTCGCGCCCTGACGGTCATCGACAGCTACTTCCGGCAGCCGGTCGAAACGTGAGGGCCGGGCTTTGAGCCCCGGGCCGCGCCCTGCTATCAACGGGCTCCGCAACGGAGACCGTTTTCCCCATGGCGCCCACTCCCTTCACCATCAAGCCCGGCACGCTGACCCTGGCGGAGCTGCGCACGCTGCATGAGTCCGGGCGGCCGGTGGCGCTCGATCCCGCCTGCTGGCCGGCGGTGGCGGCCTCGGCGGAAACCGTCTCGGCGGTCATCCGCGAGCACCGCACCGTCTATGGCATCAATACCGGCTTCGGCAGCCTGGCCCACACCCGCATCGCCGACGACCAGGTGACGGAACTGCAGCGCCGGCTGGTGCTGTCCCATGCCGCCGGCGTCGGGCCGCTGCTCGACGACCGCACGGTCCGGCTGATGATGATCCTGAAAGTGAACAGCCTGGCGCTGGGATATTCCGGCATCAGGCGCCCGGTGCTGGAAGCCATGGTGACGCTGATCAATGCCGGCGCCTACCCCTGCGTGCCGTCCAAGGGTTCGGTCGGCGCTTCCGGCGATCTGGCGCCGCTGGCCCATATGACCGGCGCACTGATGGGCATTGGCCAGATGCGCGTCGGTGGCCGCGTCATGCCGGCGGTGGAAGGTCTGAAGACGGCCGGGCTGGTGCCGATCGATCTCGCGGCCAAGGAAGGGCTGGCGCTGCTCAACGGCACCCAGACCTCTACAGCGCTCGGCCTCGTGGGCCTGTTCGCGGCAGAGAATGTGTTCGCCGCGGCTCTGGCGGCGGGCGCCTTGTCGGTGGATGCCGCGGCCGGCAGCGACGCGCCGTTCGATCCCCGCATCCACAAGATCCGCGGCCAGCTCGGCCAGATCGAAGTGGCGGCGGCGCTGCTG
>DATKFM010000092.1:0-8979 GCA_035544395.1 Verrucomicrobiia bacterium
GCCGGCGGCGACCGACGGTTCGTCGGCGCGGAAAAACGGATTGGTCGCCTGCTCCTCGCCGATGGTCGAGGGGATGGTGGCGACGCCGCGCGAGCGCAGCTCGTCCACCCGCACCGCGCGCATGGTGAGCGCCACATTGCCCGGCTCGATGGTCAGGGCGAAGCGCGCGTTGTTCTGAGTGTATTCATGGCCGCAATAGACGCGGGTCGCCGCGGGCAGGGCGCGCAGCTTGCCGAGCGATGACCACATCTGCGGCGCCGTGCCCTCGAACATGCGGCCGCAGCCCATGGCGAACAGCGTGTCGCCGCAGAACAGCGCCGCGCTCTCCGGGAACCAATAGGCGATATGGCCGCGGGTATGGCCGGGGATGAACAGGATCTCGGCATGGGTGGTGCCGAATTCGTAGCGCTGGCCTTCTTCCACCGCGATGTCGATGCCGGGGATGCGGTCCTGGTCCGCCTTCGGCCCGACGATCTTGCAGCCGGTAGCCTGCTTCAGCCGCAGATTGCCGCCGGTATGGTCGTGGTGATGGTGGGTGTTGAGCACATGGGTCAGCTCCCAGCCGCGCCCCCGCGCCATCGCCAGCACCGGCTCCGCCTCCGACGGGTCGACCACGGCCGTCAGGTTGGCCGCAGGCTCCCGCACCAGATAGGCGTAGTTGTCTTTGAGCAGGGGGACGAGGACGATTTCGAGCGCCATGGCCGGCGGAAATTACCATCCAAGGCCCGCAATCGCCACGCTGTTTCATCAACCGGTTCTGCTATAGTGGCGCCATGTGGAACGACGTGGTCGATCTCCGGGACTTCTACAAAACCCGCATGGGCGAGGTGACGCGGCACCTGGTGCGGCGGAAGATCCGCTCCATCTGGCCGGAGGTGCGGGGCATGAGCATGCTCGGCCTCGGCTACGCGGTGCCTTTCCTGCGCCAGTTCCGCGAGGAGGCGGAGCGGGTGATCGCGGTGATGCCGGCACAGCAGGGCATCCTGCCCTGGCCGCCGGAGGGGCCGAACTGCGCCGCCCTGGCGGACGAGACCGCGCTGCCGCTGCCCGACGTGTCTGTCGACCGGCTGCTGCTGGTGCATGGGCTGGAATGCGGCGAGCATACGGCCGACATGCTGAAAGAGATGTGGCGAGTGCTGACCGGCAGCGGCCGCATCCTGATCGTGGTGCCGAACCGCCGCGGCATCTGGGCCCAGACCGACCGCACGCCCTTTGGCCAGGGCCATCCCTATTCGGCGTCGCAGCTATCCAAGGTGCTGCGCGCCAACATGTTCATCCCCATCCAGACCCAGCATGCGCTCTATGTGCCGCCGACGCGTTCCCTGGCCATCCTGTCGACGGCGCCGGCCTGGGAGCGCATCGGCGCCCGCTGGTTCCCGGCCCTCGGCGGCGTGACGCTGGTCGAGGCCGGCAAGCAGATCTATGCCGGCACGGCGGTGCGGGCGAAGCGGCAGAAAGCGCCTGTGGTCGTGCCGTTCCCGGAAAGCGCCCGCGGCAGTGCCGGCCGCAGCTACCTGTCGCCGCCGGAGCGGAAGTAGCGCTTCGGTCAGGCGGTCTCTTTCAAAGCAATGGCGCCGTTCCATCCCGCCCGCTGAAACCCCTCGGCGAAGATCGCCATGTGCTGCGGCAGGCGGAAGGGATAAGTCGACCGCACATAGGTATCGGACAGATCGGGCTGCAGCCGCAGCAGCTTCTGGAGGGCGTCCTGCGCCTCCGCTTTCGTTCCCCGATGTCCGAGCGCGGCGACAAGGCGGTGATGGGCGCGGGCATTGCCGGGCTCATGGCGGATCGCTTCCCTGGCGTCGGCAAGCGCCCCGTCCAGATCGCCGAGCAGAAGCCGTGCAAGAGAGAGGTCGGCCAGGATCAGGGACCGCGACTGGTAGCGCGGATCCAACTGCAGGACTGTCTCCAGATGGGCCAGCGCTTCCCGGGGGCGTCCGGCGAATACGGCGACGCAGCCGGAAAACTGGTGCGCGATCACGGCTGACGGGTTGAGCGCGATGGCCCGCTCCACCTCATGCTGCGCGCGGTCATACTGGCGGCTGGTCCATAGCAGGGCGATTCCCAGCAGGGCATGGGCCAGCCAGTCATCGTCATCCAATTCCACGGCGCGCCGCGCGGCATTGAGCGTGGCCGCCAGGACAAGCGGCGGGTTCTTGGTCCAGCCGGACAAGGCATCATGGAAATGCGACAGCGCCAGCAAGGTATGGGCGTAGGACGATGACGGATCGAGCTCGATCGCTTTCTGCAGCAGCGTGCGGGCCTCCGCGGCGCCGGCGCCTCTATATTCATGCAGATGCGAGAAGGCGCCATAGAGGCGCGCCAGCGCGCGCTGGGTGTAGTCCCAACTGTCGAGATTGTCGGGATGCTTGCGCAGCGCGCGATGCAGCTCGGCGCGGCTGAGCTGCGGCTCGATGCTCTGGACGATGCTGGTGGTGATCTCGTCCTGGACGGCGAAGAAGTCGCCGCAATCCCGATCATATCGCTGTGCCCAGAGCTGCGTTCCCGAATTCGAGTCCACGAGCTGCACGGAGATGCGGAACGCACCGCCGGCGCGGCGCATGCTGCCTTGCAGGAAATAGCGCGCGCCCAATTCCTGCGCCGCCCGCGCGGCGCCCCCGAGCTTGGCCTTATAGAAGGCCGTGGAATTGCGGGCGATGACCGGGAATCGCCGCCAGCATGACAGCGCCGTGATGATGTCTTCGGTTATGCCGTCGGCGAGATAGGCCTGGTCGGGATCCTCGCTGAGATTCTCGAACGGGAACACGGCGACGGCGGGACGCGCCCACAATCCGTCGGCGTTGCTGCCGGATCGCGAACCCGTGTTGCCGTTGTCGGCCGATACGAGGGCGAAAGGTTCCGGCCGCGGCTGCGCGAGCCCTTCCAGATGCCTGACGGCGTCACGATAGAGTTCGGTCGTCGCCGGCTCGGGAATCGTGTTCAGCTCGCGCTTCAGAATCTCGACGCATTGCCGGTAGCGGCGGATCGCCGTGTTGTAGGCGCCCTGGTCGAGATGAAGCCTGATGAGCTGCCGATGGGCTTCTTCCGCGAGGGGGTCGAGCACGAGGGCCCTATTGAGGGCCGCCGCGGCGCCTTCTACCTCGCCCGCCGCGGCCTGGCATCTGGCGAGCCTGGTCAGCACCGCCACCGCAGACTCATAAAGCTGAGCCCGCTCCTGCTGCAGCCACTCTTCGAAGGCGGAATCCCGGAGCTTGAATCCGTCGAGGAACGGACCCCGGTACAGATCCGCCGCGGCGCGCAGATCGTCGGCCGTATCGCCGGCGGCAAGACGCTTGAAGGCGACAATGTCGATGTCAGCCGCGCAAGGCCGCAGAGTCACCGTATCCCGGTCGACAGTGAGAATCGACGCGGCGCCGTTCAGCGCGCGACGGATCGAGGTGAGCGTCTGGCTCAGGCTATGGCGCGCTTGCGCATCGGCGCGTTCGCCCCACAGAAGAGCCGTCAGCCGATCGCGAGGCTGCGCTTCACCGGCACGACAGGCCAAATAGGCCAATAATGCTTCCGCTTTGCGCGTGGGCAGCGCGATGGCGCTGCCATCGGGCCACTGGGCGGCAAAGCCGCCGAAGAAAATGAATTTGATCTCCACCGTCAGCTAGCCTCTTTGCAATGGGCCTTAGCCACATAAAATTGGGCCACTTGCCGCTAAATGTAAGGAGACGATCGCGAAAATATGCCACTCAACCCGCATGGCACTAACAACAGCAAAGGCTGTTGTATTCCGGGCACGTCGGTGCCAATCCGAACATCACCTAAAAACACTAACGGCGGCGGCGTCTGCAAACTGTGACGCCGGTCACACTGGCGGGGGGCCATGCCACTATCACAACCGCCCGAAAGCGACAAGTTGCCCGGCTCGCAATTTTGAGACTTTTTTGATGCCGTTGTGGCGGCCTTGTGACGCCGCTTCCGTATCATGATGCTCCCCGCCCGAATCTCTATGGAGCCCTTCATGGCCGGATTGCTTGCCCTCGTTTACGGCGTCATAGCCTACGCGGTCTTCTTCTTCACGTTCCTCTATGCCATTGGATTTGTCGGCAATCTGATTGTGCCGAAGTCGATCGATTCCGGCACCGCCGGACCGCTAATAGAGTCCCTGCTGATCAATGTTGCGCTTTTGGGACTATTTGCCGTTCAGCGCAGCCTCATGGCGCGGCCGGGGTTCAAGCGGCTGTGGACCAGGATCGTGCCGACGTCGGTCGAGCGCAGCACCTATGTGATCTTCGCCAGCGCCGCCCTGCTGCTGCTCTATTGGCAGTGGCGGCCGATCGGAACGCCGATCTGGACGGTCGAGCAGCCGCTGGCCGCTTTGGCCCTGCACGCCATTTTCTGGCTCGGCTGGCTGCTGGTTCTCTTCAGCACCTTCCTGATCAACCATTTCGAGCTGTTCGGGCTGCGCCAGGTCATCGGCCGCCTGCTGAATTGGCCGACGGTGGCGCCCGAGTTCCGCACGCCGTCGCTCTATAAGCAGGTCCGGCACCCGCTCTATCTCGGCTTCCTGCTGGCGTTCTGGGCGACGCCGGCGATGACCGCAGGGCATCTGCTGTTCGCCCTGGCCACGACCGGCTATATCCTGATCGCGATCCAGCTCGAAGAGCGGGACCTGATCGATCTCTTCGGCGACCGCTACCGCCGCTATCGCCGGCAGGTCAGCATGCTGATTCCGTTGCCCCGGACAAAGTTCGTCGACCAGTCGGCCGAAGACCCCCTCGTGCAATGGAAGCAGCGTTAGCCATGAGAACGCAGTCTTCCGCCGCGCGCGCGGAGCGGGACCCGCTCCCAGTTCCGGCAAACGAGGCGGGCGTGATGTATCTGCGTGCCCTTACCGTCGAACTCAGCCCCTGGCTGTGCGATGTCGCGGTCGTCCTCGACGCGGCCGGCGTTCATTCGCCGCCCTTGGATGCGGCCGGTGGCGGCTGGGTGCAGCGCCTGGCGGACCGCTTGTTGATATGGCTGCAGCGCTCGCGGGAGCGCCGGCAGCTCAGGGCGTTCAGCGACAGCATGTTGAAGGACATGGGCCTGTCGCGCGCCGACGTGGAACAGGAAGCGAGCCGGCGCTTCTGGCAGGATTGACCTGAACCTCAGCGGCGGCGCAGCAGGAACAGTCCCTGCTCGCCGAACAGGTTGGCGTGCCAGAGCGAGCGGATGGCGCTGGGCGTGCCCTGGCGGGAAATCACCACCGCCCGCTCCACCTGGATGCCGAGATCCTGCGCCAGCTTGATGAAATCCAGGATGGTGCAGAAATGGATATTCGGCGTGTCGTACCAGCTTTCCGTCAGCGTTTCCGTCACCGGCATGCGGCCGTGGGACAAGAGATGCCAGCGCACGCGCCAATGGCCGAAATTCGGGAACGAGACGATGGCGTGGCGGCCGATGCGCACAAGCTGCTGCAGCACGCCCTTGGGATCGCGGGTGGCCTGCAGCGTCTGGCTCAGCACAACATAGTCGAAGGCGTCTGACGGATAATCCTTGAGGTCGGTGTCGGCGTCGCCCTGGATGACGCTGAGGCCCTGGCTGACCGAGGCATTGACGCCGGCCTGGCTGATCTCGATGCCGCGGCCATCGACCTGCTTGAAATGCACGAGATAGTCGAGCAGCGCTCCATCGCCGCAGCCGACGTCGAGCACGCGTGCCTTCGGCGCCACGATGTCGGCGATGAGCTGAAGGTCGACGCGAATGCCGCCGCCCGTGGCGGGCCGCACGCGTTCGGTCGCGATCTGGCTGGTGAGAGCGGTGCTGGTCATCGGCTGCTAAAGACCGCGATGCTCGGCGCAGCCGGCGAGGAAGCCGCGCATGGTGGCCAGGAACTCCGGCTCGTCCAGCAGGAAGGCGTCATGGCCCTTGTCGCTCTCGATCTCGACAAAGCTGACATTGGCCGCCACGGCGTTCAGCGCATGGACGATGGAGCGGCTCTCGCTGGTGGGAAACAGCCAGTCGCTGGTGAAGGAGAACAGGCAGAAGCGCACGGGCGTGCCGCGAAAAGCATTGGGCACCGAGCCGAACTCGCGGGACATGTCGAAGTAATCCATCGCGCGGGTGATATAGAGATATGAGTTGGCGTCGAAGCGGTCGACGAAGGTGGAGCCCTGGTGGCGCAGATAGCTTTCCACCTGGAAGTCGGCGTCGAAGCCGTAGGTCAACTGCACCCGGTCCTGCAGGTTGCGGCCGAATTTGCGATGCAGCGCCGTCTCCGACAGATAGGTGATATGGGCGGCCATGCGCGCCACGGCGAGGCCGCGGGCGGGGTTGCGTCCCTGCACCTGATAGTCGCCGCCGCACCAGTCGGGATCGGCCATGATCGCCTGCCGGCCCACCTCGTGGAAGGCGATGTTCTGCGCGGAATGGCGCGCGGCGCCCGCCACCGGCACGGCGGCGAAGACATTCTGCGGATAGGACGCCGCCCATTGCAGCACCTGCATCGCCCCCATGGAGCCGCCGGTGACGCAGAACAGCTTGTCGATGCCCAGATGGTCGATCAGCAGCTTCTGCGCCCGCACCATGTCGCCGACGGTGATGACGGGGAAGCCGATCCCATAGGTGCGGCCGGTGCGCGGATTGATGTCCCGCGGCCCGGTGGTGCCCATGCAGCCGCCGAGCACGTTGGTGGAGATGACGAAGAACTTGTCGGTGTCGATCGGCTTGCCCGGCCCGACCATCAGTTCCCACCAGCCGGGCTTGCCGGTGACCGGATGAGTTTCCACGGCGAACTGATCGCCGGTGAGGGCATGGCAGAGCAGCACCGCGTTCGACCGCTCGCGGTTCAAGGCGCCGTATGTCTGGTAGGCGATGGTGAAGGGGCCGAATTCCACGCCGCTATCCAGGGGCATCGGCTGGTCCGCGCCAAAAGTGACGCGCTGGCCCGGGAGATCGGGCCAGCCGGCATCCTGGCTGCGGGAGAGGGCGGTCATGGGCTGCGGCTGCCTTCGCGAAATCGGCGTCTAAGTCGTTGGGATATCTGGAAACCGGGGCTGCTGGCTGTCAACGTTTTCTTTGCTTTTGGCCGGACCAGCGACTATCACTAACGGCCTTCCGGGGACAATCGCTCACCATGCCTTCCAGCGCCGACAAAATCGACGATCTCCGCCGCCAGATCGACGAGATCGACAATAAACTGCATGACCTGCTTATGCTACGGGCGGATGTGGCCGCCCAGGTCGGCGCGGTCAAGGCCAATGGCGGCAACAATTCCGATCTCTTCATCCGGCCCGGCCGCGAGGCCGTGATCCTGCGCCGCCTGGTGGCGCGCCATCACGGCCCGATCCCGAAGGCCGCTTTGGTGCGTCTTTGGCGCGAGCTGATGATGGACCTGCTGCGGGTGGAGAATCCCTTCGTCGTCGCCGTCTATGTGCCGGACACGCGGCCCGCCTTCTGGGATCTGGCCCGGGATCATTTCGGCACTCACACGCCGCTGACGGCGTTCGAGACCATCGGCCAGGTGCTGCGCGCCGTGATGGAAGGCCCGGCCACCATGGGCGTGCTGCCGTTTCCGCAAGAAGATGACCGCGATGCCTGGTGGCCGCTCTTGCGCAGCAATGAGCCACGGCAGGCCCGCGTCTTCGCGCGGCTGCCCTTCGGTGATTGGGGCAGCATCCGCGGGCCTGAGGTCGAGGCGCTGGCCATCGGCCGCGTGGTGCCGGAAACAATTGGCGTCGACCGCAGCCTCCTGGTGCTGGAAGCGGTGCCGGAGCTGAGCCGCAGCACGGTGCGCGGCATGATGACCGAATGCGGGCTGGAGCCGCGCATCCTGCATCAGCGCCTGGCGCCCAGCGATCCCAGCTCCACCCTGTTCCTGGCCGAGTTGGATGGCGCGGTGCTGCCCGCCGACGCGCGGTTCGAGCAGGTGGCGGCGCGGCTGGCCGGCGGCCTGAAGCATGTCTGGTCGCTCGGCAATTACGCGGCGCCGCTCACCGGCGCCGAGCTGGCGAACGGCGACGAATAGGAGAGCGGCATGCTCAAGGCCCGTCCCGGAATCATGGACATCGCGCCCTACAAGGGCGGGGATGCGAAGCTGCCGGGCCAGACGCGGGTGATGCGGCTGGCCTCCAACGAAAGCCCGCTGGGCGCCAGCCCGCGCGCCATCGAGGCCTATCGCGCCATCGCGCCGGAACTGCATCGCTATCCCGATGGCGGGGCGGAGGATCTGCGCGCCGCCATCGCCGCTGCGCACGGCCTGCCGAAGGAACACATCGTCTGCGGCGCCGGCTCCGACGAGCTGATCTCCTTGCTGACCCGCAGCTTCGCCGGCCCGGGCGACGAAGTGCTCTACAGCCAGTACGCCTTCCTAATGTACGGCATCGCCGCCAAGACGGTGGGCGCCACGCCCGTCGCGGTGCCGGCCAAGGATTACGGCGCCGACGTGGACGCCATGCTGGCCAAGGTCACGCCGCGCACGCGCATCGTCTTCCTGGCCAACCCGAACAATCCCACGGGCACGCTGCTGCCGGCGGCGGAAGTGCGGCGGCTGCATAAGCGCCTGCCGGCCGATGTGCTGTTCGTTCTCGATGCCGCCTATGCCGAATATGTCGGCGGCGCGGACTACGAGGATGGCGCTTCGCTGGCGCGCGAGCACGGCAACGCCGTCATGCTGCGCACCTTCTCGAAAATCTACGGCATGGCGGCGCTGCGGCTTGGCTGGAGCTATGCCGGGCCGGCGGTGACCGACGTGCTCAACCGCGTGCGCGGGCCGTTCAACGTGCCAGCCCCGGCCCAGGCCGCCGGTGTCGCGGCGCTGGCCGACCGCGCCCATCTGGACAAGGCGCGGGCCCACAACGACCTCTGGCTGCCCTGGCTGGCGGCGAAACTTACGGATATCGGACTGCTGCCGGTGCCCAGCGCCGGCAACTTCATCCTCGTGCGCTTTCCCGATCCGGCGCTGACGGCGGATCTCGCGGCCGACTTCCTCAACGGACGGGGCATCCTGCCGCGCAAGATGGGGCCCTATGGCATGGCAGATTGCCTGCG
>DATKFM010000093.1:0-27031 GCA_035544395.1 Verrucomicrobiia bacterium
CTTTCCTCGGATTCCGGCGGCCGGTTCTCCCGGCTGATATTGGCCCGAAACTATGAAACGGTCAGGGCCTCGCTCACAAGCTTATCCTGCTCTTTGAGATGGCGGCGCAGCAGGCCGGTGGCCGGCGAGGCTGCTGCAACGCGGCCGACATAGCGCGGCCGGTTGTTCTTGCGGCCGGCGGCGGTGAGGACCGCCTCGATCTCCGGCGCGACCACCATCCAGGCGCCCATGTTCTTGGGCTCTTCCTGGCACCAGACCACCTCGACATCGGGATAGCGCGCCAGTTCCTGGCTGAGCGCCTTGGCCGGGAAGGGATAGAGCTGCTCCAGCCGCAGGATAGTCACGTCCTTTATGCCGCTTTTGGCGCGGGCTTCGAAAAGGTCGAAATAAAGCTTGCCGCTGCAGAGTACGATCCGCTTCACCGCGCCATCGGCCGGCGGCGCGTCGTCCCACAACACCCGGTGGAAGCTGGTGCCCGGCCCCATTTCCGACAGCTTGGAGACGCAGAGCTTGTGCCGCAGCAGCGACTTCGGCGTCATGATAATCAGCGGCTTGCGGAAATTGCGGTGGATCTGCCGCCGCAGCACATGGAAATAGTTCGACGGCGTTGTGCAGTTCACCACCTGCATGTTGTCTTCGGCGCAGAGTTGCAGATAGCGCTCCAGCCGTGCGGAGGAATGTTCCGGCCCCTGCCCCTCATAGCCATGGGGCAGCATCATCACCAGACCGGACATGCGCAGCCATTTGCTTTCGCCGGAGCTGATGAACTGGTCGATGATCACCTGCGCGCCGTTGGCGAAATCGCCGAACTGCGCTTCCCAGACCACCAGCGCCCGGGGCTCGGCCAGGCTGTAGCCATATTCGAAACCGAGTACGCCGGCTTCCGATAGCGGGCTGTCGATCACCTCGAACGGCGCCTGGTCGACGCGCACATGGTTCAGCGAGGCATAGGCGGTCTCGTTCTCCTGGTCCACCAGCACCGCGTGACGCTGGGAGAAGGTGCCGCGCTGGCAGTCCTGGCCGGATAGCCGCACCGGGTGGCCTTCCGCCATCAGGGTGCCGAAGGCCAATGCCTCGCCGGTCGCCCAGTCGATGCCTTCGCCTGACTCGAACATCTTCTTCCGCTGCTCGAGGAAGCGCAGGATCTTGCGGTTGGCATTGAAATTGCGCGGCACGGCCGTCAGCGCCCGGCCGACTTCCTGCAGCGCTTCCTTGGTCGCCGCCGTCTCGCCGCGCCGGTCCTCGCCGGAGGCGATCTGCATGCCGCTCCAGGCGCCTTCCAGCCAGTCGGCTTTGTTCGGCTTGTAGCCGGACGCGGCTTCGAACTCGCTCTCCAGCCGCCGCTGGAATTCGCCGGTGACCTCCTTGACGTCCTCTTCGGTCAGCGTGCCTTCGCGCACCAGCCGCTCGGCATAGATTGCCCGCGCCGACGGCTGCAGCGCGATCTTGCGGTACATCAGCGGCTGGGTGAAAGCCGGCTCATCGCCTTCGTTGTGGCCGAAGCGGCGATAGCAGAACATGTCGATGATCACATCGCGCTTGAACTGCTGGCGGTAGTCCGTGGCGATGCGCGCGACATGCACCACCGCCTCCGGATCGTCGCCGTTCACATGGAAGATCGGCGCCTGGACGATCTTCGCCACTTCCGAGCAATAGGGGCCCGAGCGGGAATTCACCGGATTGGTGGTGAAGCCGATCTGGTTGTTGACGATGAAATGAATCGTGCCGCCGGTGCGGTAGCCCTTGAGATCAGACAGATCCAGCGTTTCGGCGACCAGGCCCTGGCCGGCAAAGGCGGCGTCGCCATGGATCAGCAATCCCATGACATTGTCGCGGGCGCCGTCGCCCTTTTGCTGCTGCTTGGCGCGCACCTTGCCCAGCACGACCGTGTTGACCGCTTCCAGATGGGAAGGATTTGCGGTCAGCGACAAATGCACCACCTTGCCGTCGAATTCGCGGTCGGCGGAAGTGCCGAGATGGTACTTCACGTCGCCGGAGCCCTGGACGTCCTCCGGGTTGGCGGCGTTGCCTTGGAATTCGGAGAAGATGGCGGCGAAGGGCTTGTTCATCACATTGGCCAGCACGTTCAGCCGGCCGCGATGTGGCATGCCGATCACCACCTCGTTGATGCCAAGCTGGCTGCCGCGCTTCAGGATCTGCTCCAGCGCCGGTATGAAGGATTCACCGCCATCCAGGCCGAAGCGCTTGGTGCCGGTATATTTGCGGTCGAGGAAGCGCTCGAACATCTCGGCGGCGGTGAGCCGCTCCAGGATGGCGCGCTTGCCGCGCTCGGTGAACTCGGTCTGGTTGTGAACCGCCTCGATGCGGTCCTGGATCCAGCCGCGCTGCGCCGGATCCTGGATATGCATGTATTCGACGCCGATATTGCCGGAATAGGTCTCGCGCACGACCTTGAGGATCTCGCGCAAGGTGGCGGCATCGCGGCCCAGCACATTGTCGATGAAGATCGGGCGATCCATGTCGCCCTCGGTGAAGCCGTAGCTGCGCGGGTTGAGGTCCGCATGGGGCTCCTTCGGCTTCAGGCCGAGAGGATCCAGATTGGCTTCCATATGGCCGCGCACCCGATAGGCGCGGATCAGCATGAGCACGCGGATGGAATCCTTGGCCGAGGCGCGGATCGCCACCTGGCCGACCGCGTCGGTCACCTGCGGCATGCCATTGCCGCTGCCGTTGCCGGTATTGATATGGCCATGGCCATTGCCACCGTTCGAGGGCCGTTCGCCGGTCCGCGGCGCCCAGCTTGCGCCCTTCAGGTCCTGCAAGACCGCGCGGCCGTCATCCTGCAGCTCGGCGAAGAAGGTCTGCCAGCTGGGGTCGACCGAGGTGGGGTTCTCGACATAGCGCCCGTAGAGTTCCTCGATGAAGGAGGCGTTCGGGCCGGATAGAAAAGTGCCTTGTGGCGTCTGCATTGCCGTTCCAAGCCGTTCAGGGGCCATCGTCGCAAGGGCGGCGGGCCCGGTAGCCGCCGAGGCGGCCGGGGAGCTAACTCTTCAGCACCTTAGACATGGTACTTCCGAGGCTGGCTGGCGAGTCCGCAACGCTGATACCCGCGCTGCGCATCGCTTCAATCTTATCGCCGGCCGACCCCTTGCCGCCGGAGATGATGGCGCCGGCGTGGCCCATCCGGCGGCCAGGGGGGGCCGTGACCCCCGCTATGAAGCCTACGACTGGTTTCTTTTTTCTTGCGCTCTTAAGAAATTCTGCGGCGTCTTCCTCGGCCGACCCGCCGATTTCGCCGATCATGATGATTCCCTGGGTCTGATCGTCACCTAAGAACAGGTCCAGGCAATCGATGAAATTGGTGCCGTTGATCGGATCGCCGCCGATGCCGATGCAGGTGGACTGCCCCAGCCCGGCCGCCGTGGTCTGGGCGACCGCCTCATAGGTCAGGGTGCCCGACCGGGAAACGATGCCGATCTTGCCCTTGGCGTGAATATGGCCGGGCATGATGCCGATCTTGCAGGCCTCCGGGGTGATGATTCCCGGGCAATTCGGCCCGATCAGCCGGGTTTTGGAGCCGCAGAGGGCCCGTTTCACCCGCATCATGTCCAGAACCGGGATTCCCTCGGTGATGCAGACCGCCAGCGGCAGGCCGGCATCGATGGCCTCGACGATGGCGTCGGCGGCAAAAGCCGGCGGCACATAAATGACGGTCGCATCGGCGCCGGTCTTGCGCACAGCCTCGTCCACGGTGTCGAACACCGGCAGGTCCAGATGGGTGGTGCCGCCCTTCCCGGGCGTGACGCCGCCGACCATCTTGGTCCCATAGGCGACCGCCTGCTCGGAGTGGAAAGTGCCCTGGGCGCCGGTGAAGCCCTGGCAGATGACCTTGGTGTTGGCGTTCACCAGGACGGCCATTACTGGGTCTCCTTGACCGCGCGGACGATCTTCGCCGCGGCGTCGCCGAGATCGTCGGCCGAAGTGATGGCCAGACCCGATTCCTTCAGGATCTTCTTGCCCAGCTCCACATTGGTGCCCTCGAGCCGTACCACCAGCGGCACCTGCAGGCCGATCTCCCGCGCCGCCGCCACCACGCCCTCGGCGATGACGTCGCAGCGCATGATGCCGCCGAAGATATTGACCAGGATGCCCTCCACATTGGCATCGGAGAGGATGATCTTGAACGCCGCCGTCACCCGTTCCTTGGTGGCGCCGCCGCCCACATCCAGGAAGTTCGCGGGCGCGCCGCCATGGAGCTTGATGATGTCCATGGTCGCCATGGCCAGACCGGCGCCGTTGACCATGCAGCCGATGTTGCCGTCCAGCTTGATGTAGTTGAGGCCGTGGCGGCTGGCCTCGACTTCGGCGGGGTCTTCCTCGTCCTCGTCCCGCAGCTCCAGCACGTCCTTCTGCCGGAACAGAGCGTTGTCGTCGAAATTCATCTTGGCATCGAGCACCAGCACCTCGCCGCCCTTGGTCAGCACCAGGGGATTGATCTCCACCAGGCTGGCGTCGAGGTCGATGAAGGCCTTGTAGAGCGCGCTCACCAGCTTGGTGGCGGACGCGACGGCGCCGCCCTTGAGCCCGAGGCCGAAGGCGACTCGCCGCGCATGCTCGGGCATCAGGCCGGAGGCGGGGTCGATAGACACCCGAAAGATTTTCTCCGGGCGGTTGGCGGCGACCTCTTCGATGTCCATGCCGCCCTCGGTGGAGGCCATCAGCGTCACCCGCGCCGTGGCCCGGTCCACCAGCAGGCTCAGATAGAGCTCGCGATCGATATCGCAGCCGGACTCGATATAGATCCTTTTGACCTCGCGCCCGGCCGGCCCGGTCTGCTTGGTGACCAGGGTCATGCCGATCATCTTTTTCGCGAGATCGCGGACTTCCGCAGGGGATTTGGCGATCTTGATGCCGCCGCCCTTGCCGCGGCCACCGGCATGGATCTGCGCCTTCACAGCCCAGACCGTGCCGCCCAGATTGCGGGCAGCGCTCTCGGCCTCTTCGGCGGTGTAGGCAACGGCGCCGCGCGGGACGGCGACGCCATATCGGCTCATCAGGCTCTTGGCCTGATATTCATGGATGTTCATCGGCCTGCTTTGACATTAGCGAGTGGCGGCGGTCCCCAACCTGCCGCGCCGAAGCGCGGGCTGTAATCTAGCAAGTTCGGGGAGCGACGCAAGCGACGCCCCCGCGAAATCGCGAAAAAGTCGGGCGACCGCCGCCGCAGGCCGTAAGAATTAGGCGCTCAGTGCCTACTTCTTCTTCTTCGAGGACTTCTTGGAAGATTTCTTCTTCGAAGATTTCTTCGTGGTCTTCTTGGCCGCAGCCTTTGTGCTCCTACGAGTAGTCCGTTTCATACTCAGGTCTCCTCTCTAAATTTTCCTCACCACATCGATGAGGCCCCTAACAGCCGAAACCGATTTCTCGAACATCGCCCTTTCGGACGCATCCAAGTCGATTTCGACCACTCTCTCCACGCCGCCGGCCCCGAGAATGACCGGGACGCCGACATAGAGATCCTTAACCCCGTACTCGCCATTCAAATGGGCGGCACAGGGAAGCACGCGTTTCTTGTCCAGCAGATACGACTCCGCCATCTGCACCGCCGCTGCCGCGGGTGCATAGAAGGCCGAGCCGGTCTTGAGCAGGCCGACGATCTCCGCGCCGCCATCGCGCGTTCTCTGCACGATGGCGTCGATGCGTTCTTTCGTCGACCAGCCCTTTTTCACCAGGTCCGGCACCGGAATGCCGGCGACGGTGGAATAGCGGATCAGCGGGACCATGGTGTCGCCATGGCCGCCGAGCACGAAGGCAGAGACGTCCTCCACCGAAACCTTGAATTCCTCGGCCAAAAAAAAACGGAAGCGGGCCGTGTCCAATACGCCGGCCATGCCGACGACCCGATTGTGCGGGAAGCCCGTCGCCTCGCGCATCACCCAGACCATCACATCCAGCGGGTTGGTGATGACGATGACGAAGGCATTCGGGCAATGGGTGCGCAGCGCCTGTCCGACTTCGCGGACGACCTTGGTGTTGATGCCGATGAGATCGTCGCGGCTCATGCCGGGCTTGCGCGGCACGCCGGCGGTGACGATGGCCACGTCGGCGCCGGCGATGTCGGCGTAGTTGCTGGTGCCGCGCAGCGACGCATCGAAGCCTTCGATGGGTGAAGCCTGCGCGAGATCCAATGCCTTGCCCTGGGGAATTCCATCGACGATATCGAAAAGGATAACGTCGCCCAATTCCTTGAGCCCAACGAGTAAGGCGAGTGTTCCGCCAATGTTGCCCGCACCAATCAGTGCGATTCGCTTACGTGACATTCAGTGGTCCTAGTCGTCCCCAGCGCCGCCTGACTGATTTATCCCCATGCGACGCAATTGCGGACTCCCGACATCGTACTAGCGCTGGTGTACTTAATCTTTTTTTCACGCAATATCAAGTGGGTTCGACATGCCCATGTCGCATTCAGGCAAGATGGGCTTTCGCCAGGTAGTCGATCGACTGCATTTCGATCAGCCGCGAGGCGGTGCGTTTGAACTCCGGCGCACCATCTCCGGCCTCATAGAGACGCTCCGGACTCGCTGCGGCACTCATCAGCAGATTCACTTTGTGCTCGTACAAGGCGTCGATGAGAATCATGAATCGACGCGCTTCGTTTCGCTGATCTGCCGACATTTTCGGCACGTCGTCGATGATGACGGTGTGAAAGTGGCGCGCGATCTCCAGATAGTCGGCGGCGCCGAGAGGCTGCTCGCAAAGTTCCGCGTAACTCATTCGCGCGACTCCGTTTGCGGTGCGCGGCAATGTCAATCGACGTCCTTGCACGATCATCGTCGCCGCTGTCGCAGTTGCGCCGTCCGTCATGCGTTCAAACGCTTGATCGAGGGCCGCCGAAGCCCGCGCGCCGAGCGGATGATGATAAACCGAGAGGTCCTTGAGTCGCTTCAATCGATAGTCGACGACGCCATCCAGCTCCAGGATGTCCATGCGCGCTTTCAGCAGATCGATGAAAGGTAAAAATCGATCGCGCTGCAGGCCACCGGCATAGAGATCGTCGGGCGCGAGGTTCGATGTGGCAACGACGACGATGCCGAGTTCGAACAGCGCTTCGAATAGACGGCCCAGCAGCATCGCATCGGCGATGTTGGAGACGTGGAACTCGTCGAAGCAGAGCAGCCACGCCGAATCGCCGATCTCCCGGGCCAGCGGCGGAATCGGATCGCCGTCGGCTTCGCCCGATTGGCGGCGGCGATGCAGGGAATCATGCACCTCCAGCATGAACGCGTGGAAATGCACCCGGCGCTTTTTCGCCACGGGCGCCGCCAGGAAGAACAGATCCATCAGCATGGATTTGCCGCGGCCGACGCCGCCGAAGATGTACAGGCCCTGGGGCGGATCGATCTTGCGGCGGCCCAACCCGAGCCGCTCGCGCCAGCCGGCGCTGCCGGACAGGGGTTCATAATTTCGCAGGGCGTTATGCAGGCTCTGCAGCTTTTCCGCCGCCAGTTCCTGCGCCGGATCGGGCTGCAGATGGCCGGCATGGCGGCGCGCGCGATAGAGCGGCAGCGGACCCGCCGCTGCATCGGCCGTTGGCGCCTGCGGTTGCGTCGGTGCTACCACGGCTAGATCGCCGCGCCGAGGCGGGCGATGGGATCGGGGTGAGGATTCAACTTGCGGCACGTGGGATGGAAGATTTGCCGGGAACCGGCGGCGCACATTGTCCCGCACGCCGCCGGCACCCAAAGATACCCTGTGTATGGCCTACTCCGCCGGCATTGCCATGGGATTGTACGGCTTGCCGTTGACCGTAACGTCGCCGGTGTTCGCCAATTCGATGGCGAACGAATCCAGCGGCTGGCCTTCGGCATTGGTGGTGCGGTTGGAAAGCTGCTTCAGCATCTCCAGCGGCGCCGTGGTCGAGGGATCGCCGCCGCCAAGCATCTGCGCCAGGCCCAGGATGGTGTCGAAGCCGACCAGATCCAGTTTAAGCGAGGCGATCGCGCCCATCATGGCGCTGGCGTCCGCCTTCACCGAACCGCCCAGGTTCAACTTGATGCCCTGGGAATCATACTCCCAGCCATTCAGCTTGATGGTGCTGCCGGCGGTCTGCGCGGCCTGCACGATCTGCGTGCCGGCCTCTCCCGCCGCCTGTTCCATCACCATCGGATCGCCCTGCTGCGTGGTCAGCATGGTCAGGAAGGCGGACCACAATTCCGCGCTGGGGACGTCCTCGATGGTCACGCCGACGCCGAACTTGCTGGGGATGAACTGGCCGAACATGGCCATTTCCGGCATGGCCGCCGCTGACGGGGCGGAGATGCCGACAAAGCGCATGTCGATGTCGAACTTGCTCTTGGGCTGATCGAATCCGATCCAGCCGCCATCGATGGTCACCTTGTCCATCTTGAAGGCTTCCTGGCCGCTGGTGTCCTTGAACACGATGCTGTTCATCTCGGTCTTGCTGACATAGTCCTTGAAGAAGGCTTTCATCTTCTTCAGCGCCTCGACGACTGCCGGGTCGACCGGCTTTTCCTCGACGGACGCTGCCATCACCGCGTTGAACTGATCCCGGAACTTCGCCAGATCGGCCAGGTTGGCGCCCTTGGCATCGCCGGAACTGTTGATCGTGGCGATGGTGGCGGAGCCTTCGGGCGTTTCGACTTTTACGTCCTTCAATGCGAAATTGCCGGTCTGGTCGTAAATGCCGGCGCTTTTCTCGCTGCTGGTCTGCTTCAGGGTCGCTTCGCCGATCGCGAACTTGACGCCCTGGTCGGAGGTGAGGGTCACGTTCTTGTAGGCGGCGTCGGAATCGAGGAAGCCGGCATAGGTCTTCGACCAGACGCCGCTGAACTGCTGGGAGCCGAATTCCAACCGCGCCTTGCCCTCGCCTTCAGCCAGCGCAATGTCGACGCCGCTGGGCAGCATCAGATTGCTGATGGCGTATTTGTCCGCGTCCTTGGGCTCGACATTGAAGGTGACGTCGCCGACCTTCGGTCCGTCCGGCTCATTCGGCATGATCCTGATGCCGCTGAGCGTCGCCTTGTAGCTGTCGCCGTCGGGCACGACTTCAAGTTTGTCGTAGCCGACGATCTTCAGCTTGTCCTTGCCGAACATGACATCGAAGCCGGCCGTCAGATCCTGCTTGATCTTCTCCGCCTCGGCCGCCCGGTCTTTGCTATCGCCGCAACCGGCGACCAGGACAAGAAGCGACAACACCGCTGCATAGCGGATCCACCGCATGGTCAATCTCCTATGGAAATAAATTCACAGGGCCCCCGAGGCCCAGGCTTTTATGACAGCTTAACATGAAACGTGGCACGTTAACTCTTCGTTAACGACGGGCGACCATCAGCTTTTTGATCTCCGCGATCGCTTTCGCCGGATTGAGTCCCTTGGGACAAGTCTTGGTGCAATTCATGATCGTATGGCAGCGATAGAGCCGGAACGGGTCCTCCAGATTGTCGAGCCGTTCGCCGGTCGCCTCGTCGCGGCTGTCGGCGATCCAGCGATAGGCCTGCAGCAGGATCGCCGGGCCGAGATAGCGGTCGCCGGTCCACCAATAGCTCGGGCAGCTGGTGGTGCAGCAGAAGCAGAGGATGCATTCCCAGAGGCCGTCGAGCTTGGCGCGTTCTTCCGGAGATTGCGGACGCTCGCGGCCGGGCGGCGCCGTGGCGGTCTTCAGCCAGGGCTCGATCCCGGAATATTGCGCATAGGCATGGCGCAGATCCGGCACCAGGTCCTTGATCACTGGCATATGGGGCAGCGGATAGACCTTCACGTCGCCCTTCACCTCGTCCACATACTTGGTGCAGGCGAGCGTGTTCGTGCCGTCGATGTTCATGGCGCAGGAGCCGCAGACGCCCTCGCGGCAGGAACGGCGGAAGGTCAGCGTCGAATCGGTCTCGTTCTTGATCTTGATCAGCGCATCCAGGACCATCGGGCCGCAATCGGCCATGTCCACCGTGTAGGTATCGATATGGGGATTGGCGCCGTCATCGGGCTGCCAGCGATAGATGCGGAAGGTCTTCGGCTTCTTCGGCGACGCCGGCGCTGCATGGCGCTTGCCTTCGGTGATCTTGGAGTTGGCGGGCAGCGTGAATTCAGCCATGGCTCAATACACCCGCGCCTTCGGCGGGAAGGCCTGGACGTCGTTGGTCAGCGGCTGCAGATGCACCGGCCGGTAGTCGATGCGCGGACGCCCGTTCTCGCCGCACCAGGCGATCGTATGCTTCAGCCACTTCTCGTCGTCGCGCTTGGGGAAATCCTCCCGCGCATGGGCGCCGCGGCTTTCCTGGCGGTTGGCGGCCGATTCCATGGATACCACCGCCTGGCTCAGCAGATTGTCCAGCTCCAGGGTTTCCACCAGGTCGCTGTTCCAGATCATGGAGCGGTCGCTGACATGGATATCCGAGCGCCCGCCCCAGCAGCGGCGCAGTTTGTCGACGCCTTCGTTCAGCACCTCGCCGGTGCGGAACACGGCGCAGTTCGATTGCATCGCCCGCTGCATCTCCAGCCGCAATGCCGCCGTCGGCGTGCCGCCATCGGCATGGCGGGCGCGGTCCAGCCGCGCCAGCGCCTCGTCGCCCGCATCCTTGCCCAGCGACGGCTGGCTTTCGCCCGGCTTGACCACCTCGGCGCAACGCAGCGCCGCCGCACGACCGAACACCACGAGGTCGAGTAGCGAATTCGAGCCCAAACGATTGGCGCCATGGACGCTGACGCAAGCCGCCTCGCCGATCGCCATCAGGCCATGGACCACCGCATTGGGGTCGCCGTCGCGCAGCGTCACCACCTCGCCGTGATAGTTCGTGGGGATGCCGCCCATGTTGTAGTGGCAGGTCGGTAGCACCGGGATCGGCTCCCGAGTCACATCGACACCAGCGAAGATGCGCGCGGTTTCGGAAATGCCCGGCAGCCGCTCATGGAGGATCTTGGGATCCAGATGCTCCAGATGCAGATGGATATGGTCCTTGGCGGGGCCAACACCGCGGCCTTCGCGGATCTCGATGGTCATCGCCCGGCTGACCACGTCGCGGGACGCCAGGTCCTTGGCCGAGGGCGCGTAGCGCTCCATGAAGCGCTCGCCCTCGGAATTGGTGAGATAACCGCCCTCGCCCCGAGCACCCTCGGTGATCAGGCAGCCGGCGCTGTAGATGCCCGTGGGATGGAACTGGATGAACTCCATGTCCTGCAGCGGCAGCCCGGCGCGAAGCACCATGGCGTTGCCGTCGCCGGTGCAGGTATGGGCCGAGGTGCAGGAGAAATATGTGCGGCCATAGCCGCCGGTGGCCAGGACCACCATGCGGGCGCGGAAGCGGTGGATGGTGCCGTCATCCAGATTCCAGGCCATGACGCCGCGGCAGATGCCCGCCTCATCCATGATCAGGTCGAGGGCGAAATACTCGATGAAGAATTCCGCCGAATGCTTCAGCGCCTGCTGATAGAGCGTGTGCAGGATGGCGTGCCCGGTGCGGTCGGCGGCGGCGCAGGTGCGCTGAGCTATGCCTTCGCCGAACTTCGTGGTCATGCCGCCGAACGGCCGCTGATAGATCTTGCCGGCGTCGGTGCGGCTGAACGGCACGCCGTAATGCTCCAGCTCGATGATGGCAGGGATCGCCTCGCGCACCATGTATTCGATGGCGTCCTGGTCGCCGAGCCAGTCCGACCCCTTCACGGTGTCGTACATGTGCCAGCGCCAGTCATCCTCGCCCATATTGCCCAGCGCGGCGCTGATGCCGCCTTGCGCTGCCACCGTGTGGCTGCGGGTCGGGAATACCTTGCTGATGCAGGCGGTCTTCAGGCCCTTCTCGGCCATGCCGAAAGTGGCGCGGAGCCCGGCGCCGCCGGCGCCCACCACCACCACGTCGTAGGTGTGGTCGACGATCTCATAGGACTTGCCGTTGATCTTCGGGCTGGCTGATGTCGAACCGTTGCTGTCGGCCATGATCGCTCTACCGGCCGAAAGCAATGACGAGAAGCGCGACGAGAGCCGTGAGCGCCAGCGCCACGCAGGCAAATTTCATCAGCAGCAAGGCCGCGATCTTGGCGCCTTCGTGATGCAGGTAATCCTCGATGATCACCTGCAGGCCCAGCATGGCGTGATAGAACGTGATCACCACCAGCAGCACCATGATGCCGAACACCACCGGCGAGGCGAGCCAGGCCGACGCAGCGTCGTAGCCGGCGCCGGTATGGGCGATCAGCGAAGCGACGAACCAGATTGCAAGAGGCACCAGGGCCACCGCCGTCAGCCGCTGCATCCACCAGTGATGCACGCCTTCCTTGGCCGAGCCCAGGCCGCGCACGCGGGCGAGATCGCTGCGGCGGTCGCTGCTGCCGCGGTCGCTCATGACATGTCTCCGCGCGCGGCATAGCCGGCGATCCAGGTGGCGAGCGTCAGGGCCGTGGCGAGGATCACCACTGTCCAGCCGCTGGCCGCCACTGTCGGCAGCTCGAAGCCCTTGCCCGCGTCCCAGAACAGATGCCGGATGCCGTTTGCCAGGTGATAGAACAGCGCCCAGGTCCAGCCCAGCAGCAGCAGCCTTCCGATCACCGAACCGATCAGCGATTGCGCCGCGTCGTAGGTATCCGGTCCGCCGGCGATCGCGACCAGCCAATAGACCAGCAGCAGCGTGCCGACCGCCAGCGCAGCACCGGTGATCCGGTGCAGGATCGACAGGACCGTGGTGATTTGCGGGCGGTAGATCTGCAGGTGCGGTGAGAGCGGGCGCTCGCGTGATGCCATGATGCAAACTCTGCGTGCGGTCAGAAGGCGGGCGCTGCGATGACGCGTTCCGTCGCCGGTCCGCATTTTGCCTATCGACTCATTTAGACGGCGGGCCATAGGCAAGTCAACGCGCATACTGCGGCGCAGCATAGCTTCATTCCTATACTTGCCGCCGTGCCAATCGCCATGTTCGCGCTTGGGATTGCAATAACTTGACCTCGGCGACGGAACTGAAATCGAGAGCCGAGAAGCAGCGCGCCTGTGGATAACTTGGCGGATGAAATGTGCGCTACCGCGCGAATTACACACAGCTTTTTTGCCGCTGCGGCGAAATTGCGGTTGCGGGCGGACGGGATTTTGTTCCACGTTAAGCATGGTACGCGGAAGTGTCGGGACGTTGGATTTCGGTGGGATAGCCTTGGTTGGCCCGGGTGCCAGCCGGCCTCTTTCGTGGAAGCGAGGGAAACTGCCGAAGTCAGATGGACCGACCGGCGATCCAGGCCTTCACCGGCCGGGGTCGACGGGCGTCGGGGCCTAGGGCCCGTGGCTGCGACCCGCAAGGGGAGCGGCGGCAGGACCGAAGCACCGGAGTTCGAAAGCCGGGCTCCTTTCGCAAGACCAGTCTGAAGGTCGCTTTGCCCGCCACCCTGCGCAGTGCGGCGAAGCGGCAGAGGCAGCGAGGCCCGCGAGGGTTTAGCGGCTGAAAGGGGTGCTTGGGCGCTGTCCGGTTTCGCCGGATGGCCGCCGGGGAACCCGCCGACAGGCAGGTTGAAGGGGGTCAGCGTTCGAAACAGGGTCCGGGCTCCCCGCGAGGAGAGCCCAGGTACCTGATGGATAGAGGGATTCGGCAGAGTCCTTTGCAGCTGTCAGGCCGAAACGACCCCGCTGCTTGTTCGTACCGGAGCCGAGCCGGCTCCTTGAGACGTCAGGTCGTGCTTCACCCGAGGCACTTAGCGCTGGGCGGCAACGCCCGCGCGCCTGACGGCTCATTCATTACCAGAGCGATTCGCTCTCCCGCAACAGTATTTTGTGTGTCGAAGCTGCCGACCCGCCAGATTTTGTGGGGTCGACTGCGGCTAGTCGCGGTTCTGCCGCTGGATCACCGATTCCCGGCGCGCCGGATTTTGCATGGAAGACTTCTCGGCCACGGGTGGTCTAGCCGGTTCCGGCTTCGGCGGTTCCGGCCTGGGCGCGCCGCGAACCGCAAGTGATTCACGGGCCGCCGTCAGTGTGCCCCAGAGACCGAAGATGGAAAACACCGTGCCCATCCCCGCGAGAAGCAGGGGCGTGAACCACAACTGCATGAAACTGTCGATGCGCGCCTTTGACGGATCGGCCGGATCGAACAGCACGCGCACCTCTTCGCCGACGTCGAATGAAGCGGGACTCGAGCCGACATCGCCGGTGAACTCGTAGGGCCGGCCGCCTTCGGTCGCAAACCGCACGCGCGGATAATATGTGTAGCCGCCGTCGTCGGAATCCCAACGCGCTTCCAGATCGATAACGACGCCGGGCGCGGAAACCGCATTGGCGAGAAAATCGAACGTCGAAACCCCGCTGTAAGCGCCACCGCCCAGGAGTCCGAGCCCGATGAGCAGGAAGATGCCAGTGAAGAGCCAGCTCGGCCTGGAAGGTTTGCCGGTTTTCGCCATGACCCCGACCATGCTCCCGACGCGTTAACGCGGCATGAATACCCAGTAGTCGAGATCGAGAACGACGGCCGGATGCGGCTTGCCGTCGGCGCCGTTGTCGGGAAAGTCGGCGCAGGGATGATCCTTCGCGGCGACAGTGCGCAGGCGCAGCGCGCCGATATCACGTCGGCCGGCTAGCTCCGCCTTCTCCTTCACCTCGCTCCAGGCATAGATCGTGTCGCCGGCGAAGCTGGGACCGACATGGGCGCCGCTGTTGATGGCGGCGATGCGGAAGGCGTTGGCGAGGCCGTTGAAGCTGTGCGCCCGCGCGATGCTCATCACATGGCCGCCATAGACGATGCGGCGACCGAAGCGGCCGTCCTTTTCCGCATGCTGGTTGAAATGCACCCGCGCCGTATTCTGATACAGCCGCGTCGCCGTGACATGGCAGGACTCTTCGATCGTCATGCCGTCGCGATGGTCGATCTTCTCGCCCGCCTGATAGTCGCCCCAGCGGTGCGGCGACCCCGCGGCGGCGAAGTCATAGCGCGACAGATCGAACGCCTTGGGCAGTATCAATCTGTCCGGCATCACAGCCGCCGGCAGATCCGGAACGCTCGCCGCCGCGGCCGGCGCATTCGGATCGCGCTTCCGCACCATCACCCAGCGGGCATAGTCCAGCACTGTCTCGCCCCTCTGATTGCTGCCGGTGGAGCGCACATAGACCACGCCGGTCTGGCGGTTCGAATTTTCCTTGAGGCCGATGACTGTCGAGCGGGCGCTCAGGGTATCGCCGGGATAGACCGGCGCGCCGAAGCGGAAATCGGCGTAGCCCAGATTGGCGATGGCATTGAGCGAGATATCCGGCACGGTCTTGCCGATGACGATGTGAAAGACCAGGAGATCGTCAACGGGCGAACGCTCATGGCCGAGGGCGCGCGCGAATTCATCGGAGGAATGCAGCGCAAAGCGGCTGCCGGTGAGGCCGAGATAGAGAGCCGTGTCGCCTGCGGTCAACGTGCGCGGCGTGGCGTGGGTGATCTCCTGGCCGAGGCGGAAATCCTCGAAGAAATTGCCGGCGCCTGCCTTGTCGCTGCCGCTCATTGGCCGGCGGCGCCGGCGTTGGCGGCTTCCAGCTTGGTAATGGCATCGGCCAGCTCCACCACCCGCCTGGCATCCAGCACATGCAGGTTCTCGACCAGCTTGCCGTCCACCACCACCACGCCCTTGCCGGCCGCGGTCGCTTCGGCATGGGCGGTGATGATGCGCCGCGCCCAGTCCACCTCATCGGCAGCGGGCGCAAAGATACGGTTGGCGGTCGCCACGGTCTTGGGATGGATCAGCGTCTTGCCGTCGAAGCCCATCTCCAGCCCCTGGCGGCAGGCCGCCTCGAAACCGGCATCGTCATTCAAATCCAGATGCACGCCATCCAGGATCGCGAGTCCAAAGGCCCGCGCCGCCAGCAGACAGAGCCCCAGGCTGGTGATCATCGGCAGCCGGTCCTTGGTGTGCCGGGCATGGACATCCTTGGTCAGGTCCGAGGTGCCCATGACGAAGCAGCCGACCCGCGGGTTGGCGCCGGCGATCGCCTCGGCATTCAGCACGGCCCGCGGCGTTTCCATCATGCACCAGATGGCGAGATCGGCCGGCGCGCTATTAGCCTCAAGCACCGTCACCGCCTGGCGTACATTCTCCGGATTCTCGGTCTTCGGCAGCAGGATCGCATCGGCCCCGGCGGTCGCCGCCGCGACCAGGTCGGCGTAGCCCCAGGGCGTGTTCAGGCTGTTGACCCGGATGACGATCTCGCGCCCGCCATAGCCGCCGGCCTTGGCCGCCTCCACCACCTGGGTCCGGGCGTCGCGCTTCGCATCCGGCGCTACCGCATCCTCGAGGTCGAGGATCAGCGCGTCGGCCGGCAAGCTGCGGCCCTTCTCCAGGGCGCGGGCATTGGAGCCGGGCATATAGAGGACGCTGCGGCGCGGGCGGGCTGGTCTAAGCATGGACAGGTCTGGGCATCGGTCCGGTCCGTCGATGAAAACCCCAAAACCGGGGCGGCGGGACTATAGCCGACAGACCTCCCGTGACAAGCAGGCGGGGTCGGGCTAACTGGGGTCAGGTTGCGTAACCGCCCGATTTAATGGACTTTCCCGGCATGAACATCCTGTCCATCCAGTCCCGCGTCGCCTATGGCCATGTGGGCAACGCCGCCGCGCAGTTCACGCTGCAGCGGCTGGGCCACACGGTCTGGCCGGTGGAGACCGCCTATCTCTCCAACCATCTGGGCTACAAGACCTGGCGCGGCCGCTTTCCAGAGGCGGCAGAGGTGGCAGAAGTGGTGACCGGCCTGGACGAGCTGGGTGTGCTCGCCACCTGCGACGCCGTGCTCAGCGGCTATCTCGGGGCCGTCGGCAATGGCGATACGGTGGCCCAGGCGGTGCGGCGGGTGCGCGCGCAGAACCCATCGGCCATCTACGCCTGCGACCCCGTGATGGGGGACCTGCCCCATGGCTTGTTCGTGAAACCGGAAGTGCCGCCGATCTTCGCCGACAAATTGCTGCCCCTCGCAAATTTCGCGTTCCCCAATGCCTATGAGCTGGAATACCTGACCGGCGGCAAGACGAACACGCTGGCGGCGGCGCTGTCCGCCGCCGATGCCTTCCTGGCCAAGATGCGCGCGGGTTCCACCGTCGTTATCACGAGTCTGTTGCGCGAGGATGGGCCGACCGACTCAATCGAGACACTGGCCGTGTCGAAAGACACTGCCTGGGTGGTGGCGACGCCGCGCTACAACGCGCCGCCCCATGGCGCCGGCGATTGCTTTGCGGCGCTTTTCCTTGGCCATCATCTCTACATGCGCGATCTCGAATTCACCCTCGGCTTCGCGGCGACCGCCATCCACGCTGTTATCGTCGCGTCGGCCGAGGCCGGCACCGAGGAACTGCTGCTGGTGCCGACACAAGACCGGCTGCGGCCGACGAAATTCGACTTCCCGCCGAAGCGCGTGCGCTGAATCACTTCGGCGCCGGACGAAGCATTCCCGGCGGTTCAGGTTGTCTATTGCCTTGAGACGATGCGGCCGGCCCACCGCCGGCCGCCAGATCAAGGAGACAATGATGACCTTCGAACCGAGACCCTATGACCTGTTCTCGCCGCCGTCGCCGGCCTGGATCGAACCCGCGGCGCATCCTTCTTCCGTCGAGACTTGCCTGGCGCGGGCCTGGGCGTGGCTTGCACAATGCAATCAGCGCCACCGGCAGCGCATGGTGCTTTGCAGCCTCGACGATCGCCTGCTCTCCGACATCGGTCTGTCGCGCGCCGATATCAGCAGCGAGACCGAGAGATATCCCTGGCAGCACTGAAGCAACGACGCGCGCGATGGCGCTGCAGAATAGCAATTTCCTGAAAGCGCGGTCGTCGGGACGCCTGCTACGACACCGGCCATGACGTCCTTGGGCGCAGCTTCGGTCGAAAACAGGCCACCGGCTCGCCCCGGATTGAACGCCAGCTCTGGAGGTCAGGGATGTATGATCATATCGGCTTGAAGGTGAAGGACGTGGCCACGAGCGTCCGTTTCTACAAGGAAGCACTCGCGGGTTTGGGATATGTGCTCTGCTCGCAGGATGATTCCGGCGCCGGCTTCGGCCCGCCCGGCGAACCGGCGCTCTGGCTGCATCTTGCCAATGGCAAGAGCCCCGGCGGAGTGCATGTCGCCTTTCGGGCCGGAGATCGCGCCTCTGTCGACAAGTTTCATAAGGACGGCTTGAAAGCCGGCGGCCGCGATCACGGCGCACCTGGGTTGCGCGCCGACTACAGCCCCAAATACTACGCCGCGTTCCTGCTGGATCCCGACGGCAACAATGTCGAGGCCGTCTGTCTCAGATAACGCTCGGCCTTTCCTGGCGAGGGTTTTTGAGCCGCGCCGCTGCGGTGATTGAGCAACAGCGGCGCGGATATTTTTCGCCGATCCCGGCCTGACGCGCGCCGATGTCGGCAGCGAGACTGAGAAACAGCCGTGATCCCAGCGTCCGCCTGCGCGAATGGCGTGTGTCAGTAGTGAGTCGGAATCAACAATTTCCCGAAGGCGTGACAACGGTCTCGTCTGCTATGATCCGGACCATGAATGACCAGGCTCTGAAGAGCAGGACCGGGCTGAAATATCTGGACCCGGCCTACCGCCATCATCCGAAGCTGGTGACGCCCCAGGCGGGAGTCGAGCTGAACGGTGCGCGGCTGAAATGGTACGACCTCGCCCGCGCCGAAGCGCCGGTGCCGGACGGCATCCGCCAGTTGGCCCGGGACTATCTGACGGCCGAGGACAAAGCGGGCCGGCTCGAGCTCGATGCCGAGCTGGGCTTCGTGGTGCTGCATTTCTGCGGCGAGGAATTCTTCTTCCTGATCATCAGCACCTGGCGCGGCAATAATGAGCTTTGGGAATCTGTCTACTACAAGCAGGACGCGGCGATGCCCGGCTTTGCGCTTTTCCCGCGCGACAACAGGCACAAGGGAGCCTACTGCGTCTGGGAACTTGGCCCCGTCTGGCACGAGAAACAGGCGTGGGTCCGTTTCCTCGACTCGGCGCGCGACGCCGCGGCGGAGCGGGCCTATCTCGAAGATCGCTTCACCGGTCCAGTCTAGGCTCTCAAGTTACCCGAAGAGCACGAAATCACCGATGCACACAGCCTTTGTGCCTCAGTGGTGAAGTCCTCCTGCAACGGCTCGACCGCGCTACCGCTTCCCGACGAGAGCGAGTTTCTTTTCCGGCTTGGCCAGGTGCTTGCCGATCAGCGCCTCGGCGATCTGGATGGCGTTGAGGGCCGCGCCCTTGCGCAGATTGTCGGACACCACCCAGAACGACAGGCCGTTCTCGATCGTCGGGTCCTTGCGGATGCGGCTGACAAAGACGAGGTCGTCGCCGGCGCATTCCAGCGGCGTGGCATAGCCTTCGTCGGCGCGGTGATCGATCACTGACAGGCCCGGCGCCCGCTTCAGCGCGGCGCGCGCCTCGTTGACCGAAATCGGCCGCTCGAATTCGACATTCACCGCCTCGGCATGGCCAATGAATACGGGAACCCGCACGCAGGTGGCGGTGACGGCGATGCTGGGATCCAGGATCTTCTTGGTCTCCACCGCCATCTTCCACTCTTCCTTCGTGTAGCCATCCTCCATGAACATGTCGATATGGGGGATGACGTTGAAGGCGATCTGCTTGGTGAATTTGGAGTGCCGCACCTGCGCGTTCATGTAGATGGCGCGGGTCTGCTCGAACAGCTCGTCCATGCCTTCCTTGCCGGCGCCGGAGACGGACTGGTAGGTCGCCACCACCACGCGCTTGATCTTGGCCATGTCGTGCAGCGGCTTCAGCGCCACCACCATCTGGATGGTGGAGCAGTTCGGGTTGGCGATGATGTTGCGCTTGGCATAGCCGTCGATCGCCCGCGGATTCACCTCCGGCACCACCAGGGGCACGTCGGGCTCCATGCGGAAGTGCGAGGTGTTGTCGATGACCACGCAGCCGGCCGCCGCGGCGCGCGGGCTGTGCACCGCCGAGACCTTGGCGCCCGGCGAGGACAGGGCGATGTCGACGCCCTTGAAATCGAAACTGGCCAGGTCATAGACCTTGAGGACCTTGTCCTCGCCGAAGGAGACCTCGCTGCCCGCCGAACGCTCGGAGGCGAGCGCGATCACGTCATCGACGGGAAATTCGCGGTCCGCCAATGTCTGCAGCATCTCGCGGCCGACATTTCCCGTGGCACCTATCACTGCAACTCTGTAGCCCATGGCAATCCTCTAACATTCCCGTTCGTTGCTGCCGCCCGTCCCTCCGGGGATTAGGGCGGCGCGAAAAGGACCTAATCAAAAGGGCCGCTCTGGGCGGCCCTTTCCGGCTGGAAAACCCAGAGCGATATCCGTCTAGCCGCCGGTTTTCGGCGTAGCGGGCGGGACCGGGGTCATCGGCGTCGTGCCGGATTGAACCACGGTCTGCGGGGTCGTGGTGGTCTGCACGGTCTGGGAGTGGCCGGCGCAATCAGCGAACGCCGGCAGCGTCGCGCCGGCAAGGGCGACGAAAGCGGTAATCGCAGTCAATGCACGCATCATGATCTTTGCCTCCCTCGACAGGAAAACAGGCGCTGCAATGATAACCCGGCCTCGACCCGGATGTCGAGGCGGATGCGCGGAAATCGGGAGCCGCAGCGGCGCGGCCCTGCTCGTGACCCTAACCCCGGCAATCGGACGGTTATTGCCGTCAGCCGGCGGTTGCTGGCATTACCTTCTGCGGCGGAATAGCCGGCGGAACGGGCCAGTCAGGCGCATTCGCCGACAGCGTACCCCGTTCCTTGATTATCGCTTCCTTGGGACAGCTACAGGCTGAAGCCGGACTTGCCGCAGCAAGCAGAACCGCCGCCAAGACCCCCATCCATAGAACCTTGATTATCACGATAAACCCCCAGGTTAATGGCTGCCGTTTACCATGGGGTCATGGGGGCAGGCGTGGCGAAATCGTGGCCCGGGCACTTCGCCGGAAACTGTGGCAAGTCTGCCACAATCCGCGTGTTTTAGCGAATCCGCCGGCCTGGATTCGATTGCCGATCTGGATTGAGCGGCGGCCGCCGAACCTGGCAAAAGGGGCATGTCCCCTGCGGGAAATGCCCCTGCTTCGCGAACCGGAATGACAGGCTTACAGCGCGACGCTGGCGGTGCAGACCTGCTGCGAGAGAATGATCGTCGAGCCGACAAAGGCGCTCTGATTGGGCTGCAGACTGGTCGGCAGGGTCATGCTGCCCTTCTGCTTCGCCGTCGTGCCTTCCTTGATCACGGTCCAGGAGACGAGCTTGCCCGCCGGGATGGTGCCCGGAGTCTGGTTGAACACCCGCACGGTCGCGGCCACGTCGCCACCGCCGCCGACCGAACATTGCAATTGAATATGAGACAGCGTGTTCAGCACCGCCGAGTTGGTGCGGTGGTTTTGCGCCGCCGTGCTGGCTTTCATTGTGGTTGAATCCGCGCGGACCGGCGCCGCGATCTGCAGCGACGCAAAGGTCGCCACCGCGGCAATCGCCAGGGAACTCACCGTCACAACGAAACGCGACTTCATGTCTTCCTCCATTATGGAGAGCGCTTGGTGCGCCCGTGGGGGAGACATACGTGGTTACCGACGGGTTGCGAGTGACTGACGTCACTGACGCGCGCGTTCTCCAGGGGAAATCGTGACGGGCATCACCGCAATCCAGTGATAAAAGTCACAAGGCGCGGCCGCCTTGGAACGATTGTAAAATCCGGCGGCCTAAGCCGCCATCCGATCGAGCGCCTTCAGCACCGCATCGCCCATGGCCGCCGTCGATACCTTGCTGCTGCCGGCCGTGGCGATGTCGCCGGTGCGCACGCCGCCGCTGAGGACCTCCTGCACCGCCTTGTCGATCAAGTCGGCGTCGTCGACGAGGTCGAAGGAATAGCGCAGCATCATCGAGAAGCTGAGCAGCGCCGCCAGCGGATTGGCCAGGTCCTTGCCGGCAATGTCGGGCGCCGAGCCATGCACCGGCTCGTACAGCGCCTTTCGCCGGCCGGTGGCATCGGGCGCACCGAGCGAAGCGGACGGCAGCATGCCGAGCGAGCCCGTGAGCATCGCCGCGCAATCCGACAGCAGGTCGCCGAACAGATTGTCAGTGACGATCACGTCAAACTGCTTGGGATAGCGCACGAGCTGCATGGCGCAGTTGTCGGCATACATGTGCGACAGCTCCACGTCCTTGTACTCGGCATGCAGCTTGGTCACTTCCTCACGCCAGAGTACGCCGCTCTCCATCACATTCGCCTTCTCGACGGAGCAGAGCTTGCGGTTGCGCTTGCGCGCCAGCTCGAACGCCACGCGGGCGACGCGCACGATCTCCGCCGTCGTATAGACCTGGGTGTTGATGCCCCGGCGCGAACCGTCGGGCAGAGTCTCGATGCCGCGCGGCGAACCGAAATAGACGCCGCCGGTGAGCTCGCGCACGATCATCAGATCCAAGCCGCGCACTAGATCGGGCTTCAGGGTCGAAGCATCCACCAGCGCGTCGAACACCAGCGCCGGCCGCAGGTTGGCGAACAGCTCCATGTCCTTGCGCAGGCGCAGCAGGCCGCGCTCCGGCTTCTTCTCGAACGGTAGATTGTCCCATTTCGGGCCGCCGACCGCGCCGAGCAGCACCGCATCGGCTTTCATCGCCTGATCCATGACGGCGTCAGTCAATGGCACGCCATGCTTGTCCAGCGAGCAGCCGCCGACCAGGCCCTCGCTGACATCGAACGACACCGCGCGCTTCTTGTCGAGCCAGCCGATGACCCGGCTCACCTGGCCCATCACTTCCGGGCCGATGCCGTCACCGGCGAGGATCAGGAGATTCTTGTTCTTGGGCATGATCGGTCCGTGTTTGAATTTTATTTCTGCAGGGGCGACCGCCAGGCAGATCGCGAAGCGATCCTGCCGAGGCCGCTCCTACAAGGCCTTCGCCTCTACGCCCACAGCCAGGGCTGGCTGGTGCGGTTCTTGGCTTCGAAGCTTTCGATCGACGGCGCCTTTTCCAGGGTCAGGCCGATATCGTCGAGGCCGTTCAGCAAGCAATGCTTGCGGAAAGCGTCGAGTTCGAACTTGATACAGCCGCCGTCGGGTCCGCGGATCTCCTGCTTCTCCAGATCGATGCTGATGATCGCATTGGCGCCGCGTTCGGCGTCATCCATCAGCTTGTCCACTTCGGACTGCGGCAGCTTGATCGGCAGGATGCCGTTCTTGAAGCAGTTGTTGTAGAAGATATCTGCGAAGCTCGGCGCGATGACGCAGCGGATGCCGAAATCCATGAGCGCCCAGGGCGCATGCTCGCGCGAGGAGCCGCAGCCGAAATTGGCGCCGGACACCAGGATGCTCGCCTTGCGGTATGCCGGGCGGTTGAGCACGAAGCCCGACTTCTCGCTGCCGTCCCGGTTGTAGCGCATCTCGTCGAACAGGTTCTTGCCGAGACCGGTCCGCTTGATGGTCTTCAGGAACTGCTTGGGGATGATCATGTCGGTGTCGACATTGATCATCGGCAGGGGCGCCGCGACGCCCGTTAAACTGGTGAATTTCTGCATGGTCGGGAACCTCCGCTCCCGCCGGCCGGTCCGGCGGGAGCGGAGTCATTACACAGGGAAACCGGCCTTCACAAGCGGGTCGGTCGGGGCCCTAGGCGCGGACCACCTGGGTGCCGGCGATGATGTCATGCAGCCCTTGTTTTCGCGCCGTGAAGGCCACCATGAGGTAGCCGATGTTAAAGATCATTCCCGAAATGAACTTGCCGAAGAAACGGCCGGTGGCGCGGCCAAAGCCGATCTTACCGCCATCGGCATCGGTGACGCGCAGACCGAAGACCGCCTTGCCCGGAGTGGCTTGAATCCACGATGAGGTCATCAGGGCATCATAGAGCCAAGCCATCAGGAACATGCCCAGATACAAGATGCCCATCTGGCGGTTCGCCTCCATGAGAGCTGCATCTCCCGGACCTGCCCCAGCCTGATAAGCCGATTCGTCGACAAGCTCTGATACAGCAGCCAGATCTATGATCCCGACGCTGCTGAGAATGAAGTACAGAACGCCAAGCAGGACGAGCAAAATGATGGTGTCGATGAAGTAGGCCACGACCCGAACCCAAAAACCGCCGTATTCCATAGCGATCCCCCATGAAATTCGGGCGCCGGCGATCGTACCGGCGCCCCTGCAAAATCACTGGGGGTAGCGAAGCGCGGAAACATCTAAGGGACGGTTAAAAATTGTTCGGGTTGCCCATGACAACGGTGCCCGTGCCGTCGACCTTGCCGTCGCTCATCCACTGGATCTGGTCGCCTTCCTTGGCGACCTGCCAGCAGGCGGCGGGGTCCGACCCGTACTGGAAGCACATATTGTCGCCGTCGATGTTCCAGGCGCCGGCGTAGCCCTTGCCGGTGGAATCCTTGCCCTTGATGGTGCCGTCGGCGGCATAGAATTCTGTATAGACGCCAGTCGCTTCCATGCTGCCCTGGACGGTATTGCCGGACAGCAAGGACCGGATCTGGTCACCGCTCAGCGCGTCGCCGGCCCACGCCGCCAGTGGCAGGACCAGTGCCGACAGCGCCGCGCTCAACAGAAAGGCCTTCCTCATCAATCTCCTCCAACAAAAAAGCACCGCGTACGTTCTCGCCCCCAGTAGCCCTCCGGGTGCGCGCGACGGTGCCGATATCAAAAGGTTAGCGGAGGGGAGGCTTCGAGGCAAGTGGGGAGACAACCCCTCTCGGCCATGTGGTTCAATAATATCAATAGGTTACATGGAATTCTCGACCAACTTCTCCATGTCTAGGGCGGCCATGTCCAAACCGCCCCGGCTCTTCCAAACCTTGTCAGCGACCACCCGGTAGCCTTTCGCTTCATAGAAGGCCCGCCCGCTGAGGGAGGCGCCGATGCGGATCCGGCTGTGGCCGGCGGCCGCGACCGCCGCTTCGGCGGCGGCCAGGAGCATCGAGCCAATGCCCTGCCGCCCGCGGTCCGGCGCCACATAGAGGCCGATGACCTCGTCCGCCTTGTAGGAGCAGAAGCCCACCAGCGCCCCATCGGCGGCCACGGCCAGCAGGAAAACCTCGCCGTCTTTGGTCATGGCCTCGCCGTAGCGGTGCGGCTCCAGCACGCCGACCCAGCTCTCGACCTCCTCGGCGCTGTAGGCGGAGATTCCGAACGCCCGGATCGAGGCCTCATGCAGATCGCGCAGCGCCGGGCCATCCGCAGGCGTGCCCGGCCGCAATTGAATATCGGACGGGAGAGTCATGCCGACAGACGAACTATGCGAGCTTGCGGATGTCCGTGAGGTGGCCGGTGACAGCGGCGGCGGCGGCCATGGCGGGGCTGACCAGGTGCGTGCGTCCGCCGCGGCCCTGGCGGCCTTCGAAATTGCGGTTGGACGTGGAGGCGCAGCGTTCGCCTTCCTGCAGCTTGTCGGCGTTCATCGCCAGGCACATGGAGCAGCCGGGCTCACGCCATTCGAAGCCGGCGGCGGTCAGGATCTTGTCGAGGCCTTCCTGCTCGGCCTGTTCCTTCACCAGGCCGGAACCCGGCACCACCATCGCCTGCACATGGGCCGCCACCTTGCGCCCCTGGGCAACCTTGGCGACTTCCCGCAGATCCTCGATGCGGCCGTTGGTGCAGGAGCCGATGAAGACGCGATCCACTTTCACTTCGCTCAGCGGCGTGCCCGGGGTCAGGCCCATATAGGCCAGGGAGCGCTCTATCGACTTGCGCTTGCCTTCATCGGCAATGTCGGCGGGGTTCGGCACTTTCGCCGTGATCGGCAGTACGTCTTCCGGGCTGGTGCCCCAGGTCACCTGCGGCACGATGTCGGCGGCGTGCAACACCACTTCCTTGTCGTAGAAAGCGCCGGGATCCGAGGGCAGCGTGCGCCAATAGGCGACGGCCTGCTCCCACTGGCCCGCCTTCGGCGCCATGGGCCGTCCCTTCAGATATTCGAATGTCTTTTCATCGGGCGCGATCAGGCCGGCGCGGGCGCCCGCTTCGATCGACATGTTGCAGACGGTCATCCGCCCTTCCACCGAGAGGTCGCGGATCGCCTGGCCGGCATATTCGATCACATGGCCGGTACCGCCGGCAGTGCCGATCTTGCCGATGATCGCCAGGATCAGGTCCTTCGCCGTCACGCCGACGGGCAAGTCGCCCTCGACGGAGATGCGCATGTTCTTCGCCGGCTGCTGGATCAAAGTCTGGGTCGCCAGCACATGCTCCACTTCAGACGTGCCGATGCCGAAGGCCAGCGCGCCGAAGGCGCCGTGCGTCGAGGTGTGGCTGTCGCCGCAAACGATGGTCATGCCCGGCTGGGTCATGCCCTGCTCGGGGCCGATGATGTGGACGATGCCCTGGCGGATATCGTCCATCGAATAACAGGTGATGCCGAAGTCGCGGCAGTTCTTCTCCAGGGTCTCCACCTGGATGCGGGACTCTTCGTCCTCGATGCCTTTGCTGCGGTCGGTGGTCGGCACATTGTGGTCGGCGACGGCGAGCGTGGCGCTGGGCCGATGCACCTTGCGGCCGTTGGCACGCAGGCCTTCGAAGGCCTGCGGGCTGGTCACTTCATGCACCAGGTGCCGATCCACATAGATCAGGCAGGTGCCGTCAGCCTGCCGGTGGGCCAGATGGCTGTCCCAGATCTTGTCGAAGAGGGTGCGCGGCTTTTGCGACATGGCGGTTCCGTATCAAACTCGGCCGCAGATGCGGCCGCCGCAATACCAGGGCATTCGGCCCTACGATGCGCTTGAAGTCTCGGCCAATGCTTCCGGGGTCAGATCGCTGGCGACGGCGCCACCGGTCTTCTCGAGGATGCGCGCCGACTTGCCGCGGCGGGTGCGGAGGTAATAGAGCTTGGCGCGGCGGACATCGCCGCGGCGCACCACCTCGATCGTGGCGAGGCGCGGGCTGTAGAGCGGGAACACGCGCTCCACACCTTCGCCGTAGGAAATTTTGCGCACGGTGAAGGAGGAATTCAGGCCGGCATTCTTGCGGCCGATGCAGACGCCTTCGAAGGCCTGGATACGCTCGCGCGTGCCTTCCACCACCTTGACGTCGACGCGCAGCGTATCGCCGGGCGCGAAATCCGGAATCTTCTTGCCGCCCTTGGCTTTTTCGATCTGCTCCAGCTCGAGCTGTTGGATGGTCGTCAGGGTCATGGTCGTC
>DATKFM010000094.1:0-4420 GCA_035544395.1 Verrucomicrobiia bacterium
CGAGGGACAGGCGATCTTTTCCAGCGCCGTCAGCTCCTCGATCGGCATCTGCCCCGATTGGTATTTGCCGACCGCCTCATAGACGTCCTGCACCGTCACGTCCTTGCCGTGGAAATTGCCGGGCAGGATCGAGCCGCCATACATGAAGACCGCCGGCACGTTGAGGCGCAGCATCGCCATCATCATCGCCGGCAGGGTCTTGTCGCATCCGGCGATCGCCACCAGCGCGTCGTAGCAATGGCCGCGCACCGACAGCTCGACCGAATCCGCGATGGTCTCGCGGCTCACCAGCGAGGATTTCATGCCAGAATGGCCCATCGCGATGCCGTCGGTGACGGTGATGGTGACGAACTCGCGCGGCGTTCCGCCGGCGGAGCTGACGCCGCGCTTGGCGATCTCGGCATGGCCCTTCAAGGCGGTGTTGCATGGGGCGGATTCATTCCAGCTCGACACCACGCCGACGAACGGCTTGGCGATGTCCTGCTCCGTCAGGCCCATGGCGTAGTAGAAGGCGCGGTGCGGCGCGCGCTCCGGTCCCGCCTTGACGTGGCGGCTGCTGAGATCGTCGTTCGGCTGCTGGCTCATAGAATGGTCCCTCCCGTTGGCGGCCACCATATCGCCGGACGCCGGAAGGTCAATACGCGGGCCCCATGCGCGAACAGCAAGGCCGCCTGCGATTTTCGAAGGCTCGCTCAGGGCACCGGAATTTCGACCTCGGCCCGGGTCGCGCCGCGCCGGAAGCGGTCGAACCCGATGGTCCAGGGCTCCGCCTGCCGGTCACGATAGATGCCGTATTTGAAATAGGTGCAGCCGACGAGGCCGGCATAACCAAAGGGTTCCGCCGGATCGGCCGTGCCCTTCCCGTCCAGCACGCCATAGAGGCCATCGGCAAAGGGCTGGCCGTCGAGCCAGCCCTCGACAAAGCCGGCATCGTCGGGCCGCTCGTCCTGCGGCATCACCTTCGCATGCAGCAGCACCTCGTGCCAGCGATCGAGAAAACCATCGCGGTGGCGCATGAGCTGTCCGACCGGGATCTTGCGCACGTGATCGCCCGCGACCGCGAGCTGCAGCCCCATGACGTCGCCGACCGCATCTTCGATTATGCGCAAAGAGATCGTCGGATTGCTGTCCACGCTGGCTGTTGCGAGACCGAACGGCTGCGGCCCGAGGGGGCAGGTGTTGGGATGCTGCTTCAACTGTGCAATCACCACCCGCTGGCCCGCGAACTTTCCTTTCATCGCCGCCGGGATCAAAAACCGGAATCCGTACCAGACCTCAGTGCCGAGCGGCAGGCGCAAATCATCAGGCTCCGCCAGCTCGGCGCGTTCACTCGGCGCATTATTGGGTTCGCATCGGCCGACGGCGCTCGGCTTCGTGGGATCCAGCGTCAGCAGCAGCGCCTCGTTGTCGGGGCGGTCGGTCGTCGGCGCGGCAATGAACTTGACGACGCCCTTGCATAAATAGGCGGTGTTGACGCTCGGATCCAGCGCCCCCTCGAAATCGGCCGACAGACTCATCGCTTCCGGCGGCACGCGATTGGACGAGGGTTTGGTTTCGGCCGCGACAATCGATTGCGGGTTGGCGGCCGCCACAAGACATAGACCGATGCAGAGGGTTAAACTCAAATAACGCGAAGGCATGCTTTTCCTGTGGTGCACGGCGGCATGGCCAGTCTAGCACATCGCGGGCCATTGCGAATCCACCCCCGTCGGTGACCGTTGCGCGCCGTCACAAGTCGCGCAGACGGATCAATGCAATCTTATGCACTTCCGCGATGGCGGTGCGGAACTCCATGCCCTCGTCGTGATGCATGCGCCGCTCGAAGGCCTCGAGGATTTCGGCGCGGCTCTTGCCTTTCACCGCCATGATGAAGGGAAAGGGAAACTTCCGCTTGTAGGAATCGTTGAGCTCGGTGAAGCGCTGGAACTCCGCCGGCGTGCACTTGTCGAGGCCCGCGCTCGCCTGTTCCGACGTCGATTCCGCCGTCAGTTCGCCGCGCACCGCCAGCCGCCCCGCCAGGTCGGGATGGGCGCAGAGCAGCGCCAGTTGCCGCTCCCGCGGTGCCGCATCCACGATTGCGGCCAGGGTCTGGTGCAGCCCCTCGACCGTGTCCTGCTCCGCCGTCAATCCCGCCGACCAGGCGGCCTCCGCGATCCACGGCGAATGCTCATAGACGCGGCCGTAGAGTGCGACGAAGGCGGCGCGGTCGAGGCTGCCCGGCGGCTGTTTGAAGGTCTGCGCCATCAATCCACGCCCGTCTTGCCGTCGGCCAGCCACTTCGCGATTACCAGCCGCTCCTCCGGCAGCATGCCGGTCTTGTTGGCGAGCGGCATGGCGTGCGTCAGCACCACCATGCGCTCGATCTGCGGCGCCATGCGCTGGATCTGGTCGGCGGTGTCGAAGGCGATGCCCTTGGGCGGCACCTTGTAGGCCGCGTCGGTCGGGTTCGCCGAATGGCAGGCCTGGCAGCGATGCGCCATGATCGCCTGCACGTCGGCGAAGGTGACCGGCCCGACCGCTTCCAGATCCGCGTCCGGCCGATAGCTGGCATAGGCGATCGCACCGATGCCGACCATCGCCGCGTAGAACAGGATGACCGTCACCGGCGACCCGCTCGCGCCTGCATTCTTCATGTTGGCATAGAGCCGCAAGAGGCCGCTGAACAGCAGGATGCCGACCACGATCAGCCAGCTCTGCGCATGCTCGAACATCATCGGGTAATGGTTGCTGATCATCATCAGCACCACGGGAAGGGTGAGATAATTGTTGTGCAGCGAACGCTGCTTGGCGCGCTTGCCGAGCGCGGGGTCCGGAATCTTGCCGGCGATCAGCGCGGCCACGACCTTCTTCTGGTTCGGGATGATGATGAAAAAGACGTTGGCAGCCATGATGGTGCCGAGGAACGCACCGATATGCACGAAGGCCGCGCGGCCGCTGAATACATGGGTGAAGCCATAGGCGGCCACGCAGGCCAGCAGAAACACCAGAAAAGCCAGCAGCCCCGTGCGGTCCCCGATCGGCGAGCGACAGAGCAGATCGTAAAGGATCCAGCCCGCCGCCAACCCGCCGAGGCTGATGCCGATCGCCTTGCCCGGCGTCAACTCCATCACGCGCGGATCGATCAGCAGATCGTTGGCGCCGAGATAGTAGATGACCGCGAGCAGCAGGAAGCCGGTGATCCAGGTGAAATAGGCTTCGTATTTGAACCAGTGAAGATCGGCCGGCATTTCCGGCGGCGCCACCAGGAACTTGGTCGCGCGATAGAAGCCGCCGCCATGCACCATCCAGCTTGCGCCGGCCAGCCCCTCGCCCATCCCCGGCTCGCGCCGCAGGCTGGCATCCAGCCAGATGAAATGGAACGAGGTGCCGATCCACATGATGCCGACCATGACATGGGCCCAGCGCAAGGCGAGGCTGATCCAGTCGGCAACAATCGGGTCCATGGCGATCCCCCTAACGGAATCCCCGCTCCTACGGCGCGGGAGAGGGGTGACTGAGCCATCTCAATCTATCAAACCTGGCCCTGGCTTCCGACGCCACTACCTGGCATTCTACTGAAAATCATCTTCAAGAAATCGGCAACAATGCCCGATACCGAGGATCTGGCCATTTTCGTGCGGGTGGTGGAGTTGGGGAGCCTGTCGGCCGCCGGGCGGGACATGCGCCTGTCGGCGGCCGTGGTCAGCAACCGGATCGCCCGGCTGGAAAAGAACGTGGGCACCCGCCTGCTCAACCGCACCACCCGGCATGTCAGCCTGACCGAGGATGGCTCGCACTATTACGAGCATTGCGTGGCCATCCTCAATGAGCTGGAGCAGGCGGAAAGCGCGCTCGACGCCATCACGGCGGAGCCGCGCGGTCCCATCAAGGTGACGGTCCCATCCGTGTTCGGACGGCTGCATATCGCGCCCCATATCCCGCAGTTCATCGAACGCCACCCGCAGATGCAGGTGCGCCTGCACCTCACCGACATGCTGGTCGACCTGATCCAGGAGCGCATCGACCTCGCCATCCGCATCGCCGAGCTGTCGGATTCCACCGCCATCGTGCGCAAGCTGGCCAATAACCGCCGACTGATCGTGGCCTCGCCGGACTACCTGAAGCGTCGCGGCACGCCGCAGGTGCCGGAGGACCTGCTGGACCACAATTGCCTGCTGCTGCGCTTTCCGGGCTCGAAGCAATATCGCTGGACCTTGCGCGGGCCGGACGGGCCGATCACGCTCCGCGTCTCCGGCAACATGGACAGCAACAACGGCGAAGCCCTGCGCGACTGGTGCCTCGCCGGCCACGGCCTCGCGCTCAAGTCATTGTGGGAGATTGTCGACGACCTGAACGAAGGCCGGCTGGTGCCTGTGCTCACCGACTACCCGCCACCGAGCCATGGCATCTACGCGCTCTATCCCCACAGCCAGCACGCCCC
>DATKFM010000095.1:0-13040 GCA_035544395.1 Verrucomicrobiia bacterium
CTACTCAAACACCGTCCGCGGGAAATAGAACGACACCACCCAGTTCGGCTGGTCCACGACTTCGCTGATGCGCAAATCGCCGCAGACGCTGCAGAGCATGTAGGCCTCGATGGCGCTCATCTTGTAGCGGGCGGAGATCAAGTCGATCATGCCCATCACGGCGGCGCGCGTGCCTTCCCAGAGATCGGGACCGATGCCGGTGGTAACCTCATAGCCCTTGGCGTCCAGATGCCGGCTCACCGGGCCCGGCGTGGTGAAGCGCGGGAATTTCAGGTTGGCCTTCTTCACCAGTTCGAATTTCGCCGCGAGAGAGCAGGGACTCTCGATCGCCGTGCCGCATACTTCGCCATCGCCCTGGGTTGCGTGGGTGTCGCCGACCGAGAACAGCCCGCCTTTCACCTCGACCGGCAGATACAGCACCGTGCCAGCCGCCATGTCGCGGATATCCATGTTGCCGCCGACGCGGCGCGGCGGAACGATCGAATGGGTGCCGGCTTCCGCCGGCGCCAGGCCGATGGTGCCGCAGAACGGCTTCAGCGGCACCTTGCCGCCCGGGCCGTACATCGACGGTGACAGAGTCTGCGGTTCGTATTTCCAGATATGCAGCGCTGGTTCCTTGAATTGATCCGCCAGCAGGCCGAAGCCCGGAATATTCGCCGTCCAGCCCCAGCCCGACGGCGCGAAGGACAGCAGCGTCACCTTGATGGCGTCGCCGGGCTCCGCGCCCTCGACATAGATCGGCCCCGCCACCGGATTGATCTTGCCGAAATCCAGCGTACCGATATCGGCGACGGTGGAGGTCGCCTTCAATTGTCCGCCGGAGGAATCCAGGGGGTGGAACTCGATGCTTTCGCCCGGCGCGATGGTGGCGGCGGGCTTGTTGGCATTGTTCCAGCCGAAGTGGCTCTGATGGATGGTGTGCTTGTGCGGGATATTCATCGCGAGCCCCTTGCGGACAAAAGCGAATGCAGGCCCTCCCGCGCACGTGGCGCGGGAGGGAAGCCGGCCGCCTACTGGTTGTCCTTGTTGTAGATGTAGTCGTAGTTCACGGGGATGTGGATCGGATCGGTGAACAGCGCGGCATCGCCGCCGAGCCGCTTCGAATGATAGGTGAAGCGCTTCTCGTTGAAGATCGGCACCCACGGCGCGTCTTTCATCAGGTCGTTGTAGATGCCTTTCCAAGCCTCGGTGCGCGCCGCCGCCTGATCCGCGGCCACCATGGAATCCGCCTGGTTGGCGCGCTGGTCGAGGGCTTCGTTGCAGTATCCGGCCCAATTCCATCCGCCGTTGCCGACCGAACCGCAGCCGAGAATGCCGTAGTAGAAGTTCGCGGGATCGGGGAAGTCGGCGATCCAGGCCATGCCGCCGGACCAGATCATCGGCGCCGAGGTATTGCCGCCGGCGGAAATGACTTCGCCCTGTCCGAGGGATTTCACTTCGGCCGTGATGCCCACTGCCGCCAGATCCTGCTGGATGGCCTGGGCGATGCGCGGATTGGGATCGACGTTCATCGCATAGATCTCGGTGGCGAAGCCGTTGGGGAAGCCCGCTTCCGTCAGCAGCGCCTTCGCCTTGTTCGGATCGAAAGGATAGCCCTTCTGGTCCTTGTCATAGCCGGGCATCGCCGGCGGCAGCGGTTGAGTCGCCGGGACGCCGCGGTTGTTGATCAACTTGACGATGCGTTCCTTGTTGATCGCCATGTTGATCGCCTGGCGGACCTTCACATTGTCCAGCGGCGGCATCTTGGCGTTCAGCGTGACATAGCCGGTATGGAGCTGATCGCCCGCGGCGATCAGATCCTTGTTGGCCGCGTCGCTCATAATCTCGTTGAACTGCGCCGGCGGAATGCCGTCGCCGGCGATGTCGATTTCGCCCTTCTGCAGACGCAGCACGGCCACGGTGGGATCCTGGCCGAATTCGAAGGTGAGCTTGTCCAGATAGGGCACGCCCGCATCGTGATAGTCGGCGAAGCGTTCCAGCACCAGGCGCTGGCCCGGCACCCACTCGACGAATTTGAAGGCGCCGGTGCCCACGGGCGCGATGCCGAAATTGGCTCCGGCCTTCTCCACTTCTTCCTTCGGCACGACGAAGGCGAAATTGAGCGCGGTCACATGCAGGAAGGTTGCATCCGGCCGGGTGAGCTGGATGACCACGGTCTTGTCGTCAGGCGTGGTGATGCCGGAAAGCTCCGCCGCGCCGCCGACCATCTCGTCATAGCCCTTGATGACGCTGAAATAGCCGCCGCCCGGGCTCTGGGTCGCCGGGTTCACCGCACGCTCGATGGAGTATTTCACGTCGGCCGACGTCACGGCGCGGCCATTGTGGAATTTCAGCCCGTCGCGCAGCTTGAACGTGTAGGTCTGGCCGTCATCGCTGATGCTGTAGCTCTCCGCCAGGTCGGGGCGCAGATTGGTGCTGCCCGGCTCATAGTCCATCAGCCCGTCGAAGATCGACTTGATGACCGACCAGTTCTGCCAGTCATAGCCGACCTGCGGGTCGAGCGTGGTGAGATCGTTGTTGAAGGTGACAATGGCTTCGCCGCCCTGCTTTGGCGCTTGCGCCAAGGCGGGACCGGCGGCGATCAGCGCGATCGCGGCCGCGGCGCTCAGCAGAATCCGTTTCATGGTTTTTCCTTCCCTGTCGTTGGTTTTTGTTGGTGCAACGATGTACCGGCAGACTTGCCCCATTTCACCTTAGCTCGATCCGGGGGTCAATGAGCGGCGTGAGCAGGTCCGCGAGCAGGTTGGCCAGTGTGATCACAACCGCCGCGGTGATGGTGACGCCGATGATGATGGTGTAGTCCAGCCGCTGGATGCCCTGCCACAGCAGCTGGCCGATGCCCGGCCAGCCGAACACCGACTCGACGATGACGATGTTCGTGATCAGATAGCCCATGTCGATGCCGACCATGGCGATGATCGGCAGCAGGGCATTTCGCAAGCCGTGATGAACTACGGCGCGCCAGCGGGGCAGGCCCTTGGCGCGCGCCGTGCGCATGTAGTCCTGGGTCAGCACTTCGATCATGGAAGAGCGCATCATCCGCGAATACCAACCGCCATTGGCCACCGCGACGGTGAGGGCCGGCAGGATGATGTTGGCCACGCCATAGCCGCCCATGGGCAGCCAGCCCAGCTTGTAGGCGAAGAGATAGAGCAGCAGCAGGCCGATGACGAATTGCGGCGCCGAGACGCCGGCGAAGGAGGCGATCATCGCCGCCTTGTCGGGAACCGTCCCGCGCCGCATGGCGGCGTACATGCCGGCCGGCAGGCCGAAGAGCAGGGAGGCGAAAATGGCGGCCGCCATGAGCTGAAGCGTCGCCGGCAGGCGGGCGGCGATGAGCAGCGAGACATCGACCTTCTGCGCCAGCGATCGGCCCATGTCGCCCTGGACCAGCTTGCCCAGGTAGACCGCATATTGCACCGGCAGCGGCTTATCCAGGCCCAGCTCCTGGCGCAGCGCTTCGCGCATTTCCGGCGTCGCATTGCGGCCGGCCAGCAGATCGACCGGATCGGCGGGCAGCAGGAACAGCAGGCAATAGGTGATCGCCGAAACCCCCAGCAGGATCAGCACCACCGCGCCCAACCGCCTGACGATATAGGAGATCATGCCATTTCTATCCCACCTGCCGCCGCTGCAGGGGATCGAGCGCATCCCGCAGGGCGTCGCCCACCAGGTTGCAAGACAGCGCCACCGCCAGGATGACCACGCCGGGAAAGATTACCAGCCAGGGGGCGTTCATCAGATACGACTGGCTTTCGAAGATGATGCCGCCCCAGGAGGGATCGGGCGGCTGCACGCCGACACCCAGGAAGGATAGCATTGCCTCCAGCATGACCGTCGTGGAGATGCCCAGTGTGCCATAGACCAGCAGCGTCGGCAGCAAATGGGGCAGGATGTGGCGCCACAGCACCCGCAGTGGCCCGGCGCCCAACGCCCCGGCGGCACGGACGAAGTCCCGCGCCGCCAGTCCCACAGTCTCCGTATAGATCACCCGCGCAACCTGCACCCAGTTCACCAGGGCGATCACCAGGGCGACGATCCAGACCGAACGCTGCAGGATGATGGCCAGCGCAATGGCCAGCAGCAGCGCCGGGATCGCCATCATCAAGTCGGTGAACCGCATGATGGCATTGCCCACCCGCCCTTGGATGTAGCCTGCGACAACACCCACCACCGTGCCGATAAACAGCGCGGCGCCGTTGGCCAGCAGGCCGATCAGCAAGGAATTCCGCCCGCCGAACAGCAAGCGGGAAAAGAGGTCGCGGCCCAGCAGGTCGGTGCCCAGCCAGAACTTGCCGTCAGGCGGCAGCGGCGCGCCGATATCCGACAAGCCATCGGCGAACTGCTCCGTCGGATCGTAGGGTGCGAACAAGGGCGCGCCCAACGCCAGGACCACCACCGCGGCGATGATGCAGAGGCTGATGACGGCGGCAATGTCCTTGCGGAACGGTTTCCAGAGACTGGCCATGGGGCCGGAGTCTTAGCCGCCGGGATCGCCTTTGTCGAAGGCGGCGCAGATTGCACTCGACCGGCGACCAATCGCATACCATCGGCCGGAAGACGCGGCGATTTCTGCGGCAAGCGATTGGGATCGCTCCGCACTCCCTGATCAGCCGCGCGGTGGCCGGCCGCCGCCCTTCAATCCCTGGCCGAGCTTGCGGATGCAGTCGGCGCAGATCGCCGCCTTGGCGCCGGTGATCAGGCGGCCGGCTTCGATTTCCCGCCGGCCGCAAAAGGCGCAGCGCTCAGCATGGCCGTTGCTGCCCGCTTTGCCGGCTGAAAGGCCGGTTGGCGGCTGGGGAGGCGAGGATTTCACCATGAACCATCCTCGGACCGGCGGGCTCCCAGGTCCAGTGCAGCGGAGCCGAAAGTTTGCGAGCCCAGACAGCAGCCTGTCTTTGCTGCGTTTATGCTGCACCTATGCTGCAGCAAAGGCTGCAGCAAAAAACCTTCGGTGGTTCGTACGGCGAACGCCAGAAGGATGCGCAATACACTGAGAGGGAACGACGTCACGTGGGCTAATAGATTGAAATTGAATATTTATTTTCGGAATGCTGCGCCCGGCCCGGGATAACTTCCTATTCTCGCGGCTGCGGGATGGCCCCCTGTCGCCGCGCACGAGCGCTTGTTACGATGCAGCAGGAGATTCTGCGGGCGAAGTCGGGTGGGGAGCGGAAATGCTGCAGTGCGAATTGGAAATCGACCGGGGCGCGGAAGGGGAAACGCCATGCCAAAGGTGAAGATGTCCACCACGCTTTATGTTCCGGCCGCCGCGGTCTGGAACATGGTCGGCGGCTTCAACCAGCTCGCCCGCTGGCATCCGGCGGTGGCCAGCAGCGAGGAGAAGTCCGAGAAGGGCGCCACGATCCGCAAGCTGGCCCTTCACGGCGGCGGGACCATCATCGAAAAGCTCGACGGGCTGGATCCCCGGGAACGCACCTATACCTACAGCATCCTCGAAAGCCCGCTGCCGGTGGCCGGCTACAAGGCCAAGCTGCATGTGACCGAGGCCGAGGACGGGCGGAGCTGCACCGTGGAATGGTCGTCGGAGTTCGAGGCTTCGGGGGCGCCGGAGAATGAAGCGGTGAAGATCATCCGCAGCATCTATGAGGCCGGATTCGAGAATCTTCAGCGTCTGTTCGGCGGCGGCACCTGACCGCCCCCTAATCTGCCATCAGGGGAAATTGCAGCGCGCCGACGTGACGTCGACATAGCCGCGGCGCTTCTCGGGAACCGCCAGGGCGACCTGGAACTCGGAGTCGCCGACAACCATCTGGTGGTTCAGCGGCAAAGTGCCGGTGACTTCCGAACTTTCGCCGACCGGATCGGTGAAGGTCACGGTGACTGGCTTGGTCGTGTCGTACCAGGCTTCCTTTTGCCCTTCGGCATTCACGGCGGGCTCCCCACTCAAAGTCACCGTCAACCGGTGGCCGCCGAATGTGGTCTCGAATTTCCCGCCTGGCTTGCCGATGCCTGTCCGGACATAGAGCTGGATGATTTCCGGCTCGGGGTCGCAGCTACGTGGCTTGCTGGATTGCGCGATGAAAAGCGCCATCCGGTCCGGCCCGACGCCTTTTTGCAATTGTGCCTGCATCTGGTCGAACAGGGTTTTGGAAATGCCGTTCGGCACGCCGATTTCGTATTTCCGCTGCCATTCCTGAACCTGATCGGCGGCGGCCTTCGCCGCATTGACCAGCTGCAGCTTCTCGCCATCGAGCTTCTTGATGGCCGCCTGCTGTTCGCCGATCCGCGCCTCCAATTTGGCGATATCGATCTTCGACAGTTCGCGCCCCGTCTGAAAGGCAAAGGTGATCAGCAGGAAGGCCACGACCGCAGTGATCATGCCGATCAGCAGAATCCACCAGGTCCGGCGGCGCGCCCGCTGTTGCCGTTCGTGCAATCCCAAAGTCATTGGTGACGGACTCGCTTTCCCCGCTGCCGCCGCGATTCCACCGGCGGCGGCGCAACCCTATAGCCCGTTCAATAAAGACCGCTGGTTCCCGCCGTCAAGGATGGCAAATCCGATGCATTGCTGCGGCAAAGGGCTCGGACTGCAGGGAGAGTCGCGATTGCAACCTTGATTGGGCTCTCAATGACGAGCGCCGGCGTTGGGCCAAAGAAAAGCGGCGGCCGTCGTCACGGCCGCCGCGCTGCAATTCAGGCTTGCAATACCTATTCAGCCGGCTTGGATATTCACCGCCGCCGGACGGCCTCTTTCGGTTGCGACATCGAAGGTGACCCGCTGACCTTCGGTGAGGCTGCGCATGCCCGCCTTCTCGACCGCGCTGATATGCACGAAGACGTCCTTCTGGCCGTCCTCCGGAACGATAAATCCATAGCCCTTGGTGGTGTTGAACCACTTCACGGTGCCCGATGCCAAAGTCGTATCCTCCACAGTTGGCAGATAAGCAATCGCGCCGCCTCTCGCGAGACGTTACGGAACAATCATGGCTTCGATTCTGTGGCTTGGAGACGCGCCCGTTGGTAACGCCGTCGGCAAAGCGGCCAGGCAGGAAGCAAGACTGTACGGCGCGTTAGATGATCTTTTCAGGTTTGGAAGTCAAGAGAGTAACGCGCCGGATAAGCCTGGAAGTTGCGGAAACTTATAGAGGAATAACACTAGATTACGGACCACCCTCCGGTATAAGTTTGACCAAATGATCAGGTTTTTCCCGGCTCGGGCCGCAACGGAAAGCCAAGGGAGGTTCCGGTATGTCAGTCATCGTCAAGGGCGGCACTGTCGTCACCGCAGAACAGTCGTTTAAGGCCGATGTTTACTGTGCCGATGGCGTGATCAAGGCCATCGGACCGGATCTGGAAGCACCGGCGGGAACGCGCTCGGTCGATGCCCGCGGGCAGTATGTGATGCCCGGTGGAATCGACCCCCATACCCATATGGAACTGCCCTTCATGGGCACGGTGGCCAGCGAGAACTTCTTTTCCGGCACGGCCGCGGGACTCGCCGGCGGCACCACCATGATCATCGATTTCGTCATTCCCAACCCAAAGGAATCATTGCTTATCGCCTATGACAAATGGCGCGGCTGGGCGGCAAAAGCTTGCGGCGATTATTCCTTCCATGTCGCCATCACCTGGTGGTCCGATCAGGTGCGCGAGGAGATGGGCGTGCTGGCACGCGAGCGCGGCGTGAACAGCTTCAAACATTTCATGGCATACAAGAATGCAATCATGGTGGCAGACGATCAGATGATCGCCAGCTTCAGCCGCTGCTATGAGCTGGGCGCCATTCCCACGGTCCATGCCGAGAACGGTGAGCTGGTCTATCACCTCCAGGGCAAGTTGCTTGCACAGGGTATCAAGGGCCCCGAAGGCCACCCGCTGTCGCGGCCACCAGAGGTTGAAGGAGAGGCGGCGAACCGGGCCATCAAAATCGCCGGCATCGTCAACTCGCCGGTCTATATCGTGCACAATTCCTGCATCCAGGCGCTGGAGGCGATCACGCGCGCCCGCCTGGACGGCCAGCGGGTGTATGGCGAGGTCCTGGCCGGGCATCTCCTGATCGATGATTCGGTCTACCGCCATCAGGATTGGGGCTATGCGGCCGCCCACGTGATGAGCCCGCCCTTCCGCTCCCGCGAGCATCAGGATGCCCTGTGGAAGGGGCTGCAGTCCGGCATCCTGCAGACCACGGCCACCGACCACTGCTGCTTCTGCGCCGACCAGAAGCTGATGGGCAAGGATGATTTCACCAAGATCCCCAACGGCACCGGCGGCGTCGAAGACCGCATGGCCGTGCTGTGGACCGCCGGCGTCAACACGGGCAAGCTGACCATGAACGAGTTCGTGCGCATCACCTCGGCCAATGCGGCGCAGATCTTCAACCTCTATCCCCGCAAGGGCGCGGTGGCGGTCGGGTCCGACGCGGATATCGTCGTCTGGGATCCCAAATTGAAGCGGACGATTTCAGCCCAAACCCACCACCAGAAAATCGACTTCAATATTTTTGAGGGAATGACGGTGACCGGGAATCCGAGTCACACTATCAGCCAAGGCAAGGTGGTGTGGGCCGACGGCAAACTGGACGTCGTGGAAGGAGCCGGGCGCTATATTGACCGGCCGCTGTTCCCGGTGGTCTATGAGGCGGTGAAGAAATTGGCGGAACACCGGGCCCCAAGCCCGGTGCCGCGGCGCGCGGCTGGATAGCCGGCGCGCCGCAACCGGTCGGGCGACCGATCGGGGACGGGTCCAAACCGTCCGAAGACTAGGCGTAACGCTGTTCTCCCTTGGCCTCTCGCTTTTGAGGCCTACCTCAAACCGGGACGGGCAACCGTCCCGGCTTTTCTTTTGCGTGATTCTGGCCCCTATATCCCTCCGCCATGCGCCGCCGCCCGAAAACCACCGACAAGCCCGCCGCCGCCGGCAAGGCCGGCAAGCCACCCGCCCGGCCGAAGCTGCCGCCGCGGGAGGCCCAGGCCTGGCTGCTGCGCTGTGCGCCGGGTCTGGCGCGTCTCCTGGTCAAGGAGATGCAGTTCCGCCGCCTGGTCGCCCGGGGCGCCAAAGTGCTGACCCTGCGCCAGCGAAACCACGACCTGCTGTTCATGCCGCATATCCCCAAGACCGAGGGACTGAAGGCCCTGCGCATTGCCGAGGAGATCCATCGCTGCCCGGTTTATGGCCGCTACAAGATCTCCAACCAGCAGCTCGATTTGCTGGCGGAGCTGTTGCGCCGGGTCGGCGGGCGGCGCCTGGTGGTCACCGCCGACGGCGCCCATTTCAACCGCCACGACATCGGCCGCTGGCTGAGCCGGGAGATGGCGAGCCGTGGCGCCGGCCTGACCAGCGGCGACACCGGCCCGGCCCTCTGGATGTTCTGCATCGACACGGCGTTCTATTTCGCCCTGACCGACCGCACGGCCAACGACGCGCCCGAGCGCAACATGCGCAAGAAGGAGCGTCCCGGCAGCCTGCCGCCGGAGATCGCCGCGGCATTGGCCTTCGCCGCCGCTCCCACCGATGACGACGTCATCTGCGATCCCGTCTGCGGCAGCGGCACCTTGCTGGCCGAGGCTCATGCCTACGCCCCGGCGGCTCGGCTGATCGGCGTCGACAGCGATGCCGCCGCCGTGGCCATCGCCCGCGCCAACCTGCGCCACGTAAAGACAGTCGACATCAAGAAGGGCGATGCGCGGCGCCTCGATATCGAACCCGGCCGTGTGACGCTGTTCCTGGCGAACCTGCCCTTCGGCAAGCAGTTCGGCACCACCGACAGCAATCCCACGCTCTACCGCAAGATCCTCGCCGACGCGCTCCGCATCGGCGCCCCCGGCCGCTGGCAGGGCATCTACCTGACGTCTGATGACGAATCCTTCCGCAAGGCAAGCGCGGAGGTGCCCGGGCTGAACGTCGAGTCGCTATTCAACGTGAAAGTGCGCGGCGAGCCGGCGACGGCGTACCGCATCACGCCAACTGGCCGTTAGAGAGCCTCCACAGGAAGACACTCCCCAAATTTTGTTTCCCCCGCGAAAGCGGGGGTCCAGGGAAGCAGAGCGCCCTGCAACTCCTGGATCCCCGCTTTCACGGGGAAAACAATTGGGAATGGATCGCCTGCAGTGCCTAAGCCTTCGTAAACTGAACGCTCTTCGGCCGTCCTGGCAGATCCAGCTTCGCCACCTGCGGCGCCGTCTCCGCGATCACCTTGCCGCGGCGGACGACGAACAGCCGCGGCGGCTTCAGGCGGATCGCCTCCACCGGATCGGCGCATTGCAGCACCACGAGATCGCCGTTGCAGCCGGGCGCCAAGCCATAGCCCTCGAGGCCCATGATCCGCGCGGGCCCTTCCGTCACCGCCAGGAAGCAGTCGCGCTTGGCGTCCAGGCCCGTCATCTGCCCCACATGCACGGCCATATGGGCGACCTCCAGCATGTCGCCGCTGCCCATGGAGTACCAGGGATCCATCACGCAATCATGTCCGAAGCCCACGGTGAATCCGGCGGCCATGAATTCCGGCACCCGGGTCATGCCGCGGCGTTTCGGATAGGTATCGTGCCGGCCCTGGATGGTGATGTTGATGAGCGGATTGGCGATGACGTTGAGCTTCGCCTCGGCCATCAGCGCGATCAGTTTGCTGAAATAGTAGTTGTCGACGGAATGCAGCGAAGTGAGGTGCGAGCCGGTGACGCGCCCCTGCAGCCCCAGCCGCACGGTCTCCGCCGCCAGCGTCTCCACATGGCGCGAGAGGGGATCGTCGCTCTCGTCGCAATGCATGTCCACCATCAGGCCGCGCTTGGCGGCGATCTCGCAGAGCGCCCGCACCGATGCCGCTCCCTCGGCCATGGTGCGCTCGAAATGGGGAATGCCGCCAACCACATCGACGCCGCGATCCAGCGCCTGTTGCAGCTGTTTCACCGCCCCGGGCGAACGGTAGTAGCCATCCTGCGGGAAGGCCACGAGCTGCAGGTCCAGGTAGGGCGCGACCTTCTTCTTCACCTCCAGCAGCGCATCGACAGCCAGCAGCCGCGGATCGCAGATATCCACATGGCTGCGCACCGCCAGCAATCCCTGGGCCACCGCCCAGTCGCAATAGGCCAGGGCCCGCTCCGCCACCGCTTCCTGGGTCAGATGAGGCTTGAGCTCGCCCCAGAGCTGGATGCCCTCCAGCAAGGTGCCCGACTTGTTCAGCCGCGGCAGTCCGAGGGACAAGGTCGCATCCATATGGAAATGGGAATCGATGAACGGCGGCGTCGCCAGCCGCCCCGCCGCGTCGATCTCGCGAGCGCCCTTGGCGGCGAGCCGCGGCTCCACCGCCGCGATGCGCCCATCCTTGATGCCGATATCGATACCGGTACGGCCGTCCGGCAGATTCGCGCCGCGAACAATGAGGTCCATCACCTCTCTCCTTTGCGATAAGGCACCATGAGCGCCCGCGGATAGCCGGCGCGGCGCGACATCACGATCAGCGCCAGGATCGACAGCACGAAGGGCAGCATCAGGAACAGCTGATAAGGCACATACTGCCCGGCGAGCTGCTGCAGGCGAAGCTGATAGGCATCGAACAGCGCGAACAGCAATGCGCCCAGCAGCGCTTTCCCCGGCCGCCAGGAGCCGAACACCACCAGCGCGATGCAGATCCAGCCGCGCCCATTGATCATCTCGAAGAAAAAGGCGTTGAAGGCCGACATGGTCAGGAAGGCGCCGCCGATCGCCATGATGGCGCTGCCGGCCATCACTGCGCCGATACGCAAAAGCGTCACGTCGATCCCCTGGGCCTCCACCGCCGCCGGATTCTCGCCGACCGTGCGCACCGCCAGCCCCAGCGGCGTGCGGTACAGCACATAGGCGGCAATGCCAACCAGGATGAAGGACAGATAAGTGAGCGGCGTTTGATGAAAGAGCACTTCGCCAAAGAACGGAATCTGCGACAGGCCGGGGATCGCGAAGGGTTCGAACGGCGGGATGCGCGGCGGCGATGTCACCTTCGGAAACAGCACGCGGTAGCTGTAGTAGGTGAGGCTGCTGGCAAAGAGCGTCATGCCGATGCCCACCACATGCTGCGACAGGCCCAGCGGCACCACGAGCACGCCATGGAGCAAACCCAACGCCGCGCCCGTCAATGCGGCCACCAGCACCCCGGTCCAGAGATCACCGCCGGCATAAACCGTGTACCAGCCGGCAAAGGCGCCGGCGGTCATGATGCCCTCGATGCCCAGATTCAGCACGCCCGCCCGCTCGCAGATCAGCTCCCCGAGGGTGCCGAACACATACGGCGCCGCAATCCGCACCGCCGCGGCCCAGAGCGTCGTCGTCAGGAGAATCTCTATGGCGTCCATCAACGCCACCTGACTCGAAACCGCGTGAACATGATCGCCACCACCATGGTCAGGAGCGACGTCGCCACCATCACGTCGGCGATGTAGCTGGGCACACCGGCGGAGCGGCTCATGGCGTCGGCGCCGACAAAGACACCCGCGACGAAGATTGCCGCGGCGATCACGCCCAGCGGATGCAGGAAGGCCAGCATGGCGACAACGATTCCCGTGTAGCCGAAGCCCGGGGAGAGATCGAGCGTCAGGTTGCCCTTCAATCCCGCGACCTCGCTGACGCCGGCCAGGCCCGCAAGCCCGCCCGACAGCAGCGCCGTCTTCAACATCACCGCATTGACAGGCATGCCCAGGAACCTTGCGGCCCGCGCATTGTGGCCGACGGCGCGCATCTCAAAACCGAAGGCGGTGCGGGTATTAATGATCCAGACAACGATGGCCGTGACGATCGCGATTACGAAACCCAGATGCAGGCGCTTGCCGTGAATCAGTTTCGGCAACACCGCTTCGGGGATGACCTTTGAGGATTGCGGCCAGCCCAGCCCCATAGGATCCTTAAGCGGTCCCTCCAGCAACAGGCTGACGAACAGCACGATGATGAAGTTCAGCAGCAGCGTGGTGACGACTTCATCGACGCCGAAGCGAGTCTTGAGCAGAGCTGGCCCCAGCAGCGCCACCGCGCCGGCCAAGGCACCCGCGATCAGGAGTATCGGCACCAGCAGCGGCGCTGGCAGCTTCAGCAATCCGGTGCCGAGTACCACC
>DATKFM010000096.1:0-8658 GCA_035544395.1 Verrucomicrobiia bacterium
CCGGCGCGACGTTTCCAGCTCGGACCAAACATGAGCGAAGCCGCCATCGCCCACGAGGCAATGCACCTGCCGGTCGGGAGCAGCCAACTTGGCGCCGAGCGCCATCGGCAGCCCCCAACCCAGGCCCGCCATGCCTCGCGGCGCGAGGAATCGCATGCCCGGCGCCAGCGACGTGAGATAATTCGTGGTCCAGATCGAGGCATAGCTGGCATCAGCGACCACGATATCCGTGGGTCCGAGCACCGCAGCCAAATCCCCCATTAGTCTCTCAGGCCGGATCGGGCGGGCGCCGGAGCGGAGCAGCGGCTCGGCTTCCGTCCGGTGCCGCTCGCGCCCTTGAGCGATGCTGCGCTGCAGGGCCGGCCTGGCTGCACGTCGCTTCGACGAATCGCGGACCCGCAGCGCCGCGGTCAGAGCCGCGAGCGTCAGCTTCGCATCCCCGAGCAGGCGCAGCGATTCGTAATTTCGGCCGATCTCCGCGGCGTCGATGTCAAGATGGATGAATTGGGCGGAACGCGGCAACAACCGCCAGGAGTCCGTGCCGTTCTGGTTGGTCCGGTTGCCGACCAGTAGGATGACGTCGGCTCCCTCGACGAGCTCCCGCTGATGGCGCGCCATTCCGCCTGGACCCATGAAATAGCCGATGACGCCCAACGACAGGGCATGGCGTTCGTCGACAGCGCCCTTGCCCATGGTCGTTGTTGCGACGGGCAGGCTGCAGCTTTCCTGAAGCAGCGCCAGTTCGGCGGTCGCATCCGAGAGATGCACGCCGCCACCCGCGATCACCAGGGGTCGCTCCGCAACGGCCAGGAGTTCGGCCGCGGCATCGATTTGCGCCGGATCGGCCAACATCCGGTCCAGCGGATAGTCGCCCAGCCTGGCATTGCGCCCGCTGGAGGCCGCTGTCGGTGCGCCAATCAGATCATACGGACAGAGCAACACCGCGGGCCCCGGACGGCCCCCGGCGGCAGCCGCGAAGGCCATGTCGACGTAATCCTCGATCCGGTCGGGACTGTGTATCCGGCGCAGCCACTTGCAGCAGCCGCCGAACAGCCGGAGGTGGTCAAGTTCCTGAAAGGCATTGCGGTCGAAATTCTCCAAGGCGACGTCCTGGACGAGGGCGACAACCGGCACCGATGCAGTCAATGCCTCGGCGAGGGCGGGAACCAGGAGCGTGGCCGCCGGCCCATTCTGCGCGGTGACGACTCCGACCTTGTGAGATATGCGCGCATAGGCGTCTGCCATGATGGCGCCTGCATTCTCGGTCCGGTAGCCGATCTGGCGGATTCCAAACTCCGGCGCCGCCAAATGGATCAGCGAGGGAATCGATTGGCCAAAGACGATGTCCACGCCATGGCGTCTGAGCGCACCGGCAAATGCCTGAGCGGCGGATTGATTGCTGCGGGTTGGCGGCCTTTCGGTGAAATTCGGCAAGGGAGACTTTAGTCCTTTCCTGGCGCGCGGGCAGCATCGGATCGACCAAAATAGCACCTGAGCGGATTTCTGGAATGGATTTTTACGATCATGTGTGAGGTGCTACTGTCCCATGTCGTCATGTCCGATGGATGACTCGGCGAAGCCTGTGGCAACGACGCGAGATGGAGACGGGGCCTATGTCGACACCCACATCAATGTCCGGCCGACGCGCCCTGATAACCGGAGGCGGCGCTGGAATTGGCGCCGCCACGGCACGTCTGCTTGCGCAGAGAGGCTGGCGCGTCGCTCTTCTCGATCGGGACGGTGCAGCGGCGCGGCGCACGGCGGAGGCCATCGGGGAAGTTAATGCTTGCTGGTTTCAAGGCGACGTTACCGATCCCGCGGCGATCACGGCGGCCCTGGATAAGATAACCGCAACATGGGACGGCATTGATGATCTCGTGAACAATGCGGGCGTTTGGGACCATGCGCCCCTGTTGGATCTAACGCTCGATCAATGGCGGCGCGTAATGGATGTCAACCTTCTGGCGCCCATTGAAATTTCCAATGCAGCCGTTCGTCGCATGGGTCCTGGAAGCGCCATCGTGAATGTCTCGTCCGTCCTGGGGCAGGTTTCGGCGCCGACTCGGGGACCTTACTGCGTGTCGAAGAGCGCGCTGATCAGCCTGACGAAAATGCAGGCGATCGAGTGGGCCGAACGGGGCATTCGCGTCAATGCGATCGCGCCGGGCTACATCATCAATGAGCCGACGCGAACGCTCGCCGCCAGCGGCAGTTTCGATCTGTCCGCGATCAACCGGCGAACCCCGATGGGCCGGCTCGGAACCGAAGAAGAGGTTGCGGAGGGAATTGCTTTTCTGCTGTCGCCCGATAGCGCAAGTTATGTCACGGGCCACACGCTGGAAGTGAACGGCGGTTGGACCGCCTATGGCTTTCTCTAGGGAGCGCCGGATGATCACGGGATTCAACCACACCAGCTTCACTGTCGCGGACATGGACAAGTCGGTACGGTTTTGGACTGAGATGCTGGGCTTCAAGGCGGCATCCGTCTCGCCGCGACAGGGAGACTGGCAGGAGGCGGTCACCGGCGTCGCCGATGCTTCCCTCATGGTGGCACATCTCTACGGTCATGGTCATCATGTCGAATTCATCCAGTATTTGCGCGGCGCCATCGATGGTACGCCGCCGCAACCGGCTTTGAACGGTGCCGCGCATGTTTGCCTGGAGGTAGACGACATCGCACGGACATGGAACGAGCTGCTGGCTGCCGGCGCAACAAGCCAAGGCAGGATTGCCAGCGTAAAGTCGGGACCGGTTGAGGATTGCCGGGCGGGATATATTCGAGACCCCAATGGCATTATCATCGAGTTGCTGGAACTGAAGAAAAAATGAGATTGGCAGCGGATAGTGCTGCTGTCTAAATCCCGGTTCGTTGGACGTGCTGGAGACGAGTAGAGACCAGGCGCATGACCTATGTAACGCTCTCTTCGCTTAACAAGAAATTCGGCAATATCGAGGTCATCCGCAACGTCGACCTCAGGATCGAGAAAGAGGAATTCACGGTCTTCGTCGGTCCGTCCGGCTGCGGCAAGACCACCATGCTGCGAATGATTGCCGGCCTCGAGACCGTGGATTCCGGCGAAATTCACATCGATGGGAAACGGGTAGACCAATTGCCGCCGGACAAGCGCGGCATCGCCATGGTGTTCCAGAACTACGCCCTCTATCCGCATATGTCCGTCTATGAAAACATGTCATTCGGGCTGCGCATATCGAAGTTCGAGGAGTCGGTGATCCGCGACCGAGTCCAGCACGCGGCGCGCATCCTGCAGATCGCCGAGCTGCTGGAGCGGAAGCCGCGGGCGCTGTCCGGCGGCCAGCGTCAGCGCGTGGCGATCGGCCGCGCCATCGTGCGCGAGCCCAAGGTGTTTCTGTTCGACGAGCCCCTCTCCAACCTCGACGCCAAGCTGCGAGTACAGATGCGGGGACAATTGGCCAGCCTTCACCGCGAGCTGAAGGCCACGATGATCTACGTCACGCACGACCAGGTGGAAGCGATGACAATGGCCGACAAGATCGTGGTGCTCAACAAGGGCAACATCGAACAGATCGGCCGGCCGCTCGAGCTCTATCACCATCCGCGGAACCGCTTCGTCGCCAGCTTTATCGGATCGCCGTCGATGAATTTCTTTGCCGGGCGGATTTCCCGCCTTACCGACAGTGGCATCGAAGTGGAACTCGAGAGTGGCAGCAAGACACTGGTTCGCTGCCGGCCGGCACCGGCAGCAGATCGCGAAATCGGCGCGCCGGTGACCTTGGGCATCCGCCCGGAGGCGCTGAGCCCCGGAAATCAAGGCGACTCCCGTATCTCCGGTAGGGTTCACAACGTCGAACGGCTTGGCGCAGACACCTTTCTCTATCTGGATGGACCGGACAGCAGGGAAATCACCGTTCATGCGCCCGGCGACATGGTGGTCGCGATCGGCGACAATGTCGCGATGAGCTTCAACGGCGACAAATGCCACCTGTTCCACGAGAATGGCGAGGCGTTGCAGCGCTTAGTGACGTAATCCGTACTGCTCTACGCGTCCGACAGCGCGCGGCCATCCGCATTCACGCCGGTTATGGCGCCGACTGGCTGGGAAACATGCAGACGCACGACGGCATCCACCGCGACACCGGGCTGCAGGACAAGCAGGCGCTCACCGCGCTGATCGGCCTCCGCCAGGCCGGCGCCCAGCCCCGTCGTGTTGGGTTCCAGCCCGATGAGCCTTGCCTTCCCGCACCATGGCACATCCGTCGTGCCGCCAAGCTCATACCAAAGCCAGACGCTGGGAAAGGCGCGTTCATCCCAGGACAAAGTCGCCGCTATGGCATTATCCAGGCGGCGGATGGATATCCAGGGGGACTCGAAGTTGCCTAGATACGCCAAGGCGGCAACGGTGCCGCGCGGCTCGCGACGGAGATCGACCATGCCCGCCTTTCCCTGCACCATCGGCCAATTGCCGCTGGCCCCGGGATGCAGCGGATTTGCGGGCGGGTCATAACTGCGATCAACCATGACCGTCCGCGCACCGGCCTGGATCTCGAAATCACCGTCCAGCAGATCCGAACCGAAAGTGGGATGATGCCCCCACATCACCGTCACCGGCTGAGACCCTTCCGCTATCGCCGTTTCCCGGATGACAACGACGTCGCGATCCAGCGCGATTTCGCGCTGCATGCGAACCGGAACCGTCAGAAACCGGCGGGTAAGGCGGAGCGTTGAGGCGCCTGCTTCCGCTTGCCAGGGAGCGATCGACGCCTCGCCATGGAATCCGTGGAACTTGCCGGCAAAGTCGCAGGCATCGCCGCCATTGGGGAACAGCAATGGCCAACCGCCGGTATAGCGCGTCAACCAGGTGCGCTCGTCGGGCGCAGCCGGCGGGTCGATCGCCGCATCGACCGGCTCCCATGGCACCCGTCCCAGAACCGAGAGGCCGGAGCGCTTGTGCTCGATTTCCGTTATAGTGCCGCCGACCTCCGGATTTACACGCACGCGCAACGCAGCGCTTTCCAGCGTGACGGCGCTCATTTGATGGAGCCAGCCATCAGGCCTTTGATGTAGTGCTTCTGGAACGTGATATAGAGAACGACCATCGGTGCGCTGGCGAACGCCATGCCGGCCATGGTCAAGGGAATCTGATCGCCGTACCGGCCCTGGAATACGCTGATGCCCGCCATCAGCGTGCGCTTGGAATCGTCTTGCAGGAAAATGATGGCGATGAGCAGATCGTTCCAGACATAGAGCGCATTGACCACGACCAGGGTCAGGAGCGCCGGCAATGACAAGGGAATGACGATCTTTCGCAGAATCAGAAAATCGCCGGCGCCGTCGATGCGGGCGGACTCGAAAAGCTCCCTTGGCAAGGTACGGAAGAAGCTGGTCAGCAGGTAGACCGAGAAGGGCGTGATGAGGCCGGCATAGATAAGGATCGCACCTTCGTAGGTGCTGATCAGCTGCAGCTGGGTGTATAGCACGAACAGCGGCACGATCATCACGACCGGCGGAATGGCCATGAGCGAGGTGCCGACCGAAAACAACAAGCCGCGGCCGGCAAATTGCATCCGTGCGATAGCATAGGCACCCAGGCAAGAGACAATGGTACTGAGCGCGACAGCGCCGCCGGCGAGGAGGATGCTGTTGCCCATCCAGGCGATAAAATCGCTTTCGAACAGCACGCTGTGAAAATGATCGAGGACAATGGCCCGCGGCCAGCCAACCTTGTTGAAGGTATATTCCTCCTGACTCTTCAGTGAGGTCAGGATCATGAACGCCGTGGGCGCCAAGGCGACCATCGTCGCCAGAACCAGGATGCTGTGCTTCAGCACCTGATCCGGCTTCGCGCGAAGGGGTAGTGCGGTGCTTGTGTCTGCCATGGCCCGTCAGCCCATCTCTTCCTCGTTGGCGCGCCGGCGCACCGCGAAGAGCGGCACGATCAGCAGCAGCGACACCAGGAACAGCATTACCGATACCGCCGAAGCGATGCCGGGCAGGCTGGTGCGGATCAGCGCGTTGAAGATGTAGAGCTCGACGACCATGGTCGAGGTGCCCGGTCCGCCGCGCCCGCCGCCGATCATGAAGACATAGGCGAAGACAGCGGAGAGAATGGTGATGACACTGACCACAACGTAGAACTCGATGACCACCCGCATCTGCGGCACGATGATATGCCAGAGGCGCTGCCACCAATTGGCGCCTTCCAGCTTTGCCGATTCGATCAGCGATTCGTCGAGGCTCAGCAGCCGCGCCAGGAACAGGATAATGCCCAGCGCGGACTCCCGCCAAATGATGAGCAGCATCACCGTCCACAGCGCCACGTCCGAAGAACCGATCCAGTCGAGCGCCAGAAAATCGAGGCCAATCCAACGCAGCACCTCGTTGATCGGGCCGTTGAACTGGAACATCTTCTTCATCACCACCGCGATGATGGGGATTGCCAGGATGTAAGGAAGGAACAGGACAACGCGATAGAATTTCCAGCCCTTCAGGCGCTCGTAAAGCACGACCGCGATCAGCAGCGACCAGACCACCATGAAGGGCACCGCCAGCAGCAGCAGCAGATTATGGCTGACGGATTCCCAGAACAGCGGCTGGGAGAGGACGAGATCGTAATTGCGCCAACCGATCCACGGCCCATCGATCCCACGCACCATCTTGAAGCTGAATTCGAAGATGCGGACCAGCGGGTAGCCGAACACGAAAAGCAGCAGGGCGACCAGCGGCGCCACATAGAGGTAGGGTGCAAACCTAGACGTCTGGTTCACTGCCCGGCTCACACTTCCAACCGATTGTCATAGGCAATGCTCGAATCAGAATGGTGCAGGGTCCAAGCGCGTCGCCACGCCTGGACCCGCAATCCCGCTCGCTCAGCCGCCGAGGTCGGTGGCCCACTTCTTGTAGTTCTCGACGATGTCCGGGTTGAAGTCGCGCCATTCCTTGGCGACGTTGTAGGCGAGTTCGCCGGCCTGTTCGCCGGTGATCTTGCCTTCGACCACCTGCTGCGCGGTCGGCAGCAATGCCTGTTCATAGAATTGGCCGGGCACCAGATTCGAGAGGTACGGGATGTTCTCCGACAGACCCCAGCGCTGCCACATGTCACGCACCGTCGGATCCTCAATGACCGATGTGTCAAAGGAAGTATTTGCCGGGATCCAACCGGTCTTCTCATGCAGCGCCTTCAATTGCTCCGGCGACTGCAGATACTCGAGGAACGCGGCGGCAGCCTTGGGATCCTTGATATTGGCGGGGATGCCAAGGCCCTGGGAATCGAAGATCGGCTTACCCGCCAGCTTGCCCTTGCCATATACCGGCATGACCATGGTGCCGATCCGGCCGCTGGTGGCCTTGCTGTCCGCCGGCAGGCGCGCGCCGACAGAGAGGCCGGCGCCGACCTTGCCGGCCACGATCAAGTCGATGCCGGGGTACAGTTCGGTCGAGGACATCTCGGGATTCAGGAAGCCCGCCTTCTTCAACTCCTCGAGCCTCACCCAATGTTCGTGGTACTTCGGCTCGCGGAAGTCGCGTTCCCCGGTAAACAGGCCAATCACTTCGCCGGCGCTGTCGACATTCTGCCCGAGAGCATGGCCGAAATACCATTCGCCCCAATAGCCGTCCTGGATGCCGCCGCCGAGCGGCGCGATACCGGCAGATTTCAGCTTGTCGCAAGCGGCGAGCAGCTCGTCCCAGGTTTGCGGCGCCTTGTCGGCATCAAGACCGGCCTTGTCGTAGAGATCCTTGTTGTAGATCCAGATCATCGGCAGCGGATACCAGCCAAGCCGGTAGGTCTTGCCGCCAAACCTGCTGAGCAGAGTCGGGCTCGATGCCTTGATCACCTCGTCGCTGACCAGGCCTTCCAGCGGCTGCAGATATCCCAGCCACACGCTTTCCATGTGATAGATGCCATTCCACAGGAATTGGATATCCGGCGCAGCCCCGGCCGCAGCCGCCGTCTGGAACTGCGAGATCACCACGGCGGTGTCCTGCAGCATCGGCTTCACTGTCGCCGCCGTATAGTTCTTCACCGCTTCATCGACGACGTCCTGAAGGCCGGGCAGTTCTTGCTGACCCCACCACCACATGTTGAGCGTCGGCGTTTCGGCGCGCGCCGTCATAGCCGGCAGCAGGCCGCCCAACGTCGCGGCCGCACCAAATCCGACGCTCGTCTTCAGCAGTTGACGGCGCGAAAGGCCGCCAAATCCGTTCTTGTTCATCACGCTTCCCAAGCCTCCCTGCTAGAGTTGTACCTTGAGGCGGCTGCCTCAGAATGTACTCATCAACCCGCCATCGACGACCAGCAATTGGCCGGTCATGTAGCGGCAGTATTTCGACGCGAGGAAAATCACCGTGCCCGATACATCCTCGGGGTATCCGGTCCGGCGCAGCGGAACCTTGCCCTTCTTGACGTACCACTCCTGGAAGTCCGGCGTTTCCGTCTCATTTACGCCATTCACGATCGACATCGGCGTCAACATGAAGCCCGGCGCCACGGCGTTCACCAGGATGTCATAGGGGCCGAGCTCTACCGCCATGGATTTCGTCAGCGCAATGATCGCGCCCTTTGCGGCATTGTAGGCGCCGCATTCGCCGCTGGCGGCGAAGCCCTGGATCGAGGCGATGCTGATGATGCGGCCCGACTTCCTTGCAACCAGATGCGGCGCCACCAGCTTCGAGCCCATGTA
>DATKFM010000097.1:0-12412 GCA_035544395.1 Verrucomicrobiia bacterium
GCTCCGAGGTGCGTTCCGCCACAGCGCTGGCACGCCGCGGGCCATTGGACAGGATGCCTATGCGCTTGCCTGCCGCCCGCAGTTCCCGCAATGCGGCGATGGCGGCGGGAAAGGCGCTGACGCCGTTATGAAGGACGCCCCAGAGATCCAGCAGGTAGACATCATAGGCGCCGGCGATTTCCCGGAGACCGGCGATTGATTGAGATTGGCCCGGCGCAAGGGATGAGGATTGGGGAGCCACTATTCCGCCGCCTTGGTGCGGTGATCGGCGCCGACGGCATCGGCCACACTGGCGAAGCCATCACGGCGCAGGAGCTGCGCCAGCTCGTTCTTGAGGCGCGGCAGCAGGCCCGGCCCCTGATAGACCAGCGCCGTGTAGAGCTGCACCAGGGATGCGCCGGCGCGGATCTTGCCATAGGCATCCTTGCCGCTGGATATGCCGCCGACTCCGACCAGCGGCATGCGGCCTTCCGTCAGGCGGTAAACCAGGCGCAGCACTTCTGTAGACAGCGTGTAGAGCGGCGCGCCGCTGAGTCCGCCCGGCTCGTTCACATGGGGACCGTGGAGCGACGAGGGCCGCCCTATGGTTGTATTGCCGATGATGAGCCCGTCCACTGAACGGGCTACGGCCACGGCCGAGATCGCTCGCAATTCCTCTTCCGTCAGATCAGGCGCCAGCTTCAGCAGCAGTGGCGGCGCGACGCCGGACTCTCCGCGCGCGCGCAACGCCACGGAGATCAATGAGTCAAGAATCTCAGCCGATTGCAAGGCGCGCAGGCCCGGCGTGTTCGGCGAGGATACATTGATCACCAAGTAATCGGCATAGGGCGCCAGGAAGCGAACGCCCGCCCCATAATCGGCCTCCGCGTCGCCATCCTTGTTCTTGCCGAGATTGACGCCGACGATGCCGTCGCGCCGATTCAGCCGCTTTTCCAGGCGCTGCCGGGCCTGCGACAAGCCGCCGCTGTTGAAGCCCATCCGGTTGATGAGAGCATTATCCTCTGATAGCCGGAATAGGCGCGGCTTGGGATTGCCGGATTGGGGGTCCGGCGTAATACTGCCGACTTCGACAAAGCCAAAGCCCATTTGAGTCAGCGAGTCGAATACTTCCGCATCTTTGTCGAAGCCCGCCGCCATGCCTATTGGATTTGGAAAGATTTGATCCCAGATTCGCATACGTAATACGGGATCATCGGACGTCGGTTTTGACGGCCGCAATCGCATCCTAAGTGCCGATATTGCTAGGCGATGGGCCATCTCGGGCGGCAGCCGCCGCAGGACCGAGGTGCCGAGTGAAAATGCGTCTGACATTGTATAAATTCAGCTAGTTGTAAGCGTGCGACCTGTGGTAATGGGACACTAACAGAAGTAATCAATCCAAATAAAAGCACAATCCGCAATTGCTCAGGGCTAAATTCCTGAAATGGCGGATATGACCGGCAAGGAGTTTCGTCAAATGATCCGACATGCTGAAATCTGGCGCGCCATCGATCGCCTGGCAGCGAAGCATGGCCTGACTGCATCCGGCTTGGCGCGGCGCGCCGGTCTGGATGCCACTGCGTTCAACAAGAGTAAACGCAAGGGTCCGTCGGGCAAGCCCCGCTGGCCTAGCACTGAAAGCGTCGCCAAGATTCTGACGGCGACCGGCGAGACCATGGGCAGTTTCATCACCCTGCTGGGTGACAGGGCCGCCGCTGGCGCGCCGCGCTCCATTCCGCTGCTCGGCTATGCCAAGGCGGGAAACGCGGGTTTTTTCGATGATCAGGGCTTCCCGGCCGGGCGCGGTTGGGACGATGTGGATTTCCCCGGGATTTCCGATGCCCGGGCCTATGCGCTGAAGATCAGCGGCGATAGCATGAAGCCGCTCTATCGCAGCGGCGATATCATTGTCGTGTCGCCGCAAGCGTCGCTGCGCGCCGGCGACCGCGTCGTTCTGAAGACCCGCGGCGGCGAGGTGATGGCGAAGGAACTGGTGCGCCAGAATGCGCAACGTGTCGAATTGCGTTCGCTCAATCCCGATCATGGGGACCGGACCGTGCCCCGCGGCGACATCCAATGGATGGCCCGCATCATCTGGGCCGAGCAATAGATCTCAGACCCGGCCGGCGGCCGGAGTTTTCTCCGCGCCGCCGCGCCGGGTTTTCTGCTTGCCAAGCATAGCAAAATATTCTTATACTTGGGCTTCCTGAAAATTTGTTTGCACGGCCTTGAGGATGAGTCTGCTTCGCGATTTGCATCGGGCCTATGACGGCCCGCCGCCGGAAGCGGCGCGGATCGCCGCGCGGTTGGGCGGCCTGGAGCGATGGGCCGGGATAGCCGATCGTCGCCGGGCGCTGTCCTGCGAATCGATGCTCAGAAGTGTGACGGGACTGCAACCCAGCCTTGTATCACTTGTGAACAACCAGGGCGAGGTACGCCGCTGGCGCGCGGCCGCACTTGCCTGCCGCGACGCCGCGACCGCACTCGATCTACCCTGACTCGCCACCGCTTCCCGCCGGCGGTTGCCAAGTTTTTATCAGGCGATATGCTGCTGATATCAGCCAAAACGAAGCGATCGTCGCGCGCGCAGGCAGCAAGGACTAGCCATGAATGGTCAACATTATGTCGACGGCAAATGGGTCGACGGAAATCCAACGGTCATGCGGGTTTGGGATCACGCCATCTGGATGGGGGCGGCGATCTTCGACGGCGCCCGCTGCTTCGAGGGCGTGACGCCCGATATCGAACTGCATTGTCAGCGTACATTGCGCTCGGCCGAAGCGCTGGGCCTCAAATCGCCGCTGTCGGCGGGGGAGATCGAGGACCTGCTGCGCGAGGGCATCGGAAAATTTCCCAAGGGCACGCCGCTCTATCTGCGGCCGTTCATGTATTCCGAAGAAGGCTGGATGGAGCCCTTTCCCGAGAGCACCAAGCTGATCGTCTCGGTGGTGGAATATGCGATGCCCGACCCCACCAAGCCCTGCAGCGTCAGCTTCTCCAAATGGCGCCGGCCCTCGCCGGAGACTGCGCCGACCAACGCCAAGGCGGTAAGCCTCTATGCCCAGGCCGGGCGCGCTGCACTCGATGCGCGGTCCCGCGGCTTCAACGAGGCGATCATGCTGGACCCCATGGGCAATGTGGCGGAGTTCAGCGCCGCCAACCTTTGGATTGCCAAGGATGGCGCCGCCCATACGCCGGTGCCGAACGGAACCTTCCTCAACGGCATCACCCGGCAGCGCACCATCCAGCTGCTGCGCAAGGCCGGCGTCGAGGTCTATGAGCGCACGCTGACGCCCAAGGACATCCTCGAGGCAGACGAGATCTTCTCCAGCGGCAATTACGGCAAGCTGATGCCGATCACCCAGGTGGAGGACCGGCCGCTGCAGCCGGGCCCCGTCTTCCGCAGGGCGCGGGAGCTGTATTGGGAGTTCGCGCACGGGGGGTGAAGGGTTTCACCAATCGTACTGCCGCTGGTTCATCGGTTGTGACGGGCAGAATATTCCCTTCTCCCGTTGGGAGAGGGAGTCACAAATCACCCGCTCACCATCTCGCCGGCCAGCGCGCGCTTGATCAGAGCGATGGTTTCCTCGATGCCATAGAGGGCGATGAAGGTGCCCATGCGCGGACCCTGGGACGTGCCGAACAGCACTTCATAGAGCGACTGGAACCAGGCCTTGAGATCGGCGAAGGCGTGGCGCTTGCCGACTTCATAGACCTGGAATTGGATGTCCTCGGCCGGCGCATCCAATGATAGCTTCTCCAACTCGCGCAACAGATCCTCGAAGGCCGCGCGTTCCATGTCCGTGGCGGCGCGGTACTTCTTCTCCGGCTTCACGAAATCGCGGTAATAGGCGACGGCGTAGCCCACCAGCTTGTCGAGGAACGGCGTCGCCTGGGGCGAGGCCTTCGGCGCATAGCGGGAGATGAATCCCCAGAGCACCGCCTTGTCCTCGCTGTTGCAGACGCTGGTCAGGTTCAACAGGATGTTGAAGGCCAGATGGGCGTCCTCATAGGGCGGCTTGCCGTTGTGGATGTGCCAGAGCGGATTTTCCATCTGCTTGGCCGCGTCTTCCCTGGGGAAGGCATCGCGGAAGCTGAGATAGTCGTCCACGGCGCGCGGGATGACGTCGAAGTAGAGCCGCTTGGCCGAGCGCGGCTTCTGATACATGAACAGCGACAGGCTTTCCGCCGGTCCGTAGGTCAGCCATTCCTCGACCGAAAGGCCGTTGCCCTTGGTCTTGGAGATTTTCTGCGCATTCTCGTCCAGGAAGAGCTCGTAATTGAACCCTTCCGGCGGTTTGGCGCCGAGGGCGCGGCAGATCTTGCCGCCGACTTCGACCGAGGCGATCAAATCCTTGCCGGACATTTCATAGTCGACGCCCAGCGCATACCAGCGCATGGCCCAGTCGGGCTTCCATTGCAGCTTGCAGCGGCCGCCGGTGACCAGCGTCTCCGTCAGCGCGCCATCCTCGTCCTTGTAGACGATGGTGCCGGCATCGGGCTTGCGCTCGAGGATCGGCACCATCAGCACGCGGCCGGTCTTCGGCGAGACCGGCAGGAAGGGGCTGTAGGTCTGCTGCCGCTCTTCGCCGAGAGTCGGCAGCATGATCTCCATCACCTCGTCGTAATGCTGCAGCACCCGGAGCAGCGCCTGATCGAAACGGCCGCTTCTGTACCAGTCGCTGGAACTCTGGAATTCGTATTCGAAACCGAAGCTGTCGAGGAAGCTTCGGAGCATGGCGTTGTTGTGGTGGCCGAAGCTTTCGAACTTGCCGAAGGGATCGGGCACCACGGTCAGCGGCCGGCCGAGATGCTCTCTGAGCATGTCGGGGTTCGGCACATTGCCCGGCACCTTGCGCAAGCCATCCATGTCGTCGGAGAAGGCGAAGAGGCGCGTCGGGATATCGGACATGCGCTGAAAGGCGTGGCGCACCATGGTTGTGCGCACCACCTCGCCAAAGGTGCCGATATGGGGCAGGCCGGAGGGGCCATAGCCGGTCTCCAGCAGCACATAGCCCTTCTCCGGCGGCTTGGCGCTGTAGCGGGCCAGCAGCTTGCGCGCCTCCTCGAAAGGCCAAGCCTTCGCCATCAGGGCAAGTTCGCGTTCGCTGGTCATGGCGGGGCGGTCGCTTCCGGCGGTCAAACAGGGCTGAAAGGGACGGGCAACCTAGGGGCGGCGGCGGAGTGCGTCAACGGCGGGAGTTCCGCCGACTAACAGATCGACAAGCGTCGACAACGTCGTGTGCTATGCCTCAGAAGCGCGCTCCCGTGCCTGCGTGATTGAGCATCCAGCGCATCACAGATCCCGTCAGCAGGCCATAGATGCCGAGTCCCGCGGCGATGGCGGTCGAGAGGGCGATCACGGTGTGCGTCGATATGTCGTTCTCGACAGCGGCGGGGTATGTCTCGCTCATCGCATGGGCATAGCCCCAATGGGCGAGGCCGCCGACAAAGGCGGCAGCGGCACCGCTGAGCGCAGATAAGACGACCCAGAGCAGACCGCGGAGGAAGCCCTGGCCGAGGCTCGGGGCCTGGGCCAAACCGAGAATGCCCGCCGCGACGGCGCCGGCGAATGCCGCGGGAGGCAGGGGATAAGGCGGGAACATCCATTCCGGCGTGGACAGGCTGCTGAGGACGATGACTTCGCTCTGCGGCATCATCCAGATCATTGCGGGCCCCCCGACGAACATGCCGAGAATGCCACCGCAGAAAGTGGCGATCAGCCACCAGAGGCTGCGCCGCCGATGGGGCGCCAACAGCCGGTACTGCAGAAACCCGATGAGAAACCAGACCGGCAGCGGCACCAGAATGGCGAGCTGATAACCGAGATCCCAAGTTGGATCGCCGAGGAGCAATCCCCGCAAGGTCATCAGGATCAGGCCCGGCATGACCAGGCTCAGGACCCAGAGAAGAATGAATTGGCGTGTTACGGTGTGAGTCGTGCCAGCGGCGGTGTTGCTCATTGTCTTGGGCGCCCCCTTAGTGCCCGCCGCACTCTACTCGAATCGCGCGATCGTTGCCTCCTTCCGGCGAACCGCCGAAATTGCCGCCGGCGACGGTAGCGATCAGCCACCAGCGGCTGCGGCGAGAAATGGGCCGAAGGAGGCGATACTGCAGGTAGGCGATCAGGAACCAACTAGGGATCGTCAGCAGCACAGCCACATAGGCAATGCCATCGTCCTGCTCGAAGCTGAAGATCGCGATTCGCCCAAAGGTGAGTATCACCGACGGCACAGCAAAACTCAGCGGCCAGAACGCAACAAACTCTCAGGATATCGAAGCGCCGGGTTCAGCGGCTTCGCCGTTCATACTGACGCTGGACATGTCCTCCGAAGCACTCTTGCTAATCGAACTGATTCACCAGTGCATTCTGATTCCGCTTCGCGCGTTTTGCAATCAGACGTTGTAGGGCGATACCGGTGAGCAGGTTGTGCGTCAAGGCCCCGATCAGGAGACAGGCGGCAATGATCGTATAGAAGCCCACATCGGGGAAATCGATATAGTTTCGCTTGCTCATGATGGCGATGAGATTGACACCGCCCCAGAGCACCAGGAAGGCGAAGCAACCGCCGGTTGCCGACCAGGCGAGCCAATAAACGCGCTCGCGCCAACTGGCGTGCATAGTGACAGCCTGGAGAAAACCCAGAATCAGGCCGGCGACAATGCCGCTGAATCCGAACAACAGCAGAGCGATCGGATGTTCGGGGTCGAAGCCGTAGTTGCTGATCTCGTCGATCCACACCGTCAGCCAGCCAAAGCTGGCAAAGCCGCCGATCAGGGCCAGCGAGCCGCCGCCCCAGGTCGACACGGCCCAGACCTTGGGCCGATCGAGCAGTTTTTGCAGCAGCATCCCCTGGAGCAGCCCGACGGCAAACCAATAGAGCGCCGGCGTGCCGAGGATGAAGACGAAAATCCAATCCTCGAGGTCGACGCCCTGGCTGACAACCGCGACGGCGAAGCCGCCGCAGATCAGGCCGGGAATCAGCACGGTCAGCAGCCAGCCGCGCAGGAAATTGCGCGGGGTTTGCTGGGCGAAGCTGGCGATCGTCTGGTCCATGATGTCGAAGCAATTGACCGATGGAGCAAGTTGAATATTCCACGGCCGGCGCGGCTTTACGCCAAAGCTTAGGTCTTGCGGTGTCAATAACAGGTTAGCATTGTGGCGGGCCTTAACCCGGTGATTCGCCTGAAAATCCATGGTTAGCGCCCCCCTGGCCCCTGTCTCCGCCGGCACAGTTCGACTGCCCCGCTCGCCGATCCTGGCTGCGGGAGCGGCGGGCGCAGCCTGGATCGAGCCGTCGGGGGAGATCCGGCTGCTGAAGCTGGCGGAGGCGGCGGTGCGGGCGCGGAACGAGCCGCCGATCACCTGCCATATGCCGGCAATGGCGGCGCGTCTGGGCATCGAGCGGTTTCCGGCGCTCGATTTGCTGGAGCTCTATGCCTTCGTGCGGCCGGCGCAATTCTGCCTGCCGACGCCGCGCGGCCTGGCGCGGGCGCTGGAACTGGACGCGCCGACGATGTTGGAAGACGAGGCGGGCGTGCTTCACCAGGCGGCGCGGCTGCTGCTGACGGAACTGGCAGAGGGCGACGACGCCACGTCGCGCCGGGCGCGGGCAATCGCCTGGGCCATGGCGCGGGGCGGCTGGCGCTGGGGGCCGGCGGTGCTGTCGGCGCTCGGCATGTCCGAAGATCTCTCGGATGGATCGCGGCCGGGCAGCATGGCGGTGTGGGAGGATCTGCCCGAATGGTCGGAGCATGCGCCCGAGCCTCCGGCCGGCCACATCCCCGTCGAGCCGGCGGAGGCGCGGCAGCGGCTGATGTCGCTGCTTGGGCCGAATGCGGAGGCGCGGCCGCAGCAGTCGGACTATGCCTCGGCAGTGTCGGCGGCTTTCCTGCCGCGCATGAAGATCGGCGAGCCCAACATGGTGATCGCCGAAGCCGGCACCGGTGTCGGCAAGACGCTCGGCTATATCGCGCCGGCCTCGGTATGGGCGGAGAAGAATGGCGGCGCGGTGTGGTTGTCCACCTACACCCGCAATTTGCAACATCAGATCGATGGCGAGCTGGACCGCCTCTATCCCTCGCCGGCGAAGAAGACGCTGAAGGCCGTGGTGCGCAAGGGGCGGGAAAATTATCTCTGCCTGCTGAACCTGGAGGAGACGGCGCGCGGCCTGGCGATGCGGCCGCAGGATGCGGTGGGCACCGGGCTGATGGCGCGCTGGGCGCGGGCGACCCGCGACGGCGATATGAGCGGCGGCGATTTTCCAGGTTGGCTGCCGGATCTGATCGGCAAGGCGCGCAGCATCGGCCTCGCCGACCGGCGCGGCGAATGCGTCTATGCCGCCTGCCCGCACTACCACAAATGCTATATCGAGCGCAGCATCCGCCGGGCGCGGCGCGCGGAGATCGTCATCGCCAACCATGCGCTGGTGATGATCCAGGCGGCGCTGGGCGGATTGCCGGGCGAGGATCTGGGCGAGGCCGGGGCCGGCGCCGCGCCGACGCGCTATGTGTTCGATGAAGGGCATCATGTGTTCGATGCCGCCGACGGTGCATTCGCCGGATTACTCAGCGGGCAAGAGACCGCGGACATGCGGCGCTGGTTGCTGGGAGCCGAAGGGCGTGGCCGCAGCCGGGCACGCGGATTGAAACGGCGGATCGAGGATCTGATCGCCGGCGATGCGGAGGCCGACGGCGCCATGCAGCAAATTCTCCATGCAGCGCGGGCATTGCCGGGCGATGCCTGGAGCCAGCGGGTCAATGGCGGCAAGACCGACGGCGCAACCGAACAATTTCTCGCGCTGGTGCGGCAGCAGGTCTATGCCCGCGCCCAGGATGCGGATGGGCCTTATGGGCTGGAGACAGAGACAAATCCCGCCCTGCCCGACCTGCTGATTGCGGCGGTGGAGCTGGAGCGCGCGCTGATGAAGCTGCAGGAGCCAATGCGGCGGCTGGTGCGGCGGCTGGCGGCGCGGTTGAAGGACGAGGCCGACAGCCTGGACACGGCGACGCGGCTGCGCTTCGAGGCGGTCATCCGCGGGCTGAAGCGCCGCAGCGAGCTGGAGATCGGCGGCTGGCGCTCCATGCTGCAAGCCCTGGGCCAGCCGACGCCGCCGGAATTCGTCGACTGGTTCGCGGTCGACCGCATCGACGGGCGCGACATCGATGTGGGCATGCACCGCCATTGGGTGGATCCGATGGTGCCGTTCACCGGCAGCGTGCTGCTGCCCGCCCATGGCGTGGTCGTTACTTCGGCGACGCTGACCGACGGCACCGGCGATCTGGAAGCGGATTGGGGCGCCGCGGAAACCCGCACCGGCGCGCGGCATCTGCCGAAGAAGGCGATGCGCGCGCAGGTGACCTCGCCGTTCGATTATCCGGCGCAGACCCGCGTGTTCGTGGTCAACGATCTCGGCAAGAACGATCTGGAGCAGGTCGCCTCGGCCTATCGCGTGCTGTTCCAGGCGGCTGGTGGCGGCGGGCTTGGGCTGTTCACCGCGATCAAGCGGCTGCGCGCGGTGCATAAGCGCATCGCGCCGGCGCTGGAGGCCGACGGCATCCATCTGCTGGCGCAACATGTGGACGGCATGGAAACCTCGACGCTGGTGGATATCTTCCGCGCGGAAGAAGACACCTGTCTGCTCGGCACGGACGCGGTGCGCGACGGCGTCGATGTGCCGGGCCGCAGCCTGCGGCTGATCGTGTTCGACCGCGTGCCCTGGCCGCGGCCGGACATCCTGCACAAGGCGCGCCGCGCCCATTTCGGCGGCATGGCCTATGACGACATGATCACGCGGCTGCGATTGAAGCAGGCCTTCGGCCGCCTGGTGCGCCGCGCCGACGATCACGGCGTGTTCGTGCTGCTGGATCGGCAGATGCCCTCGCGCCTCGCCGGCGCTTTTCCGCCCGGCGTGGAGATGCGGCGCGTGGGGTTGGCGGAAGCGGTGGCGGAGACCAGGGCATTCCTGGCAGGCAATGCAGCAACGTCCCATGTCAACAAAGCGGAAGCCGCATCGATCGTTGAATGAACTGCTAGATATCAAAAAAAGGCCGGTATTGCTGCCCTTGCCCGCCCCGGTCGCAGCCCCTAAAGTCCGCCGCCTACGGGGGACATCCAAAGCGGATTTCCAGGAGAATTCAAATGATTACCCACCACGCGGCATTGGTTTATACCATGGTGCTGGTCTCTGCCGCCGACAACAACATGCCGGATGCGGAGTTGCAATCGATCGGCGACATGGTCATGCATCTGCCGGTGTTCCGTGATTTCGACCGCAGCAAGCTGACAGGCATCACCGGCGATTGCGCCAAGCTGCTGCAGGACAATGACGGGCTGGAGAAGGCGCTCGGCGCCATCAAGGAGGGCCTGCCGGAGAAGCTGCGGGAGACGGCCTATGCGCTGGGCTGCGAAGTCGCGGCGGCTGATGGCAAGGTATCGCCGGAGGAATCGCGCCTGCTGGAGATGATCCGTTTCCGCCTGAATATTGGCCGGTTGCCGGCCGCGGCGATCGAGCGCGGCGCCCGCGCGCGGCATATGCATATATAGGTCACCGCCGCGGGACCTGCGCCCGGAACGAAATCCGACCGCCCCTATTCCACCCCGAGCATCGCGAATAACGCTGACAGCGTCACCACCGACAGGATGGTCGAGGCCAGGATCGCCGCCGTCGCGCGCTGGGTGTAGATGCCATATTGCTGCGCCAGCACGAATACCAGGGCACCCGTGGGCAGCGCCGCCAGCGTGATCGCCGACGACGACCAGAGCGGCGCCATGTCCAGCAGGCCATAGGCGATGAGGGCGGTGATCGCCGGCTGCACCAGCAGCTTGAAGAACACCAGCCAACTGGTTTCGGCAGCGCCGGCCGTGACCGACCGGCCGGCCATGAAAAGGCCGATGGCGAAGAGCGCCGAGGGCGGCGCCGCGGCGCCGAGGATGTCGCAGAAGGTGGCGAGCGCGACCGGCGGCGCCCAGCCGGACAAAGAAAATGCGATGCCGGCAGCAGCCGAAAGCACCAGCGGACTCTTGAGTACGCCCTTGGCCGCGTCACCCAAAATATGGGCGAGCCCTTCGCCGGGGCTGAGATCGATCTCGACAATGACGATGCCGATGGCCATCACGACCGCGCCGTTGAGCACGGTGGCGATGATGGCTGGCAGCGCCGCGTGCTGTCCGAAGGCGGCGATCAGCAGTGGAATGCCCATATAGCCGGTGTTGGAAAAGATCGCCGCCAGGCCGTGGAGCCCCTGCTCCGCCACGCGGTTCCTGAACCACAGGCGCCCGAGGAAAACCGCCAGCAGCGCGGTCAATAGCGCGCCGCCGCCATAGGCGAACAGAAAGGGCCAATTGAGGATGTCGCTCAGCGGCACCCGCGCCATGGAGATGAAGAACAGCGCCGGCAGCGCGACATAGTAGACGAAGGCGTTCAGCGCCTCGCTGCTGGCGGCACCCAGCACGCCGAAGCGGCCGCAGAGATATCCCGCGAGGACGATGCCGAAGACCGGCAGGACGACATTGAGGACAGCGATCATGAATGAAGCTTATGTTGCTGCGCCGTCATTGGTCCCAACGAGCCGCTGTCGCGCAACAAGAAATGCTGCCAAAGAAAAAGGGCCGCACCCTGCGGTGCGGCCCTCGATCCAGTGATAGACGAGACGGACTGGCTTAGAAGTCCATGTCGCCCATGCCGCCATGGCCACCGGGGGCCGGAGGCGTGTCCTTCTTCGGACGGTCGGCGATCATGGCTTCCGTCGTGACCAGCAGGCCGGCGACCGAAGCCGCGTCCTGCAGGGCGCAACGCACGACCTTGGTCGGGTCGATGATGCCGGCCTTCACCATGTCGGTGTACTCGCCCTTCTGGGCGTCGTAGCCGTAGTTGGCGCTCTTGTTCTCCAAGAGCTTGCCGATGACGACGGAACCGTCATCGCCGGCGTTCTCGATGATCAGACGCGCGGGATAGGACAGCGCGCGGCGGATGATGTCGACACCCACCTTCTGGTCGTCGTTCTTCGGCTTCAGGTTATCGAGCGCCCGCGTGCCGTAGAGGAGAGCGACGCCGCCGCCGGCGACAACACCTTCCTCGACTGCCGCGCGCGTGGCATGCATCGCGTCATCGACGAGATCCTTGCGCTCTTTCACCTCGACTTCGCTGCCGCCGCCGACGCGGATGACCGCGACGCCGCCCGCCAGCTTCGCCAGCCGCTCGGCCAGCTTCTCGCGATCGTAGTCGGAGGTGGTCTCTTCGATCTGGGCGCGGATCTGGTTGCAGCGACCCTCGATCTCCTTCTTCTTGCCCGCGCCTTCGACGACGGTGGTGTTCTCTTTCTCGATGAGCACCTTCTTCGCCTTGCCGAGCATGTCGAGCGTGACGCTCTCCAGCTTGATGCCCAGGTCTTCGGAGATGACCTGGCCGCCGGTGAGGATCGCGATGTCCTC
>DATKFM010000098.1:0-6783 GCA_035544395.1 Verrucomicrobiia bacterium
CAAGCGGTTGATGATGCCGCGCGCGGGGCGCCCGGTGAAAAGATTGGTGAGTGCGGTGGAGTCATCCCGGGCGTTCTTGAGCGCCGCCCGATGCATCGGCGCCACATTGGCTTCCGGACAGAAAAGATACGCCGTGCCGACCTGCGCCGCCGAAGCGCCGAGGGCAAAGGCGGCGGCGATGCCGCGTCCGTCGGTGACTCCGCCGGCCGCGATGACCGGCAGCGTCACAGCGTCGACCACCTGGGGCAGCAGCGCGAAGGTGCCGGCCTGGGAGGCGATGTCATCGGTCAGGAACATGCCGCGATGACCGCCGGCCTCGTTGCCCTGGGCGATGATCGCATCGCAGCCATGATCGGCGAGCCATTTTGCCTCGCGCGCCGTGGTGGCGGAGGCGATCACCTTGGCGCCGGCGGCCTTGACGCGGTCCAGCAGCCGCCGCTCCGGCAAACCGAAATGGAAACTGACGATTTCCGGCTTGAACTCCTCGACGATCTCGCAGGTGACGTCGTTGAAAGGGTCGCGGCTGACCGACTGCACCGGCTTGGCGGGATCAATGCCGAACTCGGCGTAGTAAGACGCCAGCCGCGCTTTCCATCTGGCCTCGCGGGCTATGTCGGGCTGTGGCTGCTTGTGCGTGAAGAAATTGAGATTGATCGGCTTTGCGGTCCGCTGCCGGATGATGCCGAGATCCTTGCGGATCTGCTCAGGGCTCGAGGTAGCGCAGGCGAGCGCGCCGAGGCCGCCTGCTTCGGCCACGGCGATCGCCAGCTCCGCCGTGCTCGGTCCCGCCATGGGCGCCAGCAGGATCGGATGCTCGATGCCGAAGAGGGTGGTGATCCTGCTGTCGGGCCACATCGCGCGTCTCCTGGACTGCCGTTACGCCTCGAAGGGCGGCAGCAGACAACGCGTTTGCCGCAGACGCAATAGCCCCGAGCCGCGGCGGAGCCTGGTCCTTAGTAGCCGCTGGTTTCGTCCCAGAACTTGCGATTTTCCGGGATCATCAATTGCTGATGATGGGAGAGCAGGCATTGCCGGAGCGAGCCCTCATAGTACTGAGCGCACGCGCGGAACGAATCCTCGGCGCGCTCCAATACCTCGGAATTGGTTTTCTGGCGGACCGATTCCGTAACCACCCGGTTCCAGGCGCCGAGATAATCGTCATGAATCGTCCGGCTTTCCGGCAATCCGTTCACCAGCGCGGCAACCAATCGCGCGCTGTCGGCGCTGACCGACGGCGTATCCAGAAACCGGGATGCCGCAATACGCATCGGGCCGGTAGCGAGCGCAATTTCTTGCGGCGTCTGTGGATCCAGGTCGCCCGCTCGCGCCAGGGGGATGAGCGAGACCCCCGGCTCAATCTGCATCGCCACCGCGGTCGCATGCAGCCGGTCGATTTCCGACCGCGCCAAGCTGACCCGCACCATCGTATAGGTGGAGTGACTATGGACCTTGAGGGCAACGTCGCTCGCGGTCATCGTGCTGATGTTGCCGGCGCTATCGGTCAGGGAGATCTTAAGACGCTCCGTGAAGTTGGGCTCATAGGGCTCACCGAAACCCGGCACATCGCGGTCGCGCTGCAAGCAGAAAGACCCGACCAGCGCGTAGCATTCGCGAGCATTGCAGGTGAAGGGAATGGGATCGCTGCTTGCCATCATCGCCAACACTTGAGGGGCGGCGCCGGCGGGCGCGGCAACCGCCGAAATCGCCAAGCCAATGGCGGCCGCGAGCCAGCCCGATCGCTTATGCTGCATGGATACCTTCCCCTAGTAACTGCCGAGCGAGTTCCAGAAATCGATATTGGTGTTTACCACCAGCCGGTCGTGGGTGCCCTCCAGGCAGGAGCGCATACTCGCGACATGGTGGGTGACGTCGACCTTCTCCTGGCAGGTGCTGTACATTTGCCGCGCCAGCGTGATGCCGCCGGGCGCAGCGACCTGTCCGGCCGGGGTCGCGATGGCGGCCTCCAATACCCGGCCGTCGGAATCTCCGGCGTGATGGCCATGGGGCAGGGCGTTGATCATGCGGTTTGCCAGCCGAATCGCATCGCCGGACTCGCCGGCCGAGTCGAAGAATTCGGCGCCTTTGTCGCGATAGGTGCCGGTGGCGATGGCGATCTCGTCGGCCGTCTGCGGATTGGCGTCATTCAGCGCCGCAGCGGGAATCAGCGACGCCTTATCGCCGATCTCGATCGCGGGATCGACAAGGCCGAGCGCCGCAAGCTGTTCCGCCGGCAGCGAGGCTTCAATCGCTGTGAAACCTCGATCCGTGCTGAAAGCGAAGAGGGACGCCGCGGGCAGACGCACCAGCTCGCCCGCCGCATTCCGGCCGGTCAGGAAGATGTCCGCGCCCTCAATCGGCGTGTATGACTGACCGGGTTGCGGATTGTCCCGCGGTTGCTGCAGGCAGAAGGTGCTGAGATCGGCCCGGCAACCTTGATCATCGCAGGTCAGTGGGATCGGACCATTGCTGGCGACGACACCCAAGACCTGCGGCGAGGCCAGTACGCTGCCGCTGGCGAGCCAGACCGCCCCGGCGATGCCCAACAGCGCCCGAACATGGATTGTCATGGCTCCCTCGCTAGCTACCGCTCAGTACGCAGCGGTTTCCTTCCAGAATGCATGGTTGCTGGTTGCCTGGAGATCGGCGTGGCGCAGTTCCAGGCAATAGCGCATGGAATAGCTGGAACGGGCATCGACCGAGATCTGGCAGGACTTATACATGTCCTTGGCCATCGCCAAGCCTTCGGGCGTGGCGTTTGCAAATGCCGGCTCATTCGCCTTGGCCATCCAGAGCTCGCCGCGCGTCCGCGCATTCTCCTGCCCGCTGAGCGGCAAGGCATTGATGAATACGCTGGCGATGCGGGCGGCGTCGCTGGCGGCGTTGCGGCTGTCGAAGCGCTTGGCGGCGACTTCGCGCATGACGGTGGTGGCGTATTGGATCTCATCAGGCGTCTGCGGCTGGACGTCGCCAGCCACATCAGCCGGCAGCACGGAGACATTCTCGCCAACTTCGATCTGCAACGTCGCGGCGCTCAGCTCCGACATCACGGATTGCGGCACCGAGATATGCACGGATGTGAAGCCGATCTGGCTGGTGATCTTGACGTAGTCAGCCGCCGGCAGGCGTGTCTCCGCGCCCGCGGCCGTAGTGGCGACCAGGGTCATGCTGCTGCCGGGCGCCAGGACATAGCCTTGGCCGGCAAAGGGCGCCGGACGCGCTTCCTGCAGGCAGAAGGCGCTGAAATGCGCGCCGCATTCCCCGCCGCTGCAGGTCAGGGGGGTGGCGGCGCCGTTGCTGGCGACGACTCCGAGGATCTGCGAGGCGGCCTGGGCGTCGCCCGACGGCAAGGACAGCCCGAACATGAGGGCGGCGGCGGTCAGCGAATGGGTGAATAGCGGTCGCAGGGTCATCGTCGGACACTCCCTAGGCTGGAGCGCCGGGGCCATGCCGACCCGTCCTGCAAGCCCTTGCCGACAAGGACCTCGCCAAGAAGGCGGCATCGTCCGGCACAAGGAACAATCTCCGCCGCAAATGACCGGCGGAACGAATGCAGAATCGCACTGATCCGCATCGCGGGTCAACAGGCACGATCAAGCGGCCGAGCCCAGCGGGACTTCAAGGTCATCACGTTTCGATGAGCGCGCTCAGCTTCTCGCTGGCTAGCCGACTCATGCCAGCCTGAACAGCGGTTCGCACTTCGTGTCCCTGTCGATCACAGGCGTCGGAATCCACAAGTTGATTGCGGCGCAAAGGGGCCAAGGGCGGTCGCCGCGCCGCAAGTTACCTAATGCCGCTGAAAACATAATCTGGCCAATCCTTTAATCGACAAGGCGGAAGCGGCAATGAGCAACGCATCTCCAGAAGTTTCGGTGCCTGCGGCACCTGCCAGCGGCCGGCGTTCCCGCGGCGGTTCCGATGCGCGCCGCGCCGCCCGCAGCAAGCCGAAGATCGAGCAGCTTCCCAACATCGTTCGCAAGGTGCCGCTGGTGGAGGTACTGGACGAAGAGGGGCTGCAGATCATCGAGAACAATGCCGATACGATTCTCGAGGAAATCGGCATCGAGTTCGTTCAGGACGAAGAGGCGCTGCAGCTCTGGAAGGATGCCGGCGCCGATGTGCGGGGCACGCGGATCCATTTCCCGAAGGGCCTGCCGCGGTCGATCATCCAGAAGACCGCGCCGCGTGAATATGTGCAGCATGCGCGAAATTCGGCTCGCAACGTCACCATCGGCGGCAAGCACACGGTGTTCGCGCCGGTCTATGGCCCGCCCTTCATCCGCAGCCTCGATGAGGGCCGCCGCTATGCCAACATCGAGGATTTCCGTAATTTCGTGAAGCTCGCCTATATGACGCCGGCAATGCATCATTCCGGCGGCACGGTGTGTGAGCCGGTCGATCTGCCTGTCAACAAGCGGCATCTCGATATGGTCTACAGCCACCTGCGCTATTCGGATAAGCCGTTCATGGGTTCGGTCACCCATCCGGAGCGCGCGCAGGACACGGTGGAACTGGCGAAGATCGCCTTCGGCGCCGAGTTCCTGCAGCAGAACACGGTAATCACCAGCCTGATCAACGCCAATTCGCCGATGACCTGGGACGGCACCATGCTGGGCGCCCTCAAGGTCTATGCGCGTAACAATCAGGCCTGCATCGTCACGCCATTCATTTTGTCGGGAGCGATGAGCCCCACGACCGTGGCGGGCACGCTGGCGCAGGTGCTGGCGGAGGTGCTGTCCGGTGCGGCGACGACACAACTGGTGAGGCCGGGCGCGCCGGTGCTGTTCGGCGTGTTCGCGAGTTCCATGTCCATGCAATCGGGCGCGCCGACCTTCGGCACCCCGGAACCGTCGCTGGTGTCCTATGCCGCCGGGCAGCTGGCGCGGCGGCTCGGTATTCCCTTCCGCACCGGCGGCTCGCTTTGCGGCTCGAAGGTCGCCGATGCCCAGGCGGCCTATGAGAGCGCTCAGACTCTGAACTCGACGCTGTTCGCCGGCACCAACTTCGTGCTGCATTCGGCGGGCTGGCTCGAAGGCGGGCTGGCCTCGGGCTACGAGAAGTTCGTCATGGATGCGGACCAGCTTGGCATCATGCAGGTGCTGGCCGGCAACATCGATCTCAGCGAGAACGGCCAGGCGATGGACGCCATCCGCGAGGTGGGCGCCCGCGCCGTTGGCGCCAACAGGCATTTCCTGGAATGCGCCCACACCAACAGGAATTTCGAGACGGCGTTCTATCGTTCAACGATTGCCGACAACAACAGCTATGAGCAGTGGGAATCCGAGGGCGCCCAGGATGCGCTGAAGCGCGCCAATACCCTGTGGAAGAAGATGCTGAGCGAATACGAAGCGCCGCCGATCGATCCCGGCGTCGACGAAGCGCTGCTGGAATACGTCGCGAAGAAGAAGGCGGCAGTTCCGGACTCGAATGTTTGACCGCCGGTGACGGCTGTTGCATCCAGACCACCGGAAAGACAGCGGCCTCGCAGGATGAACGGGCCAAGGGCAGGGCCTGCCAATCTGTGTGGATTTTAACAAATTCTTAAGCTTCATTGCCGCATCGTAAAGGAGACGGAGTCCGCCGCTGAGAGCGGGCACGGGTGGAGATTCAATAAATGCTGCACCGGCTCGATCGGAAGAAAGAGAGCCTGATAGCCCTGCCGTTCGCGGCAGTCCTGGCATTGGGCGCCGCGACCTATGGCTTGGTATCGACAATGGTGTCATGGCCGGCGCCAGCGCGTGCCGCTGACGCCTCCCAATCCGCCGACATGTGGCGCGTGCTGTTCATTTCCGGCGGCGCCGAAGGCCGTGCGCCATCAGAAGAAGGAACCTGGATCCCGCTGGCTGTGGGTTCGGAACTGGAACCGGGCAGCGAGATTCGAACGGCAGCCGCCGCCGAGGTCTACCTCGGCAGCGGCGAACAGATCGTCAATGTTTCACCCAGCAGCCGCATCGAGTTGCCGCAGCCGAACCGCGCTCCGGCGACCCGGGTCATGCAATGGTTCGGTGAGGTAATCTACGAGATCGGCAAAGGCCCGCCCGGACATTTCGAGGTCGACACACCGGACCTCGTTGCCGTGGTGAAAGGTACGAAGTTCTCCGTGACCGTGGACGACAGCGGCAGCGCCGTCGATGTCAGCGAGGGCGTTGTCCATGTCACAGCCGCCCGGGATAGAGGGCACGGCGCAGATGTAACCGCCGGCAGCAACGCCGCGGTTTCAAAGTCGAAACCGGATGGCGTCTCAGTTTCGGCGGGGAAGAGCGCCAATGCGGGAGCCCCGGCCTCCGGCAGCAGCGCGAACAGTGCCAAGAGCAGCAACGGAAGTGCTGATGGCAGCGCCAATGGCGCGGCCAATGGCAATGGCAACGGAGCTGCCAATGGCAATGGTAAAGGTGCCGGCAATGGCAAGGGAAATGGAAACGGCAAGGGCAAGGGAAATGGCAAAGGCAATGGCAATTAGCGTCAACCTGACGCAATAGCGCGCCTCGCTGCCTTACACGGCGGTACCGCCAACGGCATCAGCGACCGCTGCGAAACCTCTCACGAAAAAATCTCTGCAGCACCTGACAGGCCCCGCTCGACGCGGATTTGATAGGCGCGTGCCGCAGCGGCTGCAATGAGGACATAGGCGAAAGCACCACAAACAAGAATTATCCCGTACGAGATAAGGTATTCTTTCGATCTGAGTATGCTGTCGGTGAGAGACCCGAGACTCGATTCCGAAAGCGCCATTTCGACCGCAGCCCAGTGCCCGAAAATGTAGAAAGCGATACCGGCGTAGTAGAT
>DATKFM010000099.1:0-46041 GCA_035544395.1 Verrucomicrobiia bacterium
ACCGGCAATGGCGGCTCGGCCGGCGACACGATCCGCTTTGAAGGCTATGGCACCGGCGCAACGCTGACCAATGTCTCCGGCAATCAGTGGCAGGTCAGTGGCGGCGGATTCACGGAGACGATCACCATCACCGGTGCGGTCGCCAGCAGTGATGTCACCTTCGACGGCAGCACCAGCACGCTGCCTGGCGGCGGGGGAGGCGGCGAGACAGGCATTGCGACCGCGGGCGCCGACACGCTGGCCGGCACCACGGGTGCCGACACACTTGATGGCCTGTCCGGCAACGACAGGATCACCGGCGATGCAGGCGACGACCGCCTGACCGGCAGCGACGGCAACGACACGCTGCTGGGCGGCACCGGCAACGATGTCATGACCGGCGGCCTTGGTGCCGACAGCATGGCCGGCAGTACGGGCAATGACCTGTACGCGGTCGACACCACTGCGGACCGCGTGGCGGAATTGACGGGGCAGGGAGTCGACACGGTACAAAGTTCGGTCAGCTACACAATCGGGAGCTATGTCGAGAACCTGACGCTCCAGGGCGGCGCTGGTAACATCAACGGCATCGGCAACTCCTATACAAACGTCATCACCGGCAATGAAGGTAACAACTCGTTGGCCGGCGCCAATGGCAACGACACGATTTCGGGCGGTGCGGGTGCAGATACAATCAATGGCGGGTCCGGCAATGACGTCATGGATGGCGGCACCGGCAATGACACAATTATTGTGAATGCCTCCGGAGATTCAGTGACGGAGGCCAGCGGCCAAGGCACTGACACAGTTCAAAGCGCCATAAGCTATACTTTGGGTGCGAATCTGGAGAACCTGACGCTGCTGGGCTCCACCGGCATCGCCGGCACGGGGAATAGCCTGGGCAATCTGCTGACCGGCAACAGCGTTGCGAACAGCTTGTCCGGCGGTTCGGGAAACGACACGTTGCGCGGCGCCGGCGGTAACGACGTGCTCAATGGCGGGACCGGCTCCGACACGTTCTGGCGGGCGACTGCCAGCGATGGGCGTGACACGATCCAGGACTTTGCCAAGGGCTCCGGTGGTGATCGACTGGATGTCGGCGATGTGCTCAGCGGTTATGACTCCGGCGACAATGTGAATGAGTTCGTGCAGCTCGTCGTCAGCGGCAGCAACACGATCGTGCGCATCGACGCCAACGGCGCTGTTGGCGGCGCAAGCTTTTCGGATGCGTTCGTATTGACCGGCGTCACCGGATTGAGTGTCAGCCAGATGATTGCTGACGGCAATCTTGTCCTGACATAGCGGCATTCCATCAGGGTTAATGCCGGTTCGCATATCTGGATAATACGCATAAAAATTCGAGAAAACTGTGCTGCCGCAAATCTAACAGCGGCGCGCAAAAGATGAGGCAGTTACCTTAAGGAGGCTTTCATAAGTCGCAGTTAATCTCCGCTTAACGAAGCAATCCCAGCGTTGAGCGTCTTCGATTGTCATGGCGGAATTGACTGCGCACGAACAGCTGCTCATCGAGCTCATCAATCGGGCTCGTCTCGACCCGGCGGGCGAAGCAGCGCGCTACGGTGTCGGCCTCAATGAAGGCCTTGATGCCGGCACAATAACGGCCGCTCCCAAACAACCTCTTGCGCCCAACTCCAATCTCGCGACGGCGGCGCAGAATCACAGCCAGTGGATGTTGGACAACGATGTGTTCAACCACACCGGTGCCGGCGGGTCGGATCCCGAGGACCGCATGCGCGGCGCCGGTTACACCTTCACAGGTTCCTGGAACTGGGGCGAAAACATTTCCTGGCGAGGCACGACCGGCACGCTGAATCTGACCACGAACATCGCCTCGCACCATGAGGGTCTATTCGAGAGCCCCGGTCATCGCGAGAATATCCTCGGCGATTTCCGCGAAATCGGCATTGGCGTCCGCACCGGCGTCTATCAGGGCTACAACGCGTCGATGGTGACGGAGGACTTCGCAAAAACCGGCACCGGCCAATTCGTCACCGGCGTTGCCTACTTCGACGCGAACGGCGACAAGTTCTATAGCATCGGTGAAGGCCGCGGCGGCGTGCGCATGGATGCGCGCCTGCTTTCGAGCGGCGTCGTGACGACGATAAATACGGCGAGTGCCGGCGGTTATGGGGTGAAACTCGCCAGCGGCGCCTATGAGCTGACTTTCTCCGGCGGCGGCATCACCGCCGCGATGGGCGTCGCCGTCAGCCTCGGCACGCTGAACATCAAAGTCGATGTGGTCGCCGCCGATGGATTGGCCACGAATGTCAGCGCGACACTGACCGGCGCCGGCAAGAGCTTGACCCTGTTGGGCATCGAAAATGTGAATGGCACGGGCAATGGTCAAGCCAACCAGATCTTCGGCAACAAGGGTGTCAATGAGCTGGATGGCGCGGGCGGCGCCGATACTCTGAGCGGCGGCGCCGGCAACGACGTTTTCGTGGTAAAAGCCGGCGAGGCCAATGGCGATCTGATCGCCGATTTCTCCGGCAATGGCGGCAGTCCCGGCGATAGCATTCAATTTGAAAATTACGGCGCCGGGGCAACCCTGCAACTCATCTCCGGCAATCAGTGGCGCATTGTCGGCAACGGCATCGTTGAGAACATCACGATCGTAGGCGCTGTAGCTGCAGGCGATTACAGCTTCGTCGGCGGCGGCAGTCCCCCGGCCGGCTTGGAGCCCGTAACGGGTACGGACGGAGATGATGAACTTGTCGGGACTGCGCTTCCGGATGTGCTGGGCGGCGGCTCTGGCAACGACAATGAAGCCGGCGCTGCCGGCGGCGACTGGCTTTATGGCGGCGATGGCAGCGACACGCTCGATGGCGGTACGGGAATCGACTCTCTGCGCGGCGGCGAAGGGAGCGATGTCTACATCGTCGACAGCATCTACGACTTTATTCAGGAAATGGGCGGTACAGCCGATGCGGATTGCGTATGGTCGGCTCTGTCAATCGACCTCGGCAACGATTCGCGTTTTGGCGGCATCGAGGATGCACGGCTGCTCGGTACTGCAGCGGGCAGCATCATCGGCGACAACCGTGCCAACTGCCTGGCTGGCAATGTCGCAGCCAACGCGATCAGCGGTGGCGCTGACGATGACACGCTGATCGGCGGCGACGGCAACGATACGCTCGATGGCGGTTCTGGTATCGACAGGCTCAGCGGCGGCAAAGGGAATGACGTCTACTTTATCGACGATTTGGCTGAGGCCAACGACATCGTCGAATTGGGTGGCGAGGGAATCGATACTGTCCGAAGCACCTTTAGCCTGACACTTGCAGCGAATATCGAGAACTTGCTTCTCCTCGATGGTGCGATGTCAGGTGAAGGCAACGAGATCGCGAACAACATTTCCGGCAACAGTTGGGGCAACGAGCTGGAGGGGGCTGCCGGCAATGACACAATTTCTGGCGGCGGCGGCGACGATGAAATCGATGGCGGTACCGGCGCTGACCTGATGAGCGGCGGACTGGGCGACGATGAGTACATCGTCGATTTGGCTGGTGACAAGATTTCAGAAGCAGCCAGCCAGGGAACTGACACCGTTCTGAGTAACGTATCCTGGATCCTCGGCGCCAATCTGGAGAACCTGACCTTGATCAACGCCGCGGCACTGAACGGCGTCGGCAACGCGCTCGTCAATATCATCATCGGCAATGCGTCCAGCAATCTCTTGAGCGGTGGCGCCGGGAATGACACCCTGCAATCCGATGGCGGCAACGATACGCTGGATGGCGGTGCCGGCGCGGATCGCATGGAAGGCGGGTCCGGGGACGATACCTATGTCATCGATGATCTGGATACCGATGGCGCCGGTTGGGACAAAGGCGACGTCGTCAGCGATTCCGGTGGCGTCGACACCGTGCGCAGCTATTTTGCCGTCGATCTTAGCGCCGATTATCCCGGGATAGAGAATGCGGCGCTGCTTGGTACGGCAGCCATTGCCGCTACGGGCGCCGCCAGCGCGAACTGGCTGTCGGGGAATAAGGCCGGAAATCAGCTTATCGGCTTGGCGGGGAATGACACGCTCGATGGCGGCGGCGGCGGCGACAAGATGACCGGCGGTACCGGCGACGATCGTTACGTCGTCGATAGCGTCTACGATGTGATCACCGAGAATGGCGGCGAGGGTACCGACACGGTGCAGAGCACGGTTTCTCATGTGCTGGGCGTCAACCTCGAAAATCTCGTGCTTGCAGGTATTGCCTCCGTCCATGGCAGCGGCAACGGCGGCGCAAACACCATCACCGGCAACAATGCCGCGAACAGGCTCGCAGGTTTGCTGGGCAACGACACGCTGACGGGCAATGGCGGCAACGACCTTCTGGATGGTGGTGCGGGTGCGGACTCGCTCGATGGCGGGATGGGCAACGATCTGTTTCTCATCGACAGTGCGTCCGATACCGTCTCCGAGCGGGACGGGGAAGGCATCGATACTGTGCGAAGTTCGCTGCAGGCCACGACGCTTGCGGCATTCGTCGAGAACCTCACGCTCTCTACAGGCGCCAAGGACGGCACCGGTAATGGGCTGAATAACGTCATATCCGGCAACAACGACGCCAATATCCTCGATGGCTTGGGCGGAAATGATACGCTGACCGGCGCCGTCGGCAACGATACCATCTTCGGTGGCGCGGGCATTGACCGCATGGGCGGCGGGCTGGGCGACGATCTATACATTGTGGACAGCAGCACAGACCTTGCGATCGAGGCCTCGGGACAAGGCGTCGATGCAGTCACCGCATCGGCGAGTTTTACGCTCGGGAACTATATTGAGAACCTCACGCTGGCGGCGGGCACGGGTGACATCAACGGTACCGGCAATAACCAGGCCAATATCATTTCCGGCAATGAAGGAGCCAACGGGCTTGCCGGCTCCGCAGGCAACGACACGATCTCCGGCGGCATCGGAGCAGATACGCTCGATGGCGGCGCCGGGAATGACAGCCTGAGCGGCGGTGCTGGCGATGACACTTTCCTGATCAATGCCGCTGGCGACATCGTGGCCGAGTCAGCCGGCGGCGGCACGGATACCGTTCAGAGTGCGATCAGCTACAAGCTCGGCGCAGACGTCGAAAATCTCATCTTGCTAGGCAAGGCCGCGATCAATGGCACAGGCAACGGCGGCGACAATTTGATCGTCGGCAACGCGGCGGCAAACGGGCTCGATGGCGGCGAGGGGGATGACGTTTTGCGCGGCGGCGCCGGCAATGACACCCTGACAGGTAGCCTCGGCAGTGACAGCTTTGTGCGCGTTTCCGGCAGCGACGGCCGCGATACAATCGCCGACTTCACTCTCGGCGCCGGCGGCGACAGGCTGGATATAGGCGACGTACTCGTCGGATATGATTCGGGCGACAATGCAGCGGAGTTTGTGCAGCTTGTCGTCAGCAACGGCAATACGATTGTCCGGATCGACGCCAATGGTGCAACCGGCGGTGCGCAGTTCGCAGATGCCTTCGTGCTGATGGGCGTTGCCGTCACGGACCCTGCGCAGTTGGTCAGTGACGGCAATCTGATCCTGCAGTAAGCCCGGCTTAGCGCTTTCCCTTCCAGGGCACGCACTTCTGGCGTTGCTCGCCCAATCCGCTGACGCCTAGGGTCATGACATCGCCGGCCTTCAGGAAGGTCTGCGGATTCTTACCCATGCCGACGCCGGGCGGCGTGCCCGTGGTGATCACGTCGCCGGGCATCAGCGTCATGAAGTGGCTGACATAGCTGACCAGATGCGCCACGCCGAATATCATAGTGCGGGTGTTGCCGGTCTGCATGCGCTGGCCGTTGACGTCCAGCCACATGTCCAGGTTCTGCGGATCTGGCACCTCGTCGCGGGTGACCAGCCAGGGGCCGAGCGGGCCGAAGGTATCGCAGCCCTTGCCCTTGTCCCAGGTGCCGCCGCGTTCGGTCTGATAGGCCCGTTCGCTGACATCATTGCAAATCAGGTAGCCGGCAACGTGCTTGAGCGCGTCCTTTTCCGCCACATAATGCGCCTTGGTGCCAATCACCAGCGCAAGTTCCACTTCCCAGTCGGATTTCTTCGAGTCCTTGGGAATGATCACATCGTCACGGGGACCGACGATGCAAGTCGTCGCCTTCATGAAGATGATCGGCTCGCTAGGGGGCTTGGCGCCGGTCTCGGCGGCATGGTCGGAGTAGTTGAGACCGATGGCGACCAGCTTGCCGATTCCGGCTACCGGCGGACCGAACCGGGGCGTGCCGCGCACCAGCGGCAGGCTGGCGGGCTTTAGCTTGGCCAGCTTTTTCAACGATGCCGGCGACAGAGCCGCAGGGCCGAAATCGCCCACTTTCTTGCTCAGATCCCGGATCTTGCCGTTGGCGTCGATCAGGCCGGGTTTTTCCTTGCCCGGCCGGCCATAGCGGACCAGCTTCATGATTTCCCCCAGTTGCGCATTAGGAATCGGGCGGCACTATAGCAGCCCGAAATGGTGATGCGTCAACTAACGGGAGCCGGCATCGTGACCGAGCTGATCATCGAACGGTGGACCAATCTCAACCAGAGCATCGACTACCGTTGGTCGGTCTGGGTCGACGGGCGCCGGGTGCAGATGGGCGGTCCTCACAAGACGGCCGATGACTCGGAACGCGAGGGCCAGGCCTTTTGCCAGAGAAGCTTGTCGAAGAAACCGGACCGGGTGACCCGGCTGTAGAGGCCGGCGGGCTGAATTGAGAACCAGGGGGCAGGAATGGCAGGACGGGATTTACTGGCGGGACGGCGGGCCTTCGTGACCGGCGCCGGTTCGGGGATCGGCAAGGCGATCGCCGAGGCCTTGCGCAAGGCCGGAGCCCGTGTCGCCGTCAGCGACATCGACGAGGCGGCGGCGCGGGCCGTGGCCGATCAGTTGGGTGCCGGTGCTTCGGCTCACAGGCTCGATGTCACCAATGCCGCGGAGACTGCAAGTGTCCTGGATGCCGCGGCCAGGGCTCTGGGAGGCCTGGACATCGTCTGTGCCAATGCTGGCGTTTCCACCATGAACCGCGTTGTCGATCTCACGGAGAAGGAGTGGGACTTCAACATGGACGTAAACGCCAAGGGGATATTCCTGACCAACCAGGCGGCCGTGCGCCACTTCCTGGCCGTAAAGGCGCCGGGCGTCATCGTCAACACGGCATCGATGGCTGGCAAAGTCGGCGCGCCGCTGCTGGCGCATTACGCTGCGAGCAAGTTCGCCGTGGTGGGCTTCACGCAATCCCTGGCGAAGGAAGTCGGCGCCCAGGGCATCCGCGTCAATTGCGTCTGTCCGGGCTTCGTGCGGACCTCAATGCAGGAACGGGAGTTGGAATGGGAAGCCGGCTTGCGCGGCATGAAAGCCGACGCGGTTCGGGCCGAGTATGTCACGATGACGCCCCTGGGCCGCATCGAGGAGCCGGAGGATGTGGCCGATGTCGTGGTCTTCCTGGCCAGCGATCTTTCGCGCTTCATGACCGGTGAAGCGGTCTGCGTCACCGGCGGGGCGTTTATGGACTAGCTTGGCCTACAGGAGCGGTGCGCTACTGAGCCAGCACTGCTCCGAACCCCATTTATTGATGCGATATTCCCAGCCGACCACGGCAGACTTCTCCGGTGAAATGTAGGTCAGCTGCGTGATCGTGTTGCGAGGCCCTTTCCAGGTCTCATCGAGTACGATGACCGGGATATAGCCGAAGGGGATGGTGCGGTATTTTTCCTGGTCGGACACCACGAGCGTCACCTGGTAGGTGGCCTCCTTGCCGTTGACGCCCAGCCATTGGATGGTGCCCTCATGCTTGGAGCCGACCTTGAGGTCGTGCAGGCTGGGAAACTTGTCCAGGCCGGAGAGGGCCTTTCCGGTTCCCTGCTTGGTTGCGATCTGCTCGACAAGCGTGGTGCCATAGAGCGAGCGGGGCTGGCGGATCTCCATCCGTGGCGTGCCATTCACGAGCTGGGCATAAACCACGGTCAAGTCGTCCACTGCCTTGATGTTGATCTCCGCCGTCCGAGCCGGATTGATTGGATTGGGGATGTTGCTGTTGCACTCATATTCGAAACGGGTGCCCGGTGCAGCCGGCGCGAATTCGACCGCGGCAGCCGGGTTGGCGGAAAATAGTGGCAATGCCAACAGGGCGGTCAATAGTTGACCGCGCGTGACCGCAATGCGCGTCATGACGCTCCTCCCAAGAATGATCCCGTGAAGGTAGCGGCACTTCGGTTAATATTCCGCTAAGAGTCCGACGTCCGGTTAACGCCGCTGACGAAGACTGCTTTGAAAACAGGGCGTTGCGCCGGCAAGGCGCGGCCACTGCCGGCGCAATACCTAGCTACTGATCGTCTTCCTCTTCATGGTCCTCGCCGGCGGGACAGCAGCGGTACTCCTGAGCCTTGTCCAGCAATTCGATCTGACGCTTGAGCAACTGGTTCTCCAGCGCTTTGCGCTCGAGGTCCAGATCGATCTCCTTCTGCAGCGCGGGCTCGCAGATGTCGCAATCGTCGATGCAGCCGCGCACCAGAAGTCCGGGCGTGGGCAGCGAGGTCGTCTTCTCGAAGGAGAACGTCTTCTTCGTCGTCTCGGAAATGCGGCCTGTGGTCTTGTCCAGCAATCCAGCGGCGATCAGGGAGGCGTCCACCTGCTTCAATGCCGCCGTGCGGACGGCCGCGGGCATCGGCTCGGCCAACTGCGGCGCTGCCAATTGCAGACGGGTGCTCACGGCTGTCGCCCGCAGACCACCAACGACGCCGAGGATGGCGTCTTCCTGCGCCGCTGCAACGCTCCGCCGGCCGCGCGCTTCGACTTCCAGCCGGTTCTCGGCGGTCGCCAGGATCGCCGTCGGTACGACAGCGACATCGCCGCGGGAGGTGAAAGGATTGACGGCGACTTTCGTATCCGCCGCCGGATCGATCACCCGGCGCTCAATGGATTCGAGGGTGAACTTGATGGTCTGCATTTTGTTGATGCGGTAGAAGAAGAACGTGATCGCGTGACATTTGTTGTGATTGGTGAATTCGCGGGACGCGGACTCGAAATGGTCCTCCGACTGGCCCTCCGCGTGGGAACGGGTTTGCACTTCGCCCACCGACACGCTGCTGGCCGTACGGGTTCCCTGCTCGGAACGGTGGTACGACGACTCCGCATGCTGGGTGAGTTCGCGCAGGAAGTCGGATGTGGACTCCGCATTGTAGGAGCCGTTCACATCGACGGAGGGACCGGCAAAGAAGCTCTCGATCGCGCCGCTGGTTTCCGCATGACCTTGCGCGGATCCTTTGGACTGATTGCTCGAATGGGCGTGGTCGCGGACAGAAAGGTCGGACATCATGTCGCCGAAGCTCGACATGAGATAGCTCTCTTCCGAAGTCTGGGAATTGCGGTAGCTGAGGCTGGTGGAGCTGTCGAAGCTGAACTGACTGCGGCGGTCGCTGGTGAAGAGGCGCACCTTCTCGCCTGGAAGCAGTGTCGTGGAATAGGCGAGATCGCCGAGCGCCATGGGCCCCGGACAGCGCTCGAAACGGGCGTGGATGAGGACCTCGACCGGTACGACCCGGTTCTCCACTACGGCACGATGGGTCGTGCGATAATGGAAGTCCAGCACGTCGCAGGCTTTGTCCGCGGTCAATTCCGGACAGCAGGGCACGGGGAATGGCTTTGATTCAGTTGCGGATTTCATGGGGTCTCCTGTTCGCATCATCGGCCGGCGCGGTGCGATGCGATCGGCCGCGCGGCACGCTGGCTCACGCCTAGGAACCTATGCTTCGATGGCAAGAATCTCTGTGAGCAGCCGCACAAACTTCGGCAGCGCTGCCCAATGTCCGGAAGATGTCACACGTGCGGTTGCCGGCCGGTGAATAAAACTTGGCACGGCGAACCATTGCTTGAACCAACAATATGCGTCCCAAGTTGTCCTTGGCGGCTCCGGCCGGCGACAGCTATGATCGTGGCAACTAACAACAAGCCGGGGCGGCGCGCATGCCATCGGGGCGGGGAGTCGGTGGCCGGATGGTTCGATCTGTCCTGCCTCACGTGATCATGGTGGCATTCTCGGCGGTGATCCTTTTGCCGCTGGTGTGGCTTGCGCGCGTTGCCCTGACCGACAAGCTCACCGCCTACAAGCTGCCGCCGGAGTGGGTGGCGCTTCGGCCGGACAACTTCATCACAATCTTCACCGACTACAATTTTGCCGGCTATTTCTTGAACAGCATCGTGGCTGCTGTCGGATCGACGGTGATCTCGCTGCCGTTGGCGACGGCGATGGCCTACACCTTTGCCCGGTTCAACACCGGCGGCATGCCCTTGCGCTTGTTTGTGCTGGCCAGCCAGATGCTGCCGCCGGTGATCCTGCTGCTGCCGATGTACACGGTGTTTCAGTTCGCCGGTCTCATCAACACTTGGGCTGGGCTGATCATCGCCCATCTCACGATCAACATACCTTTCCTGGCCTGGATGCTGGTGGCGTTCTTCCAGGGCGAGATCGTGCAGCTCGAGCAGGCGGCGCGGGTCGACGGGGCGACGCGGTTCCAGGCCTTTTGGAAGATCGCCGTGCCGGTCGCGGCACCGGGCCTGCTGGCGGCGGGCCTGCTGGCGTTTATCCTATCGTGGAATGAGTTTCTATTCGCGCTTATGCTGACGGGCAAGCAGACCAACACTCTGCCGGTCGGGCTGTCGAGCTTTCAGACCCAGCGCGGCGTCGAGATCGCGCTGGTCGGCGCGGCATCGTTCGTCGCCATTGCGCCGGTGCTGGTGCTGCTGCCGTTCATGCGCAGATATCTGATCAAGGGATTGTCGCTGGGGGCGTTAAAGTAACCCGGCGACGGGCATGCAAGAAACGAGAGGGAGAAGACGATGAAAAAACTTCTGTTAGCTGCCGGCCTGTTGTTGGCTGTTTCCGGTCCAACGAAGGCCGAGACCATAAACATCCTGATGGAGACGGTTCCCGATACGCAATACATCAAGGACCTGCTGCCGGAATTCAAAGCGGCCACCGGCATCGATGTGGAGATCGAGGCGATCAGCTACATCGACATGCATTCGAAGCTGGTGCCGCAGCTCACCTCGCCGAGCGGCGGCTATGATGCGATCGTCGTGGATTTCTACTGGGTCGCCGAGTTCACCAAGGCCGGCTGGCTGATGCCGCTGGATGACCTGATCAAGCAGGACAATGTGGACACCAGCGTCTATGTGCCGAGCCTCTTTAGTCTTGTTGGCAAAGTGAATGACGTCACCTATATGCTGCCCTTCTATAACTACTCCATGGGCATCATCTATCGGAAGGACATGCTCAACGATCCGAAGGAACAGGCGGACTTCAAGGCGAAGTACGGCATGGACCTGAAGATCCCCGCAACCTGGGACGAATACCGCAAGCAGGTGGAGTTCTTTACCCGCGACACCGACGGCGACGGCAACCGTGACTTCTACGGCACCATCAACCAGGGCCAGCGCGGCGATTGCATCTGCATGCAGTGGTCGAACTATCTCTATGCCAATGGCGGGCAGTATCACGACGCCAACTGGAAGGCGACGTTCAACAACGAAGCCGGTATCAAGGCGGTGGAGGACTTCAAGAAGGACATCGCCGAGCACGGGCCGACCGGTTCGGAGAGCTACTGCTTCGACGAAGCCAACAGCGTCTTCGGACAGGGCAAGGCCTACAGCTTCGTGACCTTCAACATCCTGCTTTCCGGTTTCGACGATCCGGCCTCTTCACAGGTAGTGGGCAAGGCTGACATCGCGCCAAATCCCATCGGTGGCCTGAATGGCGGCTGGGGCTGGGCGATCCCAAATTCCAGCGCCAACAAGGACGCGGCCTGGAAGTTCATCAAATGGGTCGAGTCCAAGGACATCGTGAAGAAGCGCACTCTGGCCGGCGGCGCCCCGACCCAGGCTTGGGTGTTCGACGATCCGGATGTGGTGGCCAAGCGCCCCTACATGGACAAGCTGAAGACCCTGGTGGCGACGGCGCAGGAATTCCCGACTTTCACTTACACAGTGGATTTCGTGGAAGTGCTGGGCCGTGAACTCAATCTGGCAGTCACCGGCCAGAAAGACGCCAAGGAAGCGCTGGATCTGGCCGCCTCGGAACTGAATGCGATGGCCAAGAAAGATGGTCTGTTGAAGGAGTAACCCGGCAAGGGGCGGGGGCGCAGGCCGCTCCCGCCCGTCCGGAGTTCCAGGCATGGCTGCAATCGCGATTTCCGACATCGACCGGCAGGACCGCCGGTTCGGCTGGCTGCTGACGGCGCCGGGCCTGACGGCGCTCATGCTGGTCATCACCTTTCCGCTGTTCTTCACCGTGTTCGTCAGCGGCTTCGACTACACGCTGATGCACCGGTCGTTCGATACCTTTGTCGGGATCGAGAACTATCAATCCGCGTTTGGCGAGAACTACTTCGTCGAGGCGCTCTGGGTGACGCTGAAATTCGTCGTCTGCGTCGTCCTGCTGGAATTCGTCATCGGATTCACGATCGCGCTCATGTTGAATGCGGTGACGCGGTTCAAGGACGTCTACTACCTGATCCTGTTGATGCCGCTGCTGATCAATCCGGTGGTGGTGGCGCTGATCTGGCGCATGTTCCTGCATCCGGAATTGGGCATCGTGAACTATCTGCTGGGACTGGTCGGCATCGCCAAGGTGAACTGGCTGGGCGATCCCGTCATCGCCTTCTGGACCGTGGTGCTCACGGACATCTGGCACCAGGTTTCATTCATGATCGTGTTGCTGCTGGCCGGCCTGTCGGCATTGCCGAAAGAGCCCTATGAAGCGGCGCGCATGGACGGGGCCTCCACCCTGCAATCTTTCATCCACGTGACCCTACCGCTGATGCGGCCGGTCATCGTCGTGACCCTGCTGATACGCTTGATCTTCGCGGTGAAGACCTTTGACTTGGTCTACGTGATGACCCGCGGCGGCCCCGGCACCGCGACCGATCTCATCAGCTATTTCATCTACCGTTCGGCATTCTTCGGACTGAATATCGGCCAGGCCTCCGCAATCTCGGTCCTGTTGCTGGTCATCGTCCTGGCGCTGACGGCCTATCTCTATCGGTACATGCGGTCATTGGCGTAGGCGGACATGGCGGACATCAGGCTCAGCGGCGTTAACAAGATCTATCCCGGCAATGTCATGGCGGTGGAGGACTTGAATCTCCATATCCGCGACGGCGAGTTCATGATCCTGCTGGGGCCGTCCGGTTGCGGCAAATCGACGACGCTGCGCATGATTGCCGGGTTGGAAACCATTACGTCAGGCGATCTTTATCTTGCGGACAAGCGCATCAACGATGTGGATCCCCGCGACCGGGATCTTGCCATCGTGTTCCAGAACTATGCGCTCTATCCCCATATGACCGTGCGCGACAATCTGAGCTTTGGCCTCCGGCTGCGCCATGTACCCCACGAGGACATTTCGAAGCGGGTGGGCGAGGTAGCCTCGATGCTCGGCATTCAGCCTCTGTTGGATCGCAAGCCGGCGGCGCTTTCGGGCGGGCAGCGGCAGCGGGTCGCCCTGGGCCGGGCGCTGGTGCGCGATCCCGTCGCCTTCCTGTTCGACGAACCGTTATCCAATCTTGATGCCAAGCTGCGAGCGAGCATGCGCACGGAGCTGATCAAGCTGCACCACCAGCTCGGCCGCACCATCATCCATGTCACCCACGATCAGGTCGAGGCCATGACCATGGGCCAGCGGGTATGCATCATGAAGGATGGCCGGATGGTACAGATCGGCGAGCCGATTGAGGTTTATCGCAATCCCGTGAACACTTTCGTCGCTGGTTTCCTCGCCAGCCCGCCGATGAATCTGCTGCCGGCGCGGCTGGAAGGAGAGCAGGGCCTCACCGCGATCCACGGCGCCCTGCGTTTGCCGGTGCCGCCCGAATTCAACGCCAGCTTTGCCGCCTATCGAGGCAAACCGGTCATCCTCGGCCTGCGGCCGGAAGATATGTATGCGCCAGCATCGCCCGGCTTCATCCCAGTCGAAGTCAAAGTCTCCGCCGTGGAGGCCCTGGGACCGGAAACGGTGCTGGTCAGCGAGATTCCCGGCGGTGCCGAGATTTCCGCGCGCCTCGGCCGCGAGTTCTCGGCTCGGATCGGCAGCACACAAAGGCTGTATATCGATCCCCGGCAGATGTATCTCTTTGATCCCGAGACCACGTCGGCCATACCGCGCAACCACGCCGCCTAAACTGGCCGGTCCGATTCACATTTAGCACTCGTTCAGGAGTTCCATCGCGTCCATGCTCAAGGAAACATTCGGCAGCAAGAAGCCCATCATTGCCATGGCGCATTTCCCGGCCTTGCCGGGTTCGCCGGGCTATAATGCCAAAAAGGGGGTGAACCACATCCTCGATTGGGTGGGCGCCGATATCGAGAAGCTGCAGGCCGGCGGGGTCGACGCCATCATGTTCGGCAATGAGGGCGACCGGCCTTATGTCCTGCAGGCAAGTCCCGAGAGCCTTGCCGCAATGGCGTCGGCAATCGGGCAGCTCAAGCGCCTGCTGAAGGTGCCCTTCGGCGTGAACTATCTCTGGGACCCGGTCGCCACGGTGGCGCTGGGCGCCGCGACCGGAGCCAGCTTTGGCCGGGAGATCTTCACGGGAGTCTACGCATCGGACATGGGCGTCTGGGCGCCGAAATGCGCGGAAGCGTTGCGGCTGCGGCATAATCTGGGACGCGACGACATGAAGCTGCTGTTCAACATCAACGCGGAATTCGCCGCCGCAATGGATACTCGCCCGATCGCCAAGCGCGCCACCAGTGCGGTGTTCTCGTCATTGGCTGATGTCATCTGCGTCTCCGGTCCCATGACCGGTGAAGCGGTCGACAGTGCCGACTTGCGCCGCGTGAAGGATGCGGTGAAGGATGTGCCGGTCTTCGCCAACACCGGCGTCAATATCGGCAATGTGCGGGACATCCTGCGCGTTGCCGACGGCTGCGTCATCGGCACCCATTTCAAGAAGGCCGGCAACACTTGGAACGCCGTCGACGGCGCCCGGGTGAAGAAGTTCATGGATGTCGTGCGCAAGCTGCGCTGACGTCGGTTCTACCGCCCCGGACTGACCAACTCGTCATAAGTCTCCGGCCGGCGGTCGCGGAAAAACTGCCAGAGGTCGCGCACCTCCTGCACCATGGCCATGTCGAGATCGGCCACCACCAATTCGTCGCGATTGTCGCTGGCCTGTTTCAGGATTTGCCCACGCGGATTGACGAAATAGCTGGAACCATAGAACTTGCCTATGCTCCAGGGCTTCTCAGTGCCGACGCGGTTGACGGCGCCAATATAGACGCCGTTAGCAACGGCCGCCGCCGGCTGCTCCAGGTTCCAAAGATACTGGCTGAGGCCTGCGACCGTCGCCGACGGGTTGACAATATACTCCGCGCCATTCAAGGCCAGCGCGCGCCAGCCTTCTGGGAAATGACGGTCATAGCAGATGTAGACACCAAGCTTGCAGAATGCCGTGTCGAACACGGGATAGCCGATATTGCCCGGCTTGAAGAAGAACTTCTCGTAGAAACCGGCGACCTGCGGGATATGGATCTTGCGGAACTTGCCGAGAAATTTGCCGTCCGCATCGATAACGGCGGCGGTGTTGTAGTAGACTCCCGTCATTTCCTCTTCATAGATCGGCACGACGATGACCATGCCATGCTTCTTGGCCAGCTTCTGCATCAGCCGGGTGGTCGGGCCGTCAGGGATTTTCTCGGTCGCGCGGTACCATTTCTTGTCCTGGCTCGGGCAGAAATAGGGTTGGGTGAATACCTCCTGGAAGCAGAGGACCTGCACTTTCTGCTTCGCCGCCTTCTCGATCAGCGGCAGATGGGCGTCCAGCATCTTGTCCCGTATCTTTTCCGGCGACATCGAGGTATCGCCCTTCAGCGACATCTGAATCAAACCCCCGCGGATCACCGCCATTTTGACCTCCCCGAAAATACTGACCAGCCGGTCAAGATTTGGGCAGGCTAGCACGCGTCTTGGGCCTTGCGAAAGACGGGGGCAGGCTTAAATCTTAGGGTGGCGTCGCAGGATTCGGGAGAACCCCATGCGTGAATTGATTTTGATTGCGGCGCTGAGTCTTGCCGGTTGCACCGCAACGGATATCGACCTGCCGCCTCAGCCCACCCCCCACGCGCCTGCCGAAGCGCCATCGGTCAATGTGCTGCCGCAAACGGAAGTGCGCCCCGTGCCGGAAATGCCCGACATGCAGCCAGCCGGTGGGATTGCACTCAAGAAGGAGTCACCGTTGTCCGGGCGGCGCAGCGGTATCGCTGATGACATGATCGAGCGCAGGCTCGATTGCTCCAGCGAGCCGACGCTGTCCAATCGCGACACGCGCAACGCATTTCTGCACCGCTGCCCGCCTTTCGGCAGCTAGTTAGGTCTCCTCGACCGCCTCGACACGTAACGTGGGCGTCCGCACGATCACGGCCAATCCGGCCATGATGACCGTGGCGCCCACGATGACAGCCAGTGAGATGCGCTCGCCCAGGAACAAGGCTCCCGCCACCACGCCCAGCGGGGGCATGAGCAGGAGAAAGGGTGTTACCTGATCGATCCTGAAACGGCCGAGCAGGTGGTACCAGATCATGTAGGCGAAGATATATCCGAACAGCACCATCATGCCGAAGGCCGCCCAGCTTTCCAGCGAAGCGTTCTGCAGCGATGCCCACTGACCATCCTCCACTAGGAGGGAGATGATCAGTGACTGCGGCGCGGCAAAGAGGCACAGGGCCACGGTCAGCGTGCGGCCGTCATCCCGGCTAAACACCCGGATCATGGCCTGGCTCACCGCCCAAAGCAGACCTGCGAGCACCACGAACGCCAGGGACAGATAGGCCGACGAAGCTTCCGGGACGCCGATTACCAGCGCCACGCCGACAAACGCGATGACAATGCCGATCCAACGCCCGAGGCTGAGCTGCTCCTTGCCGATGACCCAGGCAGCCAGTACGGCAAAGGGCACTTGTGTTTGCACCACCAGCATCGCCGTCGAGGCGGGTAGTTGCGTCAGGCCGGTGAAGAGGAAGGCATTTTGGATCGCCGATCCGATGGCGGCGATGACAAAAATGGCCCAGAGCGGCGTTCGCCTCGGCCTTCGCGTCCAGAACAGCGCTGCCGCCGCCAACGCGTACACCATCGTCATCATGAAGATCGGTGGGAAATGGGCGACCGCCGGCTTAGCCGCAGTGAGGCCGATGACCCAGAACGTAGGCGGGCAAGCGGCAAGGCAGATGTCGCGCGGCTTCATGGGGAATTGTCGCGATGCGGCAAGCGACGGTCAACGGCGCCAGGGAGATACCGGCCATGTCCCGGCCGCATTGCTGCACTCAACCCTGCGGGTGAAGAAACAGCTAGAACCAGCCGGCCGCGAACATTGCCGCAAAGATGGCCGTGTTGGCCACCAGCAGCGCGTAGACCGTGCTGGCGACGGCGCCAAACAGCCCGCCGACGATGAACAGCCCGTCCCGGCCGATGATACCCAGGGACATGGCGATGATCGGCAGGGCCAAGGGTATCCCGGTGAAGGGGATCGGCAGCGCAATGAGGATGGACAGAAAAAGGCAGGCCAAGCCGACCACCCGTTCCCAGAGCGGTGAGATCAGGCCCGGCAGGCGGGGATGGAGAACCCGTTCCCATCGCCTGAGGTGCGGCAAGGCGCGGCCGATCATGCCCGCGAAGTCGCTCCGGGCGACCGACAGGGATCGCAGACGGCGCGGCAGCCAGGGACGCTCGCAACCCAGCAGCAGCTGCATGGAAAAGATGGCGGTGGCGATGCCGAACACCGCCGATGGACCGGGAATCGGCAGCGGCACGAAATTTGGAATAGCCAAGGCGATCAGCAGAATGCCGAAGCCACGCTCCCGCAGCGCCATCATCAGGTCGCCCAGGCCAATGCGATCGTTCGGCCAGTTCGATGCAAGATCGCCGAAGATGCCGGCGACGCTCGGGCGAACGGCGATTGCAGTGGCAGTTGCGGTCATGGAGCTCCGGTACGACGGCAAGAAATCGACCGGGAAAATGAATTCCCGTATCCGCCAATTTACGGAGAGTTGGTGAACACAAGGTTTGCGCCGGCGTGTTAATCAGGGTTAACCCGCGGCCGGCCAAAGGAGCTCGTAGGCGCCTTTGATGCCCGTGAGCGCCGACATCACGAACATGATGATCAGCACCCAGCGCCGGAATCTCGCGGGATCCGCGCCGCGAAATCCCCGGGCGCCCAGCCATACGCCGATCAGCAGCGCCGGAAGATATGCTGCAAATCGAATCAAAGTCGATCGATCGATCAGGTCATGAGGGGCCATGTAGGCGAGGCCCATCATGTCGGTGCCTAGGAAGTAGGCGATGACGGAAGCGCGGCCCACATTCACGGCGGCGGGCGAGCCGAAATAAAACAGAATCACCGGCGGGCCGCCGATGCCGATGGCGCCGTTGAAGAAGCCGGAAGCCGCGCCCGTCGCCAGAGTTGCCGCGGTGCCTGGAATTGTCCGCAGCGCAAAACCGCGCCAGAGCAGGGCGGTCGCCGTGCCGGCGAAAATGGCCAAGCCAATCTTCATCGGCGCCGCTGGCATCGACGCCAGTATCCACACGCCAATAGGCGTGGCGATGGCGCAGCCAATCAGCAGCAGGGCAATTGACCGCCAATGCACTTCGCGCCAGATGCCCGGCAGCAGATGCAGGCTGGCGGCGATCTCCATCATGAAGATCGCGGGTACCACATCGCGCGGCTCCAGGAACAGCGACAGCGAGGTAATCGACAGCAGGGAAAAGCCGAAGCCACTATAGCCGCGGACGATAGCCGCGCCGAAGACGCAGGCCATGCCGTAGGCCAGGAGAATCAGATCGGTTTCCATTGAAGGGGACACTCGTATGCTGGCGTTCCGGACAACCTAGAGCAACTCCCGCCGGCGGCTAGGGCCAGCGGTCCTGCATGGTTGGCTCCAGACTTCGCCTGACAACATCGGGCGTTTGCGCCAAGTCGGATCAATGTTGTATGAAACTGGCCGCTGTTACAAAGGATTCGAGTCCGTAAGACGGCATTGAGGAGACAGTCATGCAGCTTTCAGGCGCGCTACAGCAGACATTGATCGGCCGGCTCTGGCCGGAGGGGAACGTCACCACGTTCCGCTGGGGCATTCTCATCCTGGTCGGCAGCTTGTTTCTCGCCGCCTGCGCCCAGATCACCGTATGGACCGTGCCGGTACCCATCACGATGCAGACCTTCGGCGTGCTGGTGGTGGGCGCCGTCTATGGCTGGCGCCTGGGTTTGGCGACTGTTGCCGCTTACCTGGTCGAGGGTGCCATCGGACTGCCGTTCTTCGCCGGAATGACCGGCGGTCTGGCGATTCTTTTTGGACCGACGGGCGGCTATCTCTTTGGCTTTGTCGCCGCGGCGGCTGTGGTCGGCTGGCTGGCGGAGCGGGGTTGGGACCGCAATATCCTGACCATGGCGTTGGCCATGCTGATCGGCAATGTCGTCCTCTACGTCCCCGGCATTGTCTGGCTGTCCAACTTCACTGGGTGGGAGAAGGTCTTCGATTACGGGCTGTACCCATTCGTCATCGGCGATGCCGTGAAGCTGGCCGCCGCCGCGCTGCTGTTGCCAGCGGCCTGGCAATTCATGCGTCGCGGCTGATCAGCGACTGGAGACCCCCGCTTGCGCCGCAACAAGACAGCCGCTGCAGGCGAGGTCCGCAGCCTCAAGCTCGAAAGCCGCGTCCTCCAGAGGAATCTGCTGGGCGATCCGGCGACGCGCGAAGTGCAGGTCTATCTGCCAGCCGGGTTCAGCACCGGTCAGAAGCTGCCCTTGCTGGTGGATCTCGTGGGCTATACCGGCTCCGGCCCGGCCCATACCAATTGGAAGGCGTTCACCGAGAATGTGCCGGAGCGCCTCGACCGCCTGATCGCCGACGGCGAGATGGGACCGGTGGTTGTTGCCTTCCCCGATTGCTTCACGCGCCTCGGCGGCAATCAGTACATCAACAGTACCGCCATGGGCCGCTACGAGGACTTCGTGGTCGATGAGGTCGTGCCATTTGTGGAGTCGCAATTCAATTGCGGCGGGGCAGGGCGGCGCGCCGCGTTTGGGAAGTCATCGGGCGGCTACGGCGCCATCATCCATGGCATGCGCCGGCCCGATATCTGGGCGGCCATCGCCTGCCACTCCGGCGATATGGCTTTCGAATTTTCGTACTTGATCGAAATGCCTGTCGTCTTGAATGCATTCGCCAAGCATGACCGTTCGGTCGAGAAATTCATGAACTATCTCGAACAGGTCAAGAAGCCGAAGCCCGACGACATCACGCTTCTGATGATGTTGGCGATGGCGGCGACTTACGATCCCGATCCCAGCCAGTTCCTGGGCATTCGGCTGCCGGTCGATCTGGAGACGGGTGAATTGATACCCGAGCGTTGGCAGAACTGGTTGGCCCACGATCCGGCTCTCATTGTGGACAAATATGCCGGCAATCTCCGCAAGCTGAAGGGGATCTATATCGATTGCGGCGACGAGGATCAGTATCATCTGCATTTCGGCTCGCGCCGTCTGCACCGCGGGCTGGATCGCCTGAAGATCGCCCACACTTATGAGGAATTCCCCGACAACCATTCCGATGTCGACTACCGGATGGATGTCAGCCTGCCGTTCCTGGAACGGGCGCTGAGGTAGCAGCGCCGGCAGGCTCAGGAGGCCTTCTGGATTTGCACGGGTGTTTCCGTTTCCAGCGGCTCTTTGGCGGTTACAAAACACTCTGTTGGCAATATCACCGAAACGGTCGTTCCCACACCGAGCTCGCTCTCGAGCAACAACCGGCCGCTATGCATCTCCGCCAAAGACTTGGCCAGTGGCAAGCCCAAGCCGGTGCCCTTGAACTTCCGGTTCATCGCGCCCTCGACTTGACCGAAGGGCTGAAGCACGAGATCGATATCGGCCGCCGCGATGCCGATGCCCGTATCCTTCACGGATAGGCAAAGGCCTTCGCCCTCGCTATGTGTTGCCGAGACCACGATCGAACCGCCGCGGGGTGTGAATTTTACCGCATTCGATAGCAGATTGAGTACGATTTGCTGCATGACCCGGGAGTCGACGCGGATGATCATCTTTTCGCGCAATGTCTGCAGAATGAGCGACAGCCCGGCCTCCTGCAGCCGCTCGTCGATCATGCGGACGCAAACGCCGAGGATGTCATTCAGGTCCAGCTCCTCGAAGAGCAATTGGAATCGTCCGGCTTCGATCTTCGAGAGATCGAGAATGTCGTTGATGATGCTGAGCAGGTGATGACCGCTCTGCTGGATATCGCCGGCATAGCCGCGGTAGCTTTCGTCGCCCAGCGGCCCCTTGATCTCTCGCCGCATCAGGTCGGAGAAGCCGATGATGGCGTTCAACGGCGTGCGTAGCTCGTGGCTCATGTTTGCCAAGAACTCGGATTTGGACCTGTTGGCTAATTCCGCCTGTTCCTTCGCCTTCAGCAGCCGGCGCTCGGCATCCTTGCGCTCGGTGATGTCCATGCAGACGACGACAAGGCCGCCATTAGGTGCCGGGTTGTGGCGTATCTCCAGCACGCAGCCATCGCCGCGCCATAGCTCGAAGCGATCCTGGCCGATCGGTTTCGCCATATCGAGGATGCCCCGGGCCTCAGCGCTGAGATCACCGACATTGACGGCCGGCCCCGCCTCCGTGCCGAACTGCACATCCCCGGTCAATCCCAGCAATCCGACAAACCGTTCATTCCAGGCAACGAGGCGCCCGCCGCGATTGAACGACGCGATACCGGCGCCGGTGTTGTCCAGCGTCGCCTGCAGCAGCGTCGTCTTCTCCACGAGCGCAAGGCGTGCCTCGGCGGCGTTGAGCGCATAGCGGATCGACCGCTCCAGCAACTCCGCCGTCATCTTGCCCTTTTCCAGGAAGTCCGCGGCGCCGGCTTCCATCGCCGCGAGATCGACGGCGCGGCTGCCGACACCCGTCAGCAGGATGATTGGTGCCGTGCATCCGGTCGCGCGCGCTTCCCGCACGATTTCGATGCCGGTATGGGTTCCAACCAGATAGTCCACCAGCACGACATCGATCCGCGTGGTCTGCAGGCGCGCGAAAGCGCTCTCAAAAGTCGGCTCCCAGATAAGCTGGTATTCCGACTCCGCGAGTTCGGCAAGCAGCGTCCGGGTAATGAGATAGTCCTCCTCATCGTCCTCGATGAGAAGGATCCGGCGCGTTTCAACTGATTTTGAGCCGAGGCTCAAGCGTCATGCCCCTCCGTTGGCGGCAGCTGCACGATCTCGATCCAGTACTCGTTCAACACCTGCACCACGCGCAGCAGCTCCTTGAATGTTACCGGCTTGGTGATGAAGGAGCTGACCCCCAGATTGTAAGTGCGCACGATATCTTCTTCCGCTTTGGACGTCGTCAGCACGACGACCGGCAGGCATCTCAACTGGGGGTCGTTCTTGATGACCTTCAGCGCTTCGCGTCCGTCCATCCGCGGCATGTTGAGATCCAGCAGGACAAGGCCCGGATAGGGCGACTCGGCGGTGTCGGCAAACTTGCCTTCGCGGCGCAAATACGCGAGCAGTTCCTCGCCATTCTCGACGAAGCGCAGCTCATTGCCGAGCTTGTTCTCCTCGAATGCATCCTTCAGCAGCATGCGGTCGTCGACATCATCCTCGGCGATAAGGATTGTGATGGGTGATGTGCTTCTGTTCATGCTTTGCTCTCCGGCGATCCATGTTGCATCGGAAGAGCGATAATGAACGTGGCGCCTTGGTCGGGTGCGCTGACAGCCGTGATCCGGCCGCCATGGCGCTCGACAATCTTACGGCAGGTCGCGAGGCCGATGCCGGTGCCCTCATACTCGTTCCGCGAATGCAGTCTTTGAAAGATGTTGAATATTCGATCCAGATATTTCATGTCGAAGCCGATGCCATTATCGGTGACATGAATTTCGCAAACATCGCTGGCAGCACTCCGGTCAAGTGCACGAGCCGCGGCCCGGCCCTTGAGCACTTTGGCTTTGACCGTGACGCGGGGCTGCTGATCGGCGCGCCGGAACTTCAGGGCATTGCCGATCAGATTCTGGAAAAGCTGGCGCATCTGCATGGCATCTGCCTCGATACCCGGCAGAGGCTGGAGATCAACGGTGCCTTCAGTCTCCCGAATCCGCACCCGCAGATCCGATAGCACGCCTTCGATGACATTACCGAGATCGCAAGCAGCGAACGGCTGCGCCTTCGTGGAAATGCGCGAGAAGGTGAGCAGGCCCTCGATCAGGGCCCGCATGCGCTTTGCGGCCTTTTCCATCCGCTCGACGTAGAAGCGCCCGGTTTCGTCGAGCTGTGGCCCGTATTTGCGGCGAAGCTGGTCACCGAATGCCTCGATCTTGCGCAGCGGCTCCTGCAGGTCGTGGGAGGCCACGGATGCGAAGTCTTGCAGCTCGCGATTGCTGCGCGCCAGCTCGGCTTCGCGTTCCTTCATCTCCGTGACATCGGTATGGAGGATGACGGTCTCGTTGTTCGCCGTCCGGTGCTCGTTGATCAGCACCCATTTACCGGATGGAAGGCGGCGCTCGATTGACTTGTTGTCTGATCGGTGCGCGTCGAGCCGCTTTCGCAGTCCCTGCGCATGCTCCTCTTCATCGGCGATGCCCGTGAATTCATTGGACACGAGCGCGTCGTAGTTCAGCCCGGGAGCAAGGTGCGGCGTGGCCTCAGGATAGAGGCCGGCATAGGAGCTGTTGGAGATCAGCAGGCGATCGCTGCCGTCCAGCAGCACGAAGCCCTGGGATAGGCTTTCGACAATGGCCTGCCGTGTTTGCTCCGCAGTTGCCGCGGCTTGGCGCTCTGCTTCCTTGATTCGCGTTGAATCGAGGATGACACCGTCCCAGACGACCGTACCGTCGGCGCGCCGATGCGGCCTGGCGATCGCATGAGTGAATTTGCGCTCGCCGGATCGCGAGATGATGGTGGCCTCGACATCCCACATCTTGAGTTCGCGCGACGCCTGTAGCAGACGCTCGCGGAAGGTATGGCGGTACTCCGGGCTGTGGCAGTCGAACAGCGCATTCGGATCGGCGAGGATCTCCTCGGCGCTGACGCCGAACAGGTCCTTCGCACCTTCGCTAATGTAGGTGTAGCGGATCTCGCCTTCGGGCGTGACGATGCGCTGGTAGACCACGCCGGGTATGCTGGCAGCCAGCGAAGCAAACCGTTGATCGGCCGAATACAGGTCGGCGAGACGACGTGCATTCTGAATCGCGTAGCGCGCCAGCGCGACCAGCGACTCCAGCAATTGCGCATCGCCCGAATTGGGAGCTGTCGGTTCGGCGAAGAGCATGAGGAATACGCCGAAAACGTCGCCGTTCTTGTCCTGCAAGGGGCAGCCCCAGAAGGCGCGCAGCTTGTAAGTGGCGGCAACTTCCCAGATTGCTGGTGCGATACCACCAGCGGATTCGTCATCGGCGACAATGCTGTTGCCCGTCGCAAGGACCAAGCCGCCCGGGGTCGTGGTGTTGGGCAAGCCAACACTGGTAATTGCGCTCGCATAGGCCGGCGCCAGGCTCGGTGCGACGATTTGATTGAAAGAGTGGCCGTTCGCACTGGCTACCTGAACGGCGCAGCGGCTTCCGGTGACGAGTCGCTCGGCGACTTCGGCGATCCGCGTCAGACTCTGCGTCAGATCACCGGTGGAGGAGATGAGTTCGAGAATTGCGGCATGCTCGCGGAGCATGTCTCGCAGCCGCGCGTCCGCTTTCGCGTCGCTGCCGTTCGCGCCCAATGGCGAGGCATCGCGCACAGATTCCCTCAGGCCAGACGGCGCGAGCTGATTCCCACGAACCGTTGGCCGAAGTTGCGATGCCGAATCGGCAGTACGGGTTAACATCAAGCGTCCAAGCTCTGCAAAAGCCCTGAGTTACTGAAGTAAATCCGGCGGCTTTCGACGCAGCGGCACCGGCAAGGCACTATTGGCCTAGTAAGCAGAGGCTAATTTCATCAGATTGAGGACCGGTTAATTGTAATCTAGGACGCTGTATGTTCACCTGAATTACATTCAATATGATTAATACCAAGGTAACTTAGATAAGTTTTAACGAGCTATCATTTAGCTTACCCCCGTCCGCCTTATTGCAGCGCCGGACCATCAGAAGCCAAGGGCGTGGGTAAACTGGATGAACGTGCAGACGAAAGCAGCGGAATACGACGTTGACTCGATGCTGCGGTGGCAAACGCGCTCGGGGTTCGCGCCGCGCCGCGTGGGCCGCACCGACGAGTTGAACGGCCAGGTCGCGACGCTGCTGTCGCAGATGAATGTCGCCGTCATCTATGGCGGCGATAAATCGGCGACCGGCGCCGTGATCCACCAGACCTCCAATCCACGTTCGTGGAAAAGCTACCGCAATGTCGCCGAAGACATTGCCGGGGCTTTGCAACGGCTTGGCTGCCGAAATGTGCAGCTTTTGGCTGACGACATGTCCCTCGGCGATGAATTGCGGCGGCATCAGATCCATTTTGCCTGGCTGAACACTGGCGGCGTCCAGGGCTACAGCCCGATGTCGCATACGGCGGCGATGCTGGAGATGTTCGGAATCCCGTATGTGGGGCACGATCCTCTGGCCGCTGGCATGCTGGACAACAAGATTGCCTTCAAGCGCGAGCTTATGGCGTTAGGCATCCGGACAGCGCCCTTTGTGGCATGGCATCCGAGCCGCGGCCGGTTCGAGCCCCATACCAATGCCGCCTTCAACAGAGTGTTTCCCAGCTACGATGGTCCCTTCGTGGTCAAGCCGGTCTCCGGCCGCGCCTCGTTGCATGTCCATTTTGTCCAGGATTGCCGGGCGCTCGCGGACACTGTCGCCAAGGTCTTCTGGGCGACGAAGGGTCAGGTCCTGATAGAGAAATTCCTGCCTGGCGCGGAGTATTGCGTCGCAGTTTCCGGTCCGATCGTGGCACAGAACCGGAATCTGACCCATCGGGGCGAACCATTCGCCTTCTCCTTCGTGGAGCGCGTTCTGGACGAGGGCGAAGTCATCTTCACTTCCATGGATGTCCGGCCGATCACCATGCAGCGGCTGCGCGTGCTCGAGCCGCAGAACGATGCTGAACTGATTGCCGGCCTGCGCGACGTGGCCCGCAGCGTTTATGTGGAACTCGAGCTGGAATCGATCATCCGCCTGGATGTCCGCAAGGGCACTGACAATCAGCTCTACGTGATTGAGGCAAATCCGAAACCGGATCTCAAAAAGCCGACCCCCGGCGGAACCAGCATCGCCTGCGCCGGATTGCCGGCCTGCGGCATGGATTTCGATGATCTCATATTGTCTCTTTTTGCCGACAGAGTGGACATTCTGTTCAGCCAACGGCGCGGCTGCACGACCCACCTGTCCAGTATGATCGACTGAAACCCCCAGAGGACGGGCGCAAGGGCCGACTGATGGGTCAAGAATCGAGTATTCGTCGAGGACTAATCGATGCGGCAATGATGGCCCTGGTCACCGGGCTGTCGCTGCTGCTGCTGATCTATGTCGGATTCGGCGAGGCGACTCGCACGTTCCAGCAGTTTCAGATCGAGAAGCTGGCGGCCCAAGGCCGTGTCGTGCAAAACACGATGGAGACCTTTCTGCGGCCGGGCTTGCCGATCAAGCAGTTCATCGGCTTCAAGACCCTGAGTGAAAGAATACTTGCCGCCGATCACTCGATCGTCGCCATGACGGTTTTCGACACCCTTGGGCAGCCGGTCTTCACCAGCGGCGACGCTACGCTTCCGCTCCTGCCAGCGAACCAGGATCTGGGGCCTGCCAACAGCGCCCTCGATCTCCGGGAAAGCGGCCAATATCTGCAGGTTGTGCTGCCGCTGCGAAATCGTTTCGAAACGGTTGGCAGCCTCGCAGTGAGCATGCCGCGGGCGATTGTCGTCGATCGTGTCGAAAAGAGTTTCTATGCGCTGCTCGTCGGCGCCGGCTTAGCCTCCATCGCCTTTGGCGTTTTCGTCGCTATCGGCGGCTCCATGCTGACGGGGCCGCGGCGTCGCTGGCTGCATGCGGTCTATGCCCTGACGTTCCTCGGCATGTCCATCGCGGTCGTCGCAACGCTTGTATCTCTGTATTCCGAGGGTGCGCAGGCAAAGACGAAGGCCTTGGCCGACTCGCTGGGACAGCGCCTCAGCAGCATCGTCCAATCCGGACTCAACATCACGGAGATCCGCGGCCTCGACGATGTCTTCAGCGACTATCGCCGATTGAATCCGGATGTCAGCGCCGCCGGGTTGATTGTCGATTCCATGATCGTGATTCACACAGATGCCGCGGCGGTCGGGCAGCGCTGGATGGCCGATCCAAGCACCTATGAGTACCAGGTGAACCTGACCCGTCCGGGTGGGCGCGACATACGCGTTTCCGTGGCGCTGCCGGTCAACGTCATCTACCGGCAGATCGCCCGCAGCGTAAAGAACTTCACCGCCCTGTTCGTTGCCTCTGCATTCATGGCGCATCTGTTCTTGCAATTGGCCGGTTCGTTGCGACAGCCCGGAAGGAACGCAGCAGGCGCTTTGCCGGCAGAGGGTTCCAACGACACAAGCGAGTATCATCTTCGCCTGGTAAAGCCGGTTTTCTTCCTCGCGACTTTCGTCGAGCATCTGACGTACGCGTTCCTGCCGCAATACGTGTCTCGCATCATGGAGACCTCAGGTTTCCCGGACGCGGCATCGGCCGTTTTCATGACCTACTATCTGTGTTTTGCCCTCAGCCTGATACCGGCCGGCTACTTCGCGCAGCGCCTCAGTCCGCGGCCGCTGATGTATGGCGGCCTGGTGCTGGCGGCGGCCGGGTTCATTGCCCTGGCGTCGAACCCCAGCCTTATCGTCCTGTTCCTGGCGCGCGCCATGTCGGGTATCGGACAGGGTATGCTGTTCATCGGCGTCCAGTCATTCATCCTGCGAACTTCCGCCGATGACCGCAAGACGCGCGGCGCCGCCATTATCGTGTTCGGTTTCCAGGGCGGCATGATCTCCGGCATGGCGATTGGTTCGCTGCTGGTGACGCAGATGGGTGCGGCGGGTGTCTTCTGGCTAGGCGCGGTCATCGCCGCGGCGATGGCGCTCTATGCCTGGGCCCTGGTGCCCGCAAGCGGCAATCGAAACGCGGACAGCGCCGTGGAAGAAGGCAGCTTCCGCCTGCTGCTCCGCGATCTGATGCGCGTTCTCCGCAATTGGGATTTCGTCCGCACCATGCTGCTGGTCGGCATTCCCGCAAAGGCCGTGCTTACGGGCGTCATCGTTTTTGCCATGCCGCTGATCATGGCCCAGGCCGATTACGCACAAGAAGACATTGGTCAGATCCTGATGGTCTATGCCGCCGGCGTGCTGATCGCGAATTCCTATGCGTCGCGCCTTGTCGACCGGACCGGAGATAGCGAGCCGGTGCTCCTGCTGGGCGCTTTGCTTAGCGGCGTCGGGCGATTGTGCATTTCCGCGACCGGCTGGAACCAGGTTCTTGAGATCTTCGGCGCTTCGATCGTGCCCGCGCTCATCCTGCTGCTGGGCGTCGCGGTCGTTGGCATCGCTCATGGCTTCATCAACGCGCCGGTCGTGACCCATGTCGCACGGTCCCGTCTCGCCATCCTGTTGGGCGAGAGTTCGGTAACCGCGACCTACAGATTCCTCGAGCGCGTCGGCCATATCGCCGGCCCGATGCTCATGGGCCAGCTTTTCCTCTTGGCCGGAACCGGACCCAACGTCCTTGGCTATATCGGCTTCGGAGTTGCCGTCTGTGGTGTGCTTTTCGTACTTCGTTTTCCATCCTCAAAGGAGGCCACGTCATGAGACCCTCGTTCACGCGCTGCTTTGCACGGCTTCTTGCCGTGGCAGTGCTCGGCATTGCTTCGGCAAACATGGGACGGGCCGCGGCGGCGACCGCGGACGAGCCGTCCTATTCGGATTGGTTCAAGGTGACGCCTGAGACAACCCAGATGTGGAGCGTTTCCGGCGTTGGCGACGACCCCTATCAGGTCAAGGTGGTTCGCAGCGACGTTTCCGGCGTGGCGGGCCCGGTGCGCAGGGTTGCCGTCTTTTATCCGCGGCCCTCGTCGGCCTACGATACGGCGATCTCGAAGATCCTCGGCGTTTTCGCCGAGAAGGGCATCAATGCGGAGTTCACCATCTACAACTTCCGCACCGATGACGCCGAGGGCGAGAAAGCCCTGAAGGTCGCCAAGAAAGATGGCGCGGAGCTGATCTTCGCCATGGGTTCGGAATCGACAGCTTGGCTCTACTCGCATTTCCGCGACGGTCCAATCCCCGTCATTTCGGTTTGCTCGAAGGATCCGGTGCTGCTGGGCCAGACGAAAGCCTATGATGCCGGCTCCGGCAACAATTTCGCATTCACATCGCTAAACATGCCGGTCGAAGTCCAGATGGCCTATGTTCTGGACTTCAAGCCCAACTTGAAGAACTTCGCCATCCTCGTCGACAGCCAGAATGTCAGCGCCGTCGAGACACAGGCCAAGCCCATCGCTGCGGTCGCCAAGCAGCGGGGCATCCAGGTTCTCTATCTGGACGTCAAGAATCCCGAGAACGCGAAGACGGAACTGGCTGAACTCGTCAGCTCGGCGGTGACGACGATGCGGAAGAGCGATCCTTCGCTGGACGATAGCCTGTTCTGGATCACCGGCAGCACGTCGGTGTTCAAGGAGATCGCGACCATTAATTCCTCGTCCGATCGCGTACCAGTCCTCAGCGTGGTGCCTGAGAACGTGAAGGCAGGCAATGACAGCGCCGTCATGTCGATCGGCATCAGCTTCGAAAGCAACGCCCATCTCGCCGCCATCTACGGCGCCGATGTGCTGGCCGGCACCCGCAAGGCCGGCGAGCTGCCGGTCGGTATCGTGTCGCCGCCCGACATCGCCATCAATTTCCGCAAGGTGCGGGAAATCGGCCTGAACATCCCCTTCAATTTCGTCGAGAGCGCGAGCAAGCTCTACGACTATGACGGGAATGAAGTCGGCTCAGCGAAGGGTACAGGCAGCGGCAGCTAAGACGTCTGTCCTTCATTAGCCAAAGCGGCGGGGTGGCACGCAGTCAAGTGCCGCCCCGCTGCTTTTTTGAGTTGTGGATTTCTGCGTCCAGCCATTTCTGGATGGCATGCAAATCCTGGTGCCGGGTGTCGGAATCGAACCGACGACCTACCGCTTACAAGGCGGTTGCTCTACCTCTGAGCTAACCCGGCGCCTGGTCGTCGACCTGGCTTATTGGCGGCTTGCCCTAAAGGCCGATGGCGGTCAAGAATGCCGGCATCGCCCGGCCGGAAGTAATATGTCGAACCCGTCCGTGGCACAAGCTGGGTCTGGCAGGCGGCGGAGGCATTGATGGCGGGCAAATTCCGGGTTGCGTGTGTGCAAAATTGCGCCGAGCGCGAGATGGCGCCGAGCATCGAGGCAGTGGCGAAATTCATCCGCGCGGCCGCCAAGGATGGCGCCGAGCTGATCCAGCTGCCGGAACTGGTCACCCTGTTCGAGCCCGACAACGATCTCGTGCTGAAAAAGGCGATGCCGGAAGCCACTGACCCCGGCGTCGCGGCGTTCCGCGCCTTGGCCCGAGAGACCGGCGCCTGGATCATCGTTGGCTCGGTCCTGCTCAAGGAGACTGGCGCGGACAAGATCGTCAACCGCTGCCTGGTCATTGATCCTGCGGGCGGCATCGTCGCGCGCTATGACAAGATCCATCTGTTCGATGTCGATCTCGCCAATGGCGAAACCTACCGCGAATCCGCCACGGTCCAGGGTGGCGACCGGGCAGTGCTCGCGCCCACCCCCTGGGGCCTGCTGGGCCTGACTATTTGCTATGATCTCCGCTTCGGCTATCTCCATCGTGCCTTGGCCCATGCCGGCGCCAGTTTCCTCAGCATCCCCGCGGCCTTCACCCACACTACCGGCAAGGCCCATTGGCATGTGCTGCAGCGCGCCCGCGCTATCGAGACCGGCTGCTGGGTGTTCGCCGCCAACCAGGGCGGCACTCACGCCGAAGGAAAGCGCACCTATGGCCACTCCCTGATCGTGAATCCCTGGGGGGAGGTGGTCGCCGACGGCGGCGAACAGCCCGGATACATCATCGCCGAAATCGATCCGGCCAAGGTCGCGGAGGCGCGCTCCATGGTCCCGGCGCTGCGCCATGACCGGCGGTTCCAGGGACCCGATCGGGCGGTGGTCGGACTGGCTGCAGCCGGGGAGTAGCAGGCGACCGCGCAAGACGTCGCGGCCATATTTGTTGCAGTGCAGCTATTGGACCAAAGTCCAATGGCCAACGTCGTATATCGTCGTCCAACATAAGAGCATGCGGAGGCCGGCCGGATCCCCGGCAGGCAGCGCATATCGGCGTAACGCATCCGATCGAATACAATCCCGCAAACCGCGAACTATAGCCATTGCTTCCTAATAGGAATATGTACTTATTATATCTCTTAAGGTATGTCAAGACCTGTTGCCTTAGTTTTGGCATACTGCATCAGCATATCTGAAAATTCCCAGGGAGGATGCCAATGAGCAGGCGTACGCTTTTGTCCGCGATGGCGATGCTCGCCGTCGCGATCGTTGGAACCGCGCCGCCGGCTCAGGCCGCGGACCAACCCAACATCGTCGTCATCATGGGCGATGATATCGGCATCTGGAACATCGGCGCTTACCATCGTGGCTTGATGGCGGGTCGCACGCCGAATCTCGACGAGATCGCCAAGCAAGGTATGATGTTCACCGACTACTACGCCGAGGCGAGTTGCACGGCGGGCCGCGCGGCGTTCGTCACCGGCGAATTGCCCATCCGCACGGGCATGACCACGGTCGGCCAGGCCGGCTCTCCGATTGGCTTGCCGGGTGAAGCGATGACGATCGCAACCGCGCTTAAGTCCCTGGGCTATGCCACCGGCCAGTTCGGCAAGAACCACCTGGGCGATCTCAATGCGTTCCTGCCCACGGTCCACGGCTTCGACGAGTTCTTCGGCTATCTGTATCACCTCGATGCGATGGAAGATCCCGCGCACCCCGCCTATCCGCAAGAGCTGCTGGACTCAGTCGGTCCGCGTAACATGGTGCATAGCTGGGCAACGGATAAGGATGATCCGACGGAGATGCCGCGCTGGGGCAAGATCGGCAAGCAGAAGATCGAAGACGCCGGCCCGCTCCATCCCGAGCGGATGGAGACTGTCGACGACGAAATCCTGGATCTCTCCCTCAAGTTCATGGACAAGGCCAAGCAGGACGGCAAGCCGTTCTTCGTCTGGCTCAACCCGACGCGCATGCACATCGTCACTCATCTCTCGCCGAAATACGAAGCGCTGCGGAACTCGAAGAATGGTTGGTCCATGCAGGAAGCGGGCATGGCGCAGATCGACGATATCGTCGGCTCCGTGATGAAGAAACTCAAAGACATGGGTGTGGACAACAACACCATCGTCATGTTCACGACCGATAATGGTACGGAGACCTTCACCTGGCCGGATGGCGGCAACACGCCGTTCAAAGGGCAGAAGGGCACGATCTATGAAGGTGGTTTCCGTGCGCCGGCGATGATCAGCTGGCCCGGTCACATTCCCGCCGGTGTGGTGGAGAACGGCATCATCTCCGGCCTTGACTGGCTGCCGACCTTGGTCGCGGCGGCCGGCAATCCCAACATCTCGGACGAACTGCTGAAGGGAAAACAGGTCGGCGATAAGACCTACAAGAACCATCTGGATGGCTACAATCAGCTGGACATGATCACCGGCAAAGGCCCGTCGCTTCGCCACGAAATCTTCTATTTCGGCGAAAGTACGCTCGGCGCGGTGCGCATCGATGACTTCAAATACCGGTTTATCAATCAGCCCGACGGGTGGCTCGGCGCCAAGGAACATATCGATGTGCCGACTCTGACAAATCTGCGCCTGGACCCGTTCGAGCGGTTGGATTGGCCGCAAAATGGAACGCTCCAAGGAGCGCAGAACTACTTCACTTGGTTCCAATACGAGTTCTGGCGTTTCGTGTTCGTGCAGCAGGAAGTGGCGAAACTCGCCATGACAGCCATCGATTATCCGCCGATGCAGAAGGGCGCCAGCTTCAACCTTGATGCCGTGAAAGCGAAGATCGAGGAAGCCATAAAGCAACACGCCGGGCAGTAGTTGATACGCCAACAAAGCGGGCGGTCCTATCCAGGCCGCCCGCTTTTCCTATGCTATTTGTAATCTCAACGTGACGGGCGCCGGAGTTTCCCGGCTCCGTAAATCAAGATGCCCAAATCAGCCCTGGCTGAGTTTCCACTTCCCGTCTTGCCTCTCGAAGATAAACTCGCGGAAGCCACCGGCGGGGTTTTGCATCACCAGGTTGGCACGATCGCCGAAAAACACGATCTTGCTGATGCTGGATCTGAGTTTGTCCGGCGTCGGCGGCAGGTAGTTGAGCAGTGACACTGCGTAATCGCTACTGTCTGGACTTTCCAACAAGTTCCGGATCTCGCTGTTCTCAGCCGTCATCTCCCGGAATTTGTCGCCGTCCCTGCGCTTAAGGGCCTCAATCGCCGACACAAGAATTTCCGCCTGTGGCGTATTCTGGGCGTCCCTCCGCTCCAGCGTATTGGTGGGCAAAGGGGACAGGTCGACCAGAAGATCGAACTCTACCGAGAAGGTGAATTTTTCGCTCGTGCGCTGGCCGTACTGGTCGAACAGCGGTAGGCTGCGGTCGACCAGGATTTGACCGCTGATCTCATTGCCGCGGTGGCTGAAATCTTCCAGCTGAAAATTCCTCTGTCCGCTGCGCGGACGGAAAACCTGGTTGGCCGAATCCAGACCCAGCAGCAAGCGGCCTGTCCAGGTCGGCTTCCGGCGCGCTGAATCGAACGAGAGCTCAAGGCCCACGAACTCGCGGGCATTCGCCAAGGCGTGGATCTTGGCAATGTTGCCGCGTGCCTCTTGGGGGATCGGATAGTCGGTCAGGAAGACGATGATGCGCGTTTGATCGATCGTGAAGGGGACCGGCTTTTCGCCAGCGCGAGCGGCCCCGTCGATGCGTGGCTCTGCAATCGCATAGGCATAATTGAGGACCACCCGCTCATCTGCGGCATCTCCAAAACGGAGAAAGCCGTCGACCTCGTCTGCGCCTCGGAATTTTCCATCCACATCACTGCCATCGTCGCGGACCCCAAGGGGCACGGCGAGAGCGAGCGTGGAGAACAACATTGCGGGTGCCAGCACCGCCGGCAACAGATACCGTTGCAGCATCATGTCACTAACTCCTCCAGGGAACGCCGCCGCCGTTGTCCGGAAGTCGATGCGTCACCTGAACTTAGAATCGCACAGTCCGCATTCGCCGCGCAACACACAGTGCGTTGATAAATATGGTTAATGAGCCGCTGACGGCCCCCGCCACCGGCTGCTATTGTCGCCGTCGTCCTTGCTCAGAGAATGGGATCGATCCGCATGTCGCCTCTGGTTTCCCTGCTTGCCGAAGTGCCCTTGTTTCAATTGCTTGATGCGGACGAGCGCGCCGCCCTGGCGCAGATGATGGAGCAGGCCAATTTCCCGGTCGGGCACCGGATCTTCCAGGAAGGCGAGCCCGGCGATCGCATGTATGTGGTCTGCTCCGGCGAGGTGGAACTGACCACCACAGACAAACTTGGGCAGAGACTGCTGCTGACGACCGCCTCCCGCGGCGACCTTTTCGGTGAGCTGTCGCTGCTGGATCAGGGCGCACGTAATGCCCGCGCCACGGTCCTGGAGGATGCCGAGCTGCTCATCCTCGACCGCGCGACTCTCACCGATTTCATCCGCCGCCGCCCGGACGCAGCGCTGGACATGATGGCGGTCATGGGCGGCCGCATGCGCGCCACCACCAACCGCCTGCGGCAGATGGCGACGCGCAATGCCAACGAGGAGATGGAAATCAAGGTAACGGTGCTGGAGCGCGTCACCGATGTTATCGCCGCTTTCAGCGGCAGCCTGTTGTTCCTCGCCTTGCATGCCGGCTGGTTCCTGATCTGGATCGGGCTGAATACCTTGCCGGGAATGCTGTCTTTTGACCCCTTTCCCTTCGGCCTGCTGACTATGTGCGTCTCGTTGGAGGCGATCTTCCTCTCGGTGATCGTGCTGCTAAGCCAGAATCGCCAGTCCGCCAAGGACCGTATCCGCACGGATATCGAGTATGACGTGAATCTAAAGGCCGAACTGGAGGTTTCGCATCTCCACGAAAAGGTCGACCAGTTGCAGGCGGCGCTGCTGACCCGGCTGCAGCAGATCGAGGCGCGGCTGCAGGGCTGAACGTCGCAACAGAATCTTTCGCCCATCATGCGTACCCATGACGTCATCGTGATCGGCGCCGGCGCCGCCGGCTTGACTGCAGCCCGCACGCTGACCGATCTCGGTCGCAAGCCGATCGTCCTCGAAGCGCGAGATCGCATCGGGGGTCGCGCCTGGACGGAAAGCGCCAGCTTCGGCGTGCCGATCGATCGTGGCTGCGGCTGGCTCCATTCCGCCGACGAAAACCCCTGGCGCGAGATCGCCCGCGAGTTGGGGATCGCCGTGCTTGAGGAAAATCCGGTCTGGCAAAGCCGCATCGGCGAGCGCTGGATGGGCGAGGGGGACAGCGCCCGCTGGGACGAAGCCATCGGCGGCTGGTTCGAGGCCATCGCCGCCGCCGGCGAAGCCGGTCGAGATCTGCCGGCCTCCAGCGTGATCGGCGACGGCCCCTTCCGTACGCTATTCGACGCCATCGTGACCTGGGCCTGCGGTGTCGAAAGTCACGAGCTGTCAACCCTCGACTACTCCCGCTACCGCGATACCGGCAATGACTGGCCGGTGCCCGAGGGCTACGGCGCCGTGGTCGCGCGCTACGGAGCCGGGCTTCCCGTGCGGCTGAGCACAGCGGCGACTCTCGTGCGATGGGGTGGCAAGGACATCGCCGTGGAAACACTGGAGGGATCGCTGACTGCCGGCGCCGTCATCGTCACGCTGCCGCCAAGTGTGATGCAGGCCGGCGGCTTGCGCTTCGATCCGCCACTGCCGGCCGCGAAGCAGGAGGCCATTGCCGGGATCAAAGTCGGCACCGCCAACAAGGTTTTCATCGCCGTCGAGGGCGATCCCTTCGGCATGCCCGATACCAGTTACGGTACCTCAAGTGCCGACCGCCGACGTGTCGCCAGCCTTTCCTTCAAGCCGTTCGGGCGCAGCATGGTCGGCGGCTATCTCGGCGGCGACCTGGCCGAGGAACTGGAGCTCGCCGGCGACGGCGCGATGATCGACTTCGTCATCGGAGAACTGGTGGGCATGTTCGGCAGCGGCATCCGTGCCCATCTCGGCAAGGCCGTTGCCACCAGCTGGTTCACCGATCCCTGGTCCCGCGGCGCCTATTCCGCGGCCCGGCCGGGCCATGCGGATGCCCGTGGCGTACTCGTCGAGCCCATCGATGGCCGGATCTACTTTGCCGGAGAAGCTTGCTCGATCGATTCCTTCGGCACCTGCCACGGCGCCTACCGCACCGGCGTGTCGGCCGCTCAGGCCGCTGCCAAACTGTTCAAGTAACAGTCACGATCTCACGAGTTCGAGCGGTTCTTGGCAGAAATTCTTGCGGTGATTGACGCGTGTTCTGGGCCTCACTAAGAATTTCGTCGTACATTTTAAAAATTGGCCGGATGCCAGGCTCAACGCGGTCAGACTACCAATTCGTACGAAGTCCAAGAGGATGTTCCAGTTCCGCGAAGCGGAAATCGCGCCCTCTGTCCAATCGCGCCGCGCCGGCTAGCGCCCGATCTCCGAAGTTTCAGCTGCGCGTCTTGCGCGGGAGGTCGTCCTTCGTGTCGAACCACGCGATGCGGCTGCTGTCATAGATATGCCGCCGCGGCGGCACGGCGGCCGGATTGTCCAGGGTTGGCGCATTGACACTCACCGTCCGAGCCCGCTTCTGCGGGCGGAATAGGATCTGGCAGCCGCAAGCGCTGCAAAACTCCCGCTGCCCCCAGGCCGAGGATTTATAGATCGACGGCGCGCCTTTCATGTAACTGAAGCTGCCGGTGCCCACGGAAAACCAGACCGCCGTCGGCCCACCGGTTGTCTTCTGGCAATCGGTGCAATGACAATAGCCGCTGTCCTTCGGCGCGGCGGTCACGCCGTAGCGCAGCGCACCGCAATGGCAGCCGCCTTTCAGCGGCAGGCTCAAGCGGCGGGTCGGCTTTGCTTTGGGGCGTTTGCTGCCGGCGGCTGGCTTGCTTTTCGCGATCATGGAATCGTCTCCTTCCACCGCTAGCGCAGATAATGCATGAGCACGAAAATCAGCAGCACATAGAACAGTGCCTTGGCGATGAACAGCAGCTTTGCCCCCAGTGGCCGGTCCTGCCAGGGCAGGGCGGCCGAGCCGGTGGCCGGCTCCTCGATCGGCCGTTCGCCGGGCCATGCCAGCGTCGGCACGATCCGCCCGAGCCACCGCATCGTCCGGGCGGGCAGGGGCGGAGGCGGCTGGAACAGCGCCACGTCCCGCGGTTTGAGAACCAGCAGCCATAGCAAGCCGCTCACGAATCCACCGATATGAGCCCACCAGGCAATGCGGATCAGTTCGGCAACGGATGCTCCCGGCGAGAGCAGCGTCACGTCATAGGCCATGGCGATATTGACCAGGATCGTGAAGCCCACCACCAGCGATGCCGGCGCCAGCACCGGCGCAATGTTGAACGCCAGGATCAGCATGCGGGCGCGGGGATGCAGCATCAGATAGGCACCCATGACGGCCGAGATCGCGCCGCTGGCGCCAATCATCGGCACTGTGGGATCGCCAAGGAGGCCCTGCGTGGCTGCGGCGCAGACGCCGCAGAGGAGGTAGAACAGCAGGTAGCGGACATGGCCCAGCGCATCCTCCAAATTATTGCCGAACACAAGGAGAGCGAGCACGTTGCTGCCCAGATGCAGGGGATCGCCATGGAGGAACAGATGGGTCACCAGGCCCAGGAGGCCATGCAGCGGACCGGGCTCCGGCGCCCAACCGAGAAGCTGTCCGGGGTAGAACGCATAGAGCGGCCAGGCGAACTTGTTCAGCAGCTGCAAGATGAAGATAACGATGCAGGCCACGACGATACCCTGGTTTACCCAGGCGCGGCGGATGCGGGTCAGCGGATTGCCGTCATGAAGGACGATCATGGTGCGGGAAAACCCTAGTCATAGCGGAGGCTTTAGGCAAACTGCCGGCGGCGCGTGAAGCACAGGGAAAATTCCTCTGACCCATGCTATAGGCGTCCTGAACAAATTGGGGACCAGGAATGAAGCGCGTTGCCTCTATCGCCATGCTGGTGCTTGGCGCTGTTCTTGCTGCCGCGTTGCACGGAATCGCATTTGCCGCGACCACTGTCGAAACCATCACCGTTGGCGAAGAAAGCCGGAGCTTTCGGCTGCACATTCCCGAGGAAGGGCGGGGACCGTTTCCGCTCGTGCTCAGCATCCACGGCTACCGCTCCAATGCCGCGCAGCAGGAGAAGCTATCCGGCTTCTCAGCTTTAGCCGACCGCGAAGGCTTCATCGCCCTGTATCCCGATTCCCTTGACGACAAATGGCGCTTCGCGGGCCGCACCGATGCCGATGTGAAGTTCCTCCTGGCGGCGATCGAAGCAGTCGCCGTGAAAGTGCCTGTTGACCGCAATCGCATTTATTCCTCCGGTATCTCCAACGGCGCGCAGATGTCGTGGCGCCTGGCCTGCGATGCTCCTGATGTTTTTGCCGCCTTCGGTTTTGTCGCTGGCGCCTATCTGCAGGTCTGCAATTCGCCGCCGCGCCGGCCGCTGATCATTTTCCACGGCACCGCCGACAGGCTACTGTCCTATGAAAGCAAAGGCCTCTTCATGGGCGTGCGGGAGTTCGCAATCCGCTGGGCATCCGGCTCCGGTTGCAACCCCGCTGGCTCGGCCGAGACCGTCTATCAAAAGGGTGACGCCACCGGCGAACGTTTCCGCTGTCAGAAAGGCCACGAGGTCGACCTCTATACTCTCCAGGGAAAAGGCCATTCCTGGCCGGGTTCCAAGATGCCCCCGCGCATCACCAGCAAGGACGTGGACGCGACGGCGGTGATGTGGGCGTTTTTCAAGGCGCATCTGAAGAACTAGCCGCATATGACAGCATACTTCTTGCGACATCCGCGACAGTCAGCTCGTCGCCCTGTACGAAGAATGCGGCAAGCGCGGTGTGCTTCAGCCTTCCAGCTTCGAAGTGCGGCCCTGGAACATGAAGGAGTTTCGCAACTTCGATCCTCACGGCAACTTGCTTCGCTTCGGCTGCGCGCCGGACGAGGTCGGGGAGGCTTCATTCCCAGGCATGGGAGAGACGCAATGAGAGCATCGTAGCGTCCCCTGCGATGGGCTAAGATTGTGCCGGGCCGGATCTGCCGTTCAACAGGGGAGCTGCAATGATCAATGATGTGCCAATGGTGTTCGGCGTCGCATTGTTTATGGCCGTCGCGGTCATTGTCGCTGTCGGACCTTTCATGCTCATCCGCAGCAACTACGCTGCGCTGCTCCCCGACCGCAGCCACGACATGGCGGTGGCTGTCGGTGTCCGGCTCGGCGTTCTTCACGGACTTCTATTGGCTCTCGTCTTCTCGGTGGTTCAGTCCGAATATCTCGAGCAGCGCAGCCTGATTGCGAAGGAAGCGGCCTCAACGGCAAGGGTCTACTTCAATCTTGATCGCTTCGACGACCCGGCGGCAGATGCTCTGCGGGATGTCGTGAAGGCCTATACGCGGGAGATCATCGACAATGAATGGCCAGCCCTGGCTCATGAACAACTGAGTCCGAAGGCATGGAAACTCTATGACCTCATTCTCGATGGCGCGCTGAATCTAAGGACGGCGACACCGCGCCAGGAGACACTCCGGGAAAACATCCTGTTCAGTCTCAATCGCATAAATGAGTTTCGTCAGGACCGGCTGTTTGCTGCGGGCGCCCGATTGCCGACGCTGTTCTGGTTCATCGCCATACTGGGTTTTCTGATCGTCTCGGCGATGTTTTTCGTCTTCGAGTACACAAGATTGCACGCTCTCATGCTGGCCGGATATGCGTCCTACACCGGGGCCATTTTCTATTTCATTTTTGTGATGAACAATCCCTTCTCCGGGCCGCCGGCACTGAGTCCGGGACCGCTGGAGCTCATCTACAAAGACGCGATGTCAGAGCTTGCCGGCTAGGTCAGTGCGCGGCCAGATACGCTTCGCGCAAGACCGTCGTCTCCAACTCGACTTCTTCCAGGCGATGCTTCACCACGTCGCCGATGCTGATGATGCCCGCCAGCTGGGTGTCCTGTATCACCGGGACATGGCGAATGCGGCTTTTCGTCATCTTCATCATGACCTGCTTGAGATTGTCGGAGGGCGCACAGGTGATCACCTCATGCGTCATGATGTCGGACGCCTTGCAGTCCAGGAGGTCGGCGCCTCGTTCCGCCAGCCCATTGACGATGTCGCGCTCCGACAGGATGCCAGCTATGGACTCGCCGTCATCGCTGAGGATGACGGCGCCGATATGCTCCAGCCGCATGCGGCGGATCACGGTCGTGAGTGGAGAGTTTGGGCGCATGGTGATCACGCGCCGGCCTTTTTCTTTCAGAATAGCTTCAACATTCATCGCGGGTCTCCTTGTCGGACCACGCGGGCCGCCGCGAGAACGGCGCCCGCGGATACACGCATTATATAGGCGCACCGGACGCCTGATGAAGGGGAGAATTGTTACGCACCGTTACCGGCGCTGTTCAAACGCCGGCAATGGCCTTGATCTTGTTGCCGTCGAAAAACCGGGAGAAGCGATAGAGCGCAGCATCGACCACTGGCGCTGCGCCCATCACCAGCTCCGCCATGAGCCGCCCGGCTCCCGGCAGGATGCCGAAGCCATGGCCGAAATAGCCGGTGGAGATGCCAGGAACCGCTTGCCGAACCGCACTTCGGAGGCCTGTTGACGCCCCATACCTAGCGGGTGGCAGTGTTTGGTCAATGGGACTGTTGGCGGTGCGAGTCTGACTCTGTGTAATCTCGCTAGTTCGATTTCAGCAGCTCGATCTTTCCTTGCATCACTCGCCAGTATCCCGCCTTCGTCCCGACGAACAGAGTTTCTCCCGTGGCGAGGCTCAGGAACACATGGATGTCGGTGGGCGCGGGGATGTCCGGATCTGTTGTCACGACACCGGTCGTGCCTTGGCCAACAACATCCGGCGCGACGAAAGTGCAGTCCTTGGTCGAAGGCGACACCGATTGGGCGATCTTGCCGTCGCCGCTGACGATGATGCGGTAGTGACGGCCGAGCATCACCTCTGCGCCATTCCGCGGGGTCCCGATGTAATAGACAGCGAGCCTGTCGGTCGAAATACCCGGCGGCATCACCAGGAGCGCACGATAGTGGACATCGCATTTGTCGGTGACGGCGCCTGTGGCTGAGGCAAGCGCGCGATCCATCGTGATATCAGAAACTTTGCCTCGTTCGTTGTAGGCATCGAACAGGGCCCGGCCCCATTTCTCCGCGAAGGCGACTTGCTTTTTTTGCAGCTTCGTCATGGTGCCACCCGTCTGCACCGTCATCGACGTGCTGTCGGCGCGCGCGTCGCTGGCCGCAACGATCGGCAGCATGATAAGTACCGCTGCCAACAGCCGGATTGCCAGAGGGGCACTCATTGCCATGTCAGCGCTGCTGCTTCTTCAATCTCTATCAATGTCGGTCCATTGGCCTGGTGTGCCAGGCGCAACTGCTCCTGGAGATGCGTGAGGCTCTCGGCCTTCACTGCCCGGCAGCCAAAGCCGCGGGCGATGGCCAGGAAGTCCGGCGTGTAGATATCGACGCCGATCTGCGGAATACCGCGCTCGATCATGTATTTCTTGATCTCGCCATAGCCGCGGTTGTTCCAGACAAGGATCGGCACCGGCAAGTTCAGTTCCACAGCCGTCGCCAGCTCGCCGATAGTGAATTGCAGGCCGCCATCGCCCATCAGCGACACCACAGGCCGCTCGCGCATCGCCAGCTTGGCGCCGAGCGCGGCGGGCAGCCCGTAACCGAGCGTGCCGTAACCGGTGCTCGAGTTGAAGTAAGCGCGTGGCTGTTCCGCCTGGTAAGTGAGATTGCAGCTATAAACCGGCTGGTTTGAGTCGCCGACGACTATGACGCCGGGCAGCGCCTGCTGCACCGCCGCCAGAAACCGCTGATGCGCCCGTTGCGGTGCCGTAAGCAGCCCATCGAGTTGCGCGCGCAACACCTTCGCCCGCGCCTGGGCCGCTGCGGTATCTGCCTTATGGTCCCGCAACTCACGCTCCAACGCCCGGAGCGCCAGATCTGAGTCGCTGAGAATCGCTACCTCGGCGAGCACATTGCGCGTGAGCTGCTCGGGATCGATATCGACCCGGATGACCTTGCCACTAAGGGTGAGCCTGCTGTCGAACAGCAGGGTATCGGTCTCGCCCAATTCCGTGCCGATGGCGAGTACCACATCGGCATGGGTCAACTCGTCCAGCACTGGCGGCTGCGGCAGCGTGCTGCCGAGCGAGAGGGGATGATCCGGCGGCAGGATGCCCTTGCCGTTGATCGTGGTCACCGCCAAAGCACCCAGTTTCTCGACCACAGCGCGCGCCGCCGCCGCCGCATGCTGGGCGCCGCCGCCGAACACCGCCAGCGGCCTGCGCGCCCCGCGCAGCAGCCGAGCCGCCTCGGCGATCTTCTGGGGATCGGGCGCCGGCCGACTGCTGCCGGGCAGCACCGTGCGGCGCACATGGTCGGCATCGGCGGTGATCACATCCAGCGGCAGCTCGATATGCACCGGCCGCGGCCGTCCGCTGTTGAACACCGCGAAGGCGCGCGCCAGGACATGGGGCAGCTCGTCCGGCCAAAGCAGTGTGTGGCTGAACGCCGTCAGCCCTTCCATCAGTCCGCGCTGCGACGGCAGCTCATGCAGCCGCCCCTCGCCCAGCGCCAGGTCGCGGGTGTTGTTGACGCTGGAGAGGATGAGGATCGGCACCGAGTCCGCATAGGCCTGGCCCAAAGCCGTGGCGATGTTGGTCAGGCCCGGACCGGTGATGATGAAGCACGCCGCCGGCCGGCCGCTGGCCCGGGCATAGCCGTCGGCCATGAACCCGGCGCCCTGCTCATGGCGCGGCGTGATGTGGCGCAGTCTGGAATTCGGCAGGCCGCGATAGAGTTCGACCGTATGCACGCCGGGAATGCCGAACACAGTATCGATGCCATAGAGGCCTAACAGCTCGACCAGCACCTCGCCGCATGTCGCCATATTCGGCGTTCTCCGAACGGTGATTCAATTGCGGTAGACGACGCCGGGCATCACGCAGAGCATTTCGAACAGCAGATTGGCCGCGGTCAGCGAGGTGTTTCCGGAGACGTCGTAGGCCGGGGCCACTTCCACCAGGTCACCGCCGACGAGATCGAGCCCGCGGCTGCCCCTGATGATCTCCAGCGCCTGAGGCACGGTCAGACCGCCGATCTCCGGCGTGCCGGTGCCCGGCGCGTAGCTGGGATCGAGCCCGTCGATATCGAAGCTGAAATAGACCGGCCCACCCTTCACCTGCTCGCGCACTTCCGCCATCAGCGGCGCCAGGGATTTGTACCAACACTCCTCTGCCTGCACGACGCGGAAACCCTGCTGCCGCGGCCAGTCGAAATCGTCGGCCGCATAGCCGGTTGCGCGCAGGCCGATCTGCACACAGCGCTTGCCGTCGAGCAGGCCCTCTTCGACGGCGCGGCGGAAGGGCGTGCCATGGGCGATTTTCTCGCCGAACATGGTGTCATTGATGTCGGCATGGGCGTCGATATGTATCAAGCCGACCGGCCCGTGCTTCCGCTTGATCGCCCGCAGGATCGGGATGGCGATCGTATGGTCGCCGCCCATGGTCAGGGGCTTGCAGCCATGGCTGAGGATCTCGTCATAGGCCGCTTCGATGATCGGAATCGACTTCTTGAGGTCGAAGGTGTTGATCGCCACGTCGCCGATATCGGCGATGGACAGGCTGTCGAAAGGCGCCGCCCGCGTCGCCATGTTGTAGGGCCGGATCAGGCAGCTCTCGGCGCGGATCTGCCGCGGGCCAAAACGCGCGCCCGGGCGGTTGGAGGTGCCGATGTCCAGGGGCACGCCGACGAAACAGACATCCAGATCCTTGGCGCTCGGCAGCAGCGGCAGGCGCATCATCGTCGCCGGTCCGCCGAAGCGCGGCATCTGATTGCCGCCAAGGGGCTGATAGAGGGTTTTGGGCATCGTCCGCGCTCCCTGAGGATTCTTGAGCGCGAGTGTACCGCTTCCCCGGCCCCCATAGGCAAGGGCAGGGAGGGCGGCAGGTCTGCCGGAGTTGTATTGGCTGACGGCGCCGATGCGCTGCGCCGTCAGCTCAGGACGCGAACTCTACCAGGTCCAGGATTGCGGATTCGGATAGGCTTCTTGGCGGCCGATGCACTGCATGCCCTTGATGCAGCGGATGATGTACCAAACCACCATCGCAATCAGCACCAGGAACCCGATCAGAATGAAAGTCAGGGCGATGCCGATGACGGACCCGAGCAGACCGATCCAGAAAGTGCGGATCTGGAACGTGTAGTGCGACTTCACCCATTCCGGCGCCGTTGCCCGGTTCATGTAGGCCATCACCACACCGACCAGCTGGGTGATGCCCACAGCAATGCCGATGAGATAGAGGATGTAGATCAGGTTGGCGGTACTGCCGCTGTCCTGCGCAGTGCCGACATTCGTTGCTTCGCTCATGCCGTTTTCCCCTCTCACAATGGCCAACGGACCACAGCGCCGTCAGCCAGTTTCCCCCGAAACTGGAATCTGAGGAAACTGGACCTATGTGGTTAAAATAGTGTGAAGATTTACTGGGGCTCAGGGCAAGAGTCCGTCGAATACCTGCTTCACCTGGCGAAACATGCGCTCCTTCATGCGGGTGCGCGGCATGGCGTCGTCGGCAACGAAATCCATGAACAGCTGGTTGCAGATGAAGAACAACGCCTGGCCGGCATCGGAGCAATCGACCCGGCGGGCGAGGCGGCCTTTGGCCTGGAGAGCCCGGCAGAGATCTGCCACCTGCTCGGCCAGCTTCCGGTCCAACTCGCGATAGCCGGCGCCCAATGGGGTATCGGCAAAGGCCAGGGCGTTGGCCATCATCTGCCGCCACAGGCGCTTATCCAAATGTACTAGTGCGTGGTCGACGTAGACCTCGAGCAGCCGGCAGACCGCCTTTACAGGATCTGCCGGCGGCGCCTCGACGATGGCCGCGCCGGCGGCGCGCACTTCCTGGCCATCCAGCGCCACCAGGGCCAGCAACAGGTCACCCTTTGAGGGAAAGTAGTTGTAGACCGTCCCCGCTGACAGCCCGGCATTACCGGCGATCTCCTCAATACTGGCGCTGGCGAAACCATCCCGCTTGAACAGCGCGGCGGCGGCGTCGAGAATATCGCGCCGGCGTTTCACCTTCTGTCGCTCGCGGAGACCGGTCATCGTTGCCCAGAAATTTGAGGCTTGACCTAAATTTATAGTTGGTTCATTTTTTTCGCAACAAGAACCGTCGGCGGCCTCGGCGCCAGGCTGATCTCGCCGGCATAAGACAGGGAGAAACAGATGAATCGTCCGATGTTTTCCCGCCGCCGCTTGCTCGGCGGCGCCGCCGCATTGACCGCCGCCAGCTTCGTGCCGCGGGCCTCGCGCGCCGCCGATGAGATCAATGCTCTGGTCTGGTGCGATCACACCGACCCCAATCTGCTCGGGCCGTTCGAGCAGGCATCGGGCATCAAGGTCAATACCAAGGAATTCGGCACCACGGGCGAGGCGCTGGCGCTGCTGGAGCAGTCGCAGCCCGGCGACTGGGACGTGCTTGTCATCGACACCGTCGATGTGAAACGCATGGTGGAGGCGGGCCGTCTCGCCGAGCTCAATCCCGGGGACTATCCGATCGGTGACACTTTTGCCGAAGTGCAGTCGCCCGAGTTCAACGACGTCGACGGCAAGACCTACGGCGTCACGGAGAAGTTCGGCTACAACTGCTTCTCCTACGACAACACCAAGGTCGATCCAGCCGATATGCGCAAGTCGGAGGTGATGTGGAATGGCAAATATGCCGGTCGCGTCGCGATCTATGACTATTACA
>DATKFM010000100.1:0-8828 GCA_035544395.1 Verrucomicrobiia bacterium
GACATCGTCGTGCCCTCCGACTACACCGTGAAGATCATGGTCGGCGAGGGGATGCTGGCCGAAACGAAGCCCAACCAGATGGCGAACTTCAAGAACGTGGATCCCCGCTGGGTCGGCGTCTACTGGGATTCCGGCCGCAACTACACGGTCCCCTGGCAGACCGGCACGACGGCCTTCACCGTCAACACGGCGAAGTACAAGGGCGACATCGACACCCTGGCGATCCTGTTCAATCCGCCGCCCGAGCTGGACGGCAAGATCAACATGCAGCCGGAAATCGTCGAGGTCATGCATGCGGGGCTGCGCTATCTGGGCAAGCCGCTCTGCAATGGCAATCCGGAAGACCTGAAGGCGTTGAACGACCTGCTGGTCGGTGCGAAGCCGCATTGGCGCACCATCGACTATCCGATGATCGAGCCGCTGGTGGCCGGCGACGTGGCCGTGTCCCATGGCTGGAACGGGGCGGCGATGCGCGCCCGCCTGCAGAAGCCGACATTGAAGTATGCCTATCCGAAGGAAGGCGTGGCGGGCTGGATGGACAATGCCGTCGTCCTGGCCGATGCGCCGAACATGGAAAATGCCAAGCTCTGGCAGAATTTCATCATGGATCCGGAGAATGCAGCGCTAATCTCCGACTTCGCGAAATACGCCAACGGCATCATGGGCAGCGAGAAGTACCTGCCCAAGGAGTTTGCCGAGGCACCGGAAATCATGATGCCGGCGAATGCGCCGGTGCCGACCTTCCAGCCGCCCTGCCCGCAGGAAGTGACGGAGAAGTACAACCAGATCTGGACCAATCTGCTGAAGTAAGCGGAAGAGCCTGATCTGAACCGACCTGCAACGGGGGAGGTCTTGCGGCCTCCCCCGAATTTTCTTTGAGAGACGTCATGGCCGCCGAACCCCTGGAAAAGATCACCGTCGCCCTCTGGGCGGCCAATCTGGCCACCAAGCTGAACGGCATTGCCGCCTGGATCGCCACCGTGGACCAGCAGCTCGCTGAGGCCAAGGCTGCCGGCGCCCGCATCCTGGTGATGCCGGAATTCGTCAGCGAGCATTGGCTGAGCTACGCGCCATCAAGCCTGAAGATCACCGAAGAAATTCCCTGGATGGCCGAGCAGGGCGAAGCGGCCCTGGCCGCCTTGCAACCCCTGGCCGCGCGCTACGACATGGCGATCCTCGCCGGCACCATGCCGGTGAAGGCCGGCAACGGCCGCGACTATGTCAACCGCGCCTGGCTGCTGCTGCCCGACGGCCGCACGATTGCCTATGACAAGGTGGTGCTGACGCCGGGCGAGAAGAATCCCGAGGCCTGGAATCTGATACCCGGCGACAAGATCCAGATCGTCGAATGGCAGGGGCTGCGGATCGCGCCCCTGGTCTGCCTGGATGTGGAGATGCCGGCGCTGGCCCATCGCCTGGCGTCATTGGATCTCGATCTGATCCTGGTGCCCTCCATGACCGGGTTCCGCTCCGGCTTCCGCCGAGTCTTCGATTGTGCCAAGGCGCGGGCGGTGGAGCTGCAGACCGTCGTCTGCACCGTCGGCGCCATCGGCGTTCCCGAGCATCTGCAAAGCCGGGAGTCGAATGTGTCGGGCGCCGCCGCCTATACGCCTTGCGAAGCGGTGCTGGGCTATGACGGAGTCGCCGGCGCCATCGGCCCTTTCAGCGAGACCGAAGGCCCGGGGCCGATGCTGATCGCCCGCGACCTGCCGGTGGGCACCGTGCGCCGCCTTCGGCACGGCCAAGCTGAGGTCTGGCCTGGCGCCTGGAGCGCCGAGCACCTGGCCGTCGAGACGCATGGCAGCGGGAAGGATTGACAGCGCGGCCCGGTTTCTGCACATCGCGTCGCGCATTCACGGGGAGATACTATGAGAACCGTTTACACCGACGAGCACCGCCACCAGGACGGCAAGTTCGAACTGATCGAAGGCAAGTTCCTGCCGCCGTTCGAGATGCCGCGGCGAGCGCAGATCGTCATCGATCGGGTGCGCAGCAAGAAGCTGGGGCCGGTCATCGCGCCCGACAGTTTCGACCTGGAGCCGGTCCACCGCGTGCATGACAAGGGGCTGGTCAGCTTCCTGCAGACCGCCTGGGACGAATGGGTGCAGGCCCATGGCTGCTACGACGCGCTGCCGATCACCTGGCATACCCGCGGCTTTCGCAAGAAGCCGCCGCTGCCGGAGGTGATCGACGGCAAGCTCAGCTACTACGCCATCGACGCCGGCACGCCGATCACCGCCGGTACCTGGCGCGCGGTGAAGGGCGCGGTGGATGTGGCGCTGACGGGCGTGAAGCTGGTCAATGGCGGCGAGAAGGCGGTGTTCTCCCTCTGCCGGCCGCCGGGCCATCATGCTGGCACCGACTTTTATGGCGGCTATTGCTTCCTCAACAACGCGGCGATCGCGGCACAGGCCTTCCGCGATCTCGGCGCCAAGCGCGTCTGCGTGCTTGACGTGGATTATCACCATGGCAATGGCACCCAGGAGATTTTCTACAACAGGGCGGACGTGCTGACGATTTCCATCCATGCCGATCCGCTGCAGGAGTTCCCCTACTTCCTGGGATTCGCGGATGAGACCGGCAAGGGCAAGGGCGAGGGCTATCACAGGAACCTGCCGCTGCGCTGGGGCGCAAAATGGGACAAGTATGAAGAAGCGCTGACCACGGCGATGAAGGCGCTGAAGAAGTTCAGCCCTGACGTGGTGGTCGTGTCCCTCGGCCTCGACACCTTCAAGGAAGATCCGATCTCCAAGTTCAAGCTGGAGCATGAGGATTACCTGCGCATGGGCGAGATGATCGCCGGCGCCAAGAAGCCGACTCTGTTCGTGTTCGAGGGCGGCTACGCGGTGGATGCCCTGGGCATCAACACCGTGAATGTGCTATCGGGCTTCGAAGGCAAGCGCTGACAAAAGTACCGGACGCGCCGTCATGAAAACCATCTACAGCGACGCGCACCGGCTGCATGCGCCGCCGCTGGAATTCAACTACGGCGATTTCGGTCCGGCCTTCGAGACGCCGCAGCGGGCGGAGATCGTGCTGTCACGGGTGCGGCACGCCAAGCTGGGCGAGATCCTGCCGCCGGAAGCCGTGGGCCGCATGGCGGCGGCACGCATCCATGATGCCGGCCTGATGGATTTCATCGAGACCACCCACAAAGAATGGCAGAGGCGCTATGGCGAGAGCTATGTCATTCCCACCGCCTGGATCGCGCCGGGCATGCGCCGCAAGCTGCCGAACAAGCTGCGGGCGCGGCTCGGATACTACTGCATCGATACCTCGACGGCGCTCACCGCCGGAAGCTGGACCGCGGCCAGCGCCGCCGTCGATGTGGCGATCACCGCACAGCGGCTGGTGGCCCAGGGTGCTTCGGCCGCCTTTGCCCTCTGCCGTCCGCCGGGCCATCACGCCGGAAGCGATTTCTATGGCGGCTATTGCTTCTTCAATAATGCCGCGATCGCCGCGCAGGCTTTCATCGACAATGGCGCTAAACGCGTTGCCGTCCTTGATGTGGATTTCCATCACGGCAATGGCACGCAAGAAATTTTCTACCGGCGCAATGACGTGCTGTTCTGCTCGCTGCATGGTCACCCTGAAGACGAGTATCCGTATTTCTCCGGCTATGAGGATGAAACCGGTGAAGCAGCGGGCGAAGGATTCAATGCCAATTTCCCGCTGCGGCCCGGCACGGCCTGGGCGCAGTATCAGCCGGCGCTGGCGGCTGCGTTGAAACGCATCGATGCCTACGGCGCAGATGCGCTGGTCATCTCGCTCGGCGTCGACACCTACGAGAACGATCCGATCTCCAGCTTCAAATTGAAGTGCGAAGATTATCTGCGCCTGGGCGAGATGATCGCCGGCGCCAGGCGGCCCACCTTGTTTGTCATGGAGGGCGGCTACGCGGTGGAAGAAATCGGCATCAACACCGTGAATGTTCTGACGGGATTTGAATCCGCTCGCTGAGCGCCGTCGGTTGCCACGCGATTCGTCGCGTTAACCACACAAATTCATCTAAAACTTTGACGCAATCTTAAGAGATTGTTTGCGATCATGCGGTCGTCGTCGGGTGGGATACAGAGTACCGAACCTTCCTGGACGCGAGCCGCAAAATGATGAGGAGACTTGCTGTGGGAATCATGCTTCGCGCAAAAATCGTCGCTCTTTCCTTGGCCTTGGGTTTGGTTGTCCTGATGCCGTCGGTGAGCTTGGCCTGTACGTCGACCGATGTGAGCGCGCTTGAGCGCGGCACCCGCTTCGACACCCAGATCGTGCCGGTCCACAGTTTCTCGGTCGGCGCCGTCTCGGCCGCGCGATCGGGCCGGTAAGCGGATTAAAAGCGGGCCGGCAAGAACCGGAAGCGGCAATGCCGGCCCACCGACGCCCTGCGCGTGAGGTTTGGGACGAGCATACTATATCTGGGCCGAATTCCTTAGCGATTCCAATATCTAGTATGTCCACGGCGCCGACCCGGCGTTTACGAAATTTTAAGTATAACTTGTCGAAATCTGCAGGGGAGTTGGCGGCCGAGATCCCGTCAGGGCCGCCAGCGTCTACAGAAATAGAACAACGGCTGAAAGCCATGTCGGAGATCGAGACCCTGCGCCGGTCGCTGAGCGCGACCCACGATCCCAAGATGCGCTGCACGATTCTCTGCCGCCTGGCGGAGCTTGTGGGCGAGTTCGACGTTGCCCAATCCCTGGCGCTGGCCGAGGAAGGCGCCGACATCGCCAAGCGCAATGGCCTGGGGCAGGATGAAGCGCGTTGCCGTCTGGAGATGGGGCGTTCCTATCGCCTGCTCGGCCGCTACACCGAGGCGTTCGAAGCGGTCGGCGATCTCGGCGCGAAATTCCTCGAGGCGGGTGACAAGCTCTCCGCCGGTCTCTCTTACAAGACTCTCGCGGCAACTTATCTGGATCTCGGCCTGCTCGACGACGCGCTGGAAGCCAACCAGCAAGCGCTGGCGGTTCTCGCCGAAGTGGGCGACCAGGCGCTCTACTGCAAGGCGTTGATGGATTCCGCCTATGTGCTGCAGGAGCGCGAGCAGTTCGTCGAATCCCTTGATGTCCTCGACAATGTAAGCAGCCGCCTGGTGCTGCTACCGCCGGAAGATACGGTGTATGACCGCCTGGTCCTCGACTATGCGCGGGCGCACAACCTGCTGCAGCTCGAGCGCTATACCGAGGCGGCGACAGCGGCGACGCGCGCCGTGGCGGCGGCGCGCAGCATCGGCAATTTCAGCATGGGCGCCGGCTGCCTCTCGATTCTCGCGGCGGCCCGGGCGAAGCTCGGCGCACTGGAAGAGACCCGGGAATCCATCGCCACGCTAATGCGAATGCTGGACGCAGCGGAAGATCCGTTCGACCGATCCATCGCCCTGATGAATTGCGGCCGGGCACTGGCAGTGCTCGGCGACATCGATGGCGCCCTGGCCCGCACCGAGGCGGCGCTGGCAAATGCCGAGGCCAAGGGGATCAAGCGCCTGACCGCCGAATGCCACCGGCAGCTGGCGGATCTGTTCGAGCAGGCCGGCCGGGTTGGCGACGCGCATCGGCATTTCCGCGCCTATCACAAGCTGGACAAGCAGCTCAACCGCGTCGGCAGCGAGAGCCGCATCAACCGCATGCAGACGCGCATCGATGTGGACCGCGCCCGCGTGGATGCGCTGGAGCGCTCGCGCAAGGATCTGGAGCGGCTGGTGGGGGAACGCACCACCGAGCTCAGCACGGCCAAGGAGCAGGCGGAGATCGCCAACCGCAGCAAGAGCGAGTTCCTGGCCCATGTCAGCCACGAACTGCGCACGCCGTTGAACGCCATCATCGGCTTCGCCGAGCTGATGCGCACGGAGACCTTCGGGCCCGTGGGCTCGACGCGGTACCAGGAATATCTGGGCGACATCTACAACAGCGGCCATTTCCTGCTGTCGCTGATCAATGACGTGCTCGATCTCTCGAAGATCGAAGCGGGCCGCCGCGAGATGAACTGCGAGCTGATCGCCGCCGGCGACCTGGTCAATTCCTGCCTGCGTCTGGTGAAGGAGCGGGCGCTGGAAGCCGGCGTCGGCCTGGAAGTTGCGCTGCCGGCGCAGCCGCTGCGGCTGATGGTGGATGTGCGGGCGGCAAAGCAGATTTTGCTGAACCTGCTGACCAACGCCATCAAATTCACGCCCCGTGGCGGCGCCATCAAGGTGGCGGCGGAAGCGGACGGCCCGGACAGGATCGTGCTGTCGATCATCGATACCGGCATCGGCATCGCGCCCCAGGATCTGCATCGGGTCATGGAGCCTTTCGCCCAGGTCAGCAACGCGCTGAACCGCAAGCATGCGGGCACCGGGCTGGGACTGCCGCTGTCGCGCATGCTGGCGGAGTTGCAGGGCGGCAAGCTGTCGCTCGCCAGCCGCCTGGGCCAGGGCACGACGGTGAAAGTGGAGCTGCCGGCGGCCGAGGCCGAGCAAGCGGCGCAGCCGGAAGCAGCATCCGAACTCAAGGCCAGCGCCTAGAGCATGATCGGCTCGCGCTGAAACGGCGCGATACGTGAATCATGCCCTACTCGAAAACCGCCGCTAGGACGCATCCGGCGGCGTCATCCGCTCGCCGCTGATCTCCAGGATGAATTTGCGCCTGATGGCGCTGCCGAAATCCTTGTAGCCGTTGGCCGGCAGCACGAAGGAGCCGGGCCCGCCGACCACATGGTCGCGATACCACTGCTCGATCGTCAGCGCCTCGCTGCCTTCGAGGATCGGCAGACCGTTGATCGCGACATCGTACCTGACCAGCGCATCGCGCAGGCTGTCGACCGCTTCCCGGGGATTGCAATTGTCACGGCCGTCGCCGGAGACATCCACCACCATGCGGTCAGCCGGCAACGGCGCCAGCGGCAGCACCTTGTCGGTCACCAGCTCCAGCATGCGGGACATGCAGGTGAAGTCGTCGGCACGACGCGGCGCCGCGCGCACCTTGGCGGCAAAGCTCCGGGCTTCTTCGGGGCTGGTGATGATGGTCCAGGGGATCATCACTTCAGGCTCGTGGGACCAGTTGACCAGGATAACCTGCAGCGAGCCGCGAGGCCCGGAGACGATCGCCCGCTGCACTTCGCTGTCCTCGAAGGCGCTGGCGATGCCCTCCATCTGCAGGGCATAGCGCGGTTCGTCGACGGAGCCCGAGACATCCACCGCCAGCACCAGTGTCGTGTCGACGCGGTCAGCCGCCGTCTGCGCCGCTGATTCCGAGGCAATGAACGCAAACGCGACAATCAGAAGGAAGAGAAAACGCGGCAATCGTGGCCTATTGGATGATCGTGTTCAGATTGAATGCTTTTTCCAGTCCCGCCGCCTGGTCCAGGCCACGGGCATTGCGGAAGATCGCGCCGTCCAGATTGGCGCGGTCCAGATTGGCGCCGGAGATATTTGCGCCCGTCAGGTTTGCTTTCGACAAGTCGCTGTGGGTCAAGTTGGTCGACGCCAGATTGGCGTTGGTGAAATCGGTGAAGGTGAGCCAGAGATAGCTGAGATCCGCGCCCGACAGATTGGCGCCGCTGAAGTCGCAGTCGATCAGTTCCGTGCGGGTGGCGGTCAGCAGCTCGGTCGGCAGGGTTTGGCGCATGATGGCGCCGCTAAGATTGGCATTCCGGAAATTCGCTGCGCTGAGCTTGCCGAAGATTTCCGCGCCCGTGAGATTGGCGCCGGCAAAGTTCGGCGCCTCGTCCTTGCGCACGGCGAGCGTGGTGAAAGCGGCGGGCCGGCGCATTTTTACGCCGGTCATGTTGGCGCGGGCGAAGCTGGTGCCGATGATCACCGTGCGGTCCATCATCGCGCCAGCCAGATTGGCGTCCGAGAGATCGGCATGATCCAGCTCGGAGCCGAACAGATTGACGCCGGCGAGATTAGCCTTGGAGAAATCGAGGCCGGTGAGATCGAGGAAGCTGAGATCCAGCCCGGCGAAATCAGCCGGCGGGCCGTTCCGCGCCTTGACCAGCCGTTCCACGACCTGGCGCACCGTGAGATCGGCGGCGGCGGAAATCTGGGCCGACAGCGCGAGGGCGCCGCCGAGCAGAAGAGCGAGACCATGGCGGCCGAGCTTCATGCCGCGCCGCCTAGGCCGTAACCGGCGCGTAGCTCAGGGGCACGGCCGTGGTCCATTTCAGCTCCTCCATGGCAAAGCTCGAACTGACGTCGAACAGGTCGATCTCCTCGATCAGCCGTTTGTAGACACCGTCATAGGCGGCGATATCGGGCACCACCACCCGCAGAAGATAATCCACATCGCCGGCCATGCGATAGAACTCCACTACCTCGGGAATGCTGCCGACCACCTCGGCGAACTTGTCCAGCCAGTCCTGGTGGTGGCGGTTGGTACGCACGGAGACGAATACAGTGACTCCCACATTCAGCTTCTGCCGGTCCAGCACCGCCACCCGGCGCTTGATGATACCGGCCTCCTCCATCATGCGGATGCGCCGCCAGCAGGGAGTGGGCGACAAGCCCACGCGCTCGGCGATGTCCGAATTGGACAGGCTGGCATCCGCCTGGAGAAGAGTTAGGATTTTCTTATCAAATTCATCCATTGGAAGAACATACCACAAAAACGCCGTCTTGGAGAACAAAATTCCGTGATTAGGCAATTTCCCGCTGCAGATAGCAAAGTCATTTCATCTGGTTATGGCATCATAGTCAGGCTCGATAACCAGCCGGGAGCCGCCTTCATGTCGCCGATCGATGCCTTCACCCGTCACCCCGCCGCCGTGGGCGAGACCTATGGCGAGCATTTCGCCTTTGCCACGGGCGTGGGCGGCCGGATGATCCTGGCCGGCATGGCCTGCATGATGCACGGCCTGTT
>DATKFM010000101.1:0-17152 GCA_035544395.1 Verrucomicrobiia bacterium
GCTCACGGCGGTGTCCACGACAAACACGGTGCCGATGGTACGTGTGCCCTGGCTCGATCCCGGCATCATCATGAAGTCGCTGGATGCCGGCGCCTATGCCGTGATCTGCCCGATGATCAATAGCCGCGCCGAGGCGGAGAAGCTGGTGTCCTATGTGCGCTATGCGCCGCGGGGCGTCCGCAGCTTCGGCCCGATCCGCGCGCTGCTCTATGGCGGCGCCGACTACCCGGCCAAGGCCAACGACACGGTGATCCCCTTTGCCATGATCGAGACCAAGCAGGCGCTGGAAAACCTCGACGATATTCTGTCGGTGGAGGGGCTGGACGCGATCTATGTCGGCCCGGCGGATCTGTCGCTCACTCTCGGCTGCACGCCGAAATTCGACCAGGAGGAAAAGCCGGTGGTCGAGGCGATCGACTACATCATCGCCAAGGCGAAGCAGCATGGCGTCTTCGCCGGCATCCATAACGGCACGCCCGAATATGCCCAGCGCATGATCGCCAAGGGATTCCGCTTCGTTACCCTCGGCTCCGATGCAAGGCTGATGGCGGCAGGTGCGCAGCAGACGCTGGCCAAGATGCGCGCCGGCCCCGGCGTGGCAGCCAGCGGTTCGTACTAGAGACACGCAATGAACAAGTCCGCTCGATCGCGCAAGACCGCCGAGCAGCTCCGCTCCCACCGCTGGTTCGGCGTGCAGGATTTGCGCGCCTTCGGCCACCGCTCCCGCGCCAAGCAGATGGGCTACGGCCCGGAGGATTATGCCGGCAAGCCTGTCATCGCCATCCTCAATACCTGGTCCGACATCAACCAGTGCCACGCCCACTTCAAGGACCGGGTGCAGGATGTGAAGCGCGGCATCCTGCAGGCCGGCGGCTTCCCGCTGGAACTGCCCGCGATCTCGCTGTCGGAACCTTTTGTAAAGCCGACCACCATGCTCTACCGCAACTTCCTGGCGATGGAGACGGAGGAGCTGCTGCGCAGCCATCCGATCGACGGGGCCGTGCTGATGGGCGGCTGCGACAAGACCACGCCTGGCCTGATCATGGGGGCGATCTCGATGAACCTGCCGGCGATCTTCGTGCCGGCCGGCGCCATGCTCAGGGGCAATTGGCAGGGCAAGGTGCTGGGCTCCGGCTCCGACGCCTGGAAGTACTGGGCCGAGCTCAAGGCCGGCAATATCAGCCAGGAGGATTGGAACGAGATGGAGAGCGGCATCGCCCGCTCCCACGGCATGTGCATGACCATGGGCACCGCCGCCACCATGACCGGCGTGGCCGAGGCGATGGGATTCTCGCTGCCGGGCGCCTCGTCGATCCCGGCGCCCGATGCCAACCATCCGCGTCTCTGCGCCGCCTCGGGCCGGCGCATCGTCGAGATGGTGTGGGAAGACCTGAAGCCCTCTGATATCATGAGCGCTGACGGTGTCGACAATGCCATCCGCTGCCACCTGGCGATGGGCGGCTCGACTAACGCCATGATCCATGTTGTGGCGATGGCGCGGCGGGCGGGCATTCCGTTGACGCTCAAGCGCTTCGACGAGCTGGCGCGGCAGATCCCTGTCCTGGCGAACGTGCGGCCGTCGGGCGCGTTCCTGATGGAGGATTTCTACTATGCCGGCGGCATCCGCGCGCTGCTGGCGCAGCTCAAGGATGAGCTAGCTCTCGATTGCCTGACGGTGAATGGCCAGACGCTGGGCGAGAACATCGCCGGCGCGGAGGTCTACAACGCCGAGGTCATTCACAGCTTCGACAAGCCGGTTTCGAAGGAAGCGACAGCGATCCTCTATGGGAACCTGGCGCCCGATGGCGCTGTCATCAAGCCGTCGGCCGCCGATCCGCGCCTGCTGAAGCACCGCGGCCCGGCGCTGGCTTTCGAGGACTACAACCACATGGCGGCGGAAATCGACCGCGACGATCTCGCGGTGACTCCCGATCATGTGCTGGTGCTGAAGAACGCCGGACCCGTCGCCGTGGGCATGCCCGAATGGGGCATGCTGCCGGTGCCGAAGAAGCTCCTGAAGCAGGGCGTGCGCGACATGATGCGCATCTCCGACGCCCGCATGAGCGGCACCTCCTACGGCGCCTGCATCCTCCATGTCTCGCCGGAAGCGGCAATCGGCGGCCCGCTCGCCTTCGTGCAGACCGGCGACATGATCGAGGTGGATGTGGAAGCGCGGCAGCTCAATCTGCGCGTCGCCGACGATGAGCTGGCGCGGCGCAAGTCAGGCTGGCGGCAAAAGCCCCTGCCGCCCCGCGGCTACGGCCGCCTCTTCGCCAGCCACATCCAGCAAGCTCATCTCGGCTGCGATTTTGATTTCCTCCTGGGCACCGAACCGCTGCCCGAGCCGGAGATTCACTAGCATCCGGTTGGCTCGGATTGGGCCGTGTACTCGCTGCAATTTTTGCGTGATCCCGGAAGTCATCAGGTGTCGCTTATGAATCCGCGCATCGTCGAGCCAAGCAGTGACGCCGAAGCAGAGCTCAACTCGTTCCTTGATGCAAGAATCTACGAGTTCAATGTCCGGAGTACGGGGTGCGGCGACGGAAGAGCGTTCAGCAGCACCATCAAGGACGACTCCGGCGAAATCGTTGCGGCCATCAACGGCCATACCTGGGGCGGCTGCTGCCACATCCTTCACCTCTGGGTCCATGAGCTGAAACGTCGCCAGGGAATCGGCCGTGCCCTTCTCCAAGCAGTGGAGGACGAGGCAATCCGGCGCGGCTGCGCACAGTCGCTTGTCGTCACCCACAGCTTCCAGGCGCCCGCTTTCTACGAGCGCTATGGTTATGTGCGGCAAGCCTCGATCCCCGACTATCCGCAAGGGCACGCGCAGCATGTGTATTTGAAGCAGCTTGGACGATAGTGCCGTGTGCAGAGAATTCTATGCGGCGGAGTGACGTCGACGATGGATTCCATCCCTTGTCATCTCACGAATGCATTCGACAACGGTGCTCTCAGCCCTCACCCCGCCACAGTCGCTGAACGCGAATGTGGCATCGCTCTCCCGCAGAGCGGGCGATGGGTCTGGAATGTCTCGACTTAGCGACGTCGCCTCGCCCCACAAAGTGGGGAGAGGCAGGCGGCATCCGTGTATAGCGGATGTCGCCGGTGAGGGGTGTCGATGAAATGCTCGGCGTTGCTGAGGTCGGCGCACTGAGCCCCTCACCCTAACCCTCTCCCCGCAGGCGGGGCGAGGGGACAATGACTTTGACCTATGCCGCGATCTCCGGCGCCGCCGCCCAGATATCCTTCAAAAGCCCCAGCAGCACGTTGATCAGGGGATCGCTCTCGCGCTCCCGCAGATAGATGAACTGCAGAGTTGTGACCAACCGGGTGTCGCCCCACAGGCTGACCTGGTTGCGCGCCGCCCGGTCCAGCGCCTTGTCCTCGCGCATCAGCGCCAGCCCGAGGCCCGATTTCACCAGCGAGCTGACCACGGACTCATTGTCGGCTTCCAGGATCTGCTCGGGATAGACGCCATGCTTGCGGAACTGCGCCGTGGCCAGCTGATTGTGGGTGCTGATCTCAGGCGGAATGATCCAGGGCAGGGCGGCGATCTCCTTCCAGCCGGCATCCGCGATGCGCTCGCGCCAGGCCGCGGGGGCCGCGACGCGATAGGCGATCTCGCGCAAGGGGAAGCGGTTCACTGCCGGATGTGTGGTCTCGCCATAGTAGAAGCTGGCGTCCAACTCACCTGCCGCCACCGCCTCGAAGGCAGCGCCGGACACCTCATGCTGCAGCTCGATGCGGATCAGCGGATGCTTTCGCATTGAGAGCGACAACAGGTCGCCGATGCGGATGAACTCCGGATCGGCCAAGGTGCCGAGCCGGATCGTGCCGGCCAGCTCGCCCCGCAGCGTGCCGGCCTCGTGCCGCAGGGCCTGGGCGGCCGAAAGGACCGACTGCGCCTGCGACAGCAGCCGCCGTCCGGCCGAAGTCAGCGCCATGCCGGCCGGGCCGCGTTCGAACAGCGCCAAGCCAAGCTCGTCCTCCAGGGCCTTGATCTGACTGCTGAGCGCCGGCTGGCTAATATGCAGCCGCTCGGCGGCGCGGGTCAGATGGCCCATCTCGGCGACGGCCGCAAAGCTGCGTAGCTGATAGATCTCCATGCCGTTCAAACTGCCTTTCACCCCCAGGGTAACACGAAAATGGTGCGACGCAACAATAGCTTATCTAGGGATAGCATTACATTATGTTATTCATTCAAATAACAAATTTGATTTGTGCGCCGGGGTCTCCAACATGTGATAGCGCAATGCAGCAATTTCCATGACTCTCCGAAGGAGGTTGGAATGGCGCTATCAGGTTCGTTGTCTTCGCCGGGGGCTATCGCTCCTCGGCCGTCCGGCTTTCGGGCGGCCCTGAGACGATTGTCTGAATATTTAGAGTTGAACGACTGGCAGCGGCGTGTCCGCCGCGAGGAATCCTACCTGGCGCAATCCGCCAGCCTCGAGGATCTGGAACAGCGCATGCGCGACCTGGACCGCGAAGACCGCCGCCCACGCTTCATCGGCTACTTCTAAACTTGCCCCAGCGGCCGGGGATCGATGAACCGCCGCAGCACGTTCTCGGTGATGCGGGACACGTTGTTGTCGTGATTGTTGTGGGACAGGCTGCCGATCCATGCGATGGAGCCGGTGGAGAACACCGCGCCCCCCGCCGGCATCTCGAAGAACACCAGGTCGGCGCGCACCAGGTCGGACTGGCTGCCGGTGAAGTGGGGCGAGTTCACGAGGATCTCTTCGCAGACCACCATGTAGAGATCGGAATGGCCTTCCGATGAGGCCAGCACCAGGGCATGGGGCGGCGTACCCAGCAGCGGGTCGGCGCGATCCAGCTCCAACCCGGACGCACCGCCTCCCACCAGCCCGAAATCACCGATCAGCTCGTCGCGGCCCACGCCCTCGAAGATGAAGGCGGCGCGCGGATCGAAGCTGCCGGGCTGGCGGCGATAGTAGGATGAGACGTCGAAGCCCTGGGCGGTGAAGCCTACGCCCGTGAGAACCTGCGGCGGCCGGCCGTTGCGCCGCCAGAGCCCACCATACTCCCCGTTGAAGCTCTGATAGTACTCACCGGGCTCCGCCGCCCAGGTGCGGATGCCGCCTTCGCCGCGGCGGACCTCGATCATGCCGGGCTGGTCGCCATGATAGGCGATGCGCCAGTAGAACCCATTGGCGCCCATATACATCAGCCGCCCGCCGCCGGCGGTATAGGCGCTGACCGCATCCAGCATTTCCGTCGTGTAATACTCGGGGTGCGAGCCGGTGAGGATGGCGCGGTAAGGCTTCAGCAGATCATGCCCCTCGGCATGGAGATCCTCGTCGGTGATGACATCGTAGCTGAAGCCTTTCGCCTCCAGCCAGGCGATGAGGTCGAGATCGGCGTTGAACTGCCAGAGGCCCGAGCCGCTGCCGCCGAGCCAGGACGAATAGCGCGGCCGCATGTTGAGGATCGGCCGCAGCCGCGAGGAGTAGCAGACGCCGCTGCCGTCGGAATGGGTGTCATAGAGCGCGCCGCCCAGCTCCCGATGCTCGGCCATGTGGATATCCTGGGGCTGCAGGATGATCAGCCGGCCCATCAGCATCTCCGCGCCCGCAGCGTTCACCGGCGCGTGGTCGTTGGCGTAGGCCATATAACTGGCGGTCGGCGCCAGGAAGGCGATGTCGGCGGTCTTCGTGCCGCGCTTGGGACGGACGAAGAACGGAATGTGATCTTCGTCCTCGCCGGCCCGCAACCGCGCCGCATAGATGCCGCTGCGCAGGCCCTCGGGTATCGTGAAGGCGAAGTCGGGCTTCCAGCCGGCATCGTAGATGTCGTCGTCGTGGAAGTGGATCGCGCCATACTGTCCGGGCGCGCGGTTCCAGTTCATTTCCGCGCCCGTCCAGTTGTGGCCCTTCATGGCGCGGGCCGGCATGTTGACGGCCTTGCCGTGGAGTTTGCTGGGGGAAAGATCGCGCACGCGGGTCGTCGTGATATCCCGGCTGAAATCCCAGGCCGCGACGACGTCTGGGTGCTGGCCCGCCGTCGGCTCGCGCACCAGGCGGCCTGCCTCCTTGGGATCGATCGCGCGGCTGAAGAGCCTTGGCGAATCGATCTTGCCGTTGTAGTGGCCGGCAAAGCCGCCACGCTTTTGCGCGCTGTCGCTGACCCAAGCAGCCATGACCAGCGGCCCGGCGCTGGCGGCGAAACCGGACGCGGCCGCCTGGGTCTCCCCGCCATGGGTGACGCCGGCATATGCATTGACCGGATGCTGCCACACCGCGGCGTGGCCGGTCTGCGCGTTGTAGCTGGCGCCGACGCAATACCATTCCCGCGGCAACAGCTTCGGCCCGGCGGAAAAAATTTGCTCCGACTGCCCATCGCCGAGGACCAGCGCGACCGATCCTGCCTCGTCGATAACCAGCGCCCAGCCGCGCTTCTGCGCCGCATCCCATTGCGTCACCAGGCCCTGGCGGCCCTTCGCCGGCGTGGTCGGCCAGATCATCGCGGCGACGGTGAAACCGGTCAGCGCCGCCAGCGGCGGCTTGCCCGGCACCAGCACATAGGATCCGGAATATGCCTGCTGCAACCGCCCGCGATATCCGCGGTTCACGTCCGCGGCGATTTCTTCCTCGCGGTAGCCGTCGCCGGCGTGATTGGTGTCGCCATGGATCAGCCTGACGATATGGGCGTCGTATTTCTTGTGGCCGTCGCAGCTCACCATGAAGCGGATGCTGTCGCCGGGACCGACGCTGAACCGGTCGGCGTAACCAAGGATGCGCATGGCGGCGGCCCTCCCGGCGCTATTCCGGCAGATCGGCGCCGGTATGCTGCTTCCAGCGCCGCCGGAAGATCGCCAACTCCGCCGCGTTCAAATCGGTGAACCGCAGATCCGGGATGATCTTGACGGAATCGCCGCGCACCCCCGTCAGCCGGCCGACAACCCATTCTCGATGCGGCGTCACGCAGACAAGGACGAATTTGCCCTGCTGCGGCACGCCGCGCATGGCGTTGAGGACACGCTGCAGGGCCGGGCTGTGCTTGCCCACCGGCTTCGCCCGGAACTCCTCAAAATGCCTGCTGTCGTCGTTCCTGATCTTGTACATGCGGTCCCCGGTCGGCACCGATGAGAACCGAGCCGCGGTCAATTTGCAAGCTGACCCTCGAACGTGGCGCGGCGATGCCGTAATGTCGAACCAACGGCGAAATTGAGGATAGCGCATGAATGTCGGCGGCAAGCCCTACCGGACCATCTGGCTGAACGAGGATGGCTGGTCGGTGGCGATCATCGACCAGACGCGGCTGCCGCACCGGTTCGAGACGCTCACGCTCCGCAAGCTCGCCGATGCCGCCCATGCCATCAAATCCATGCAGGTGCGCGGCGCGCCGCTGATCGGCGTCACTGCCGCCTACGGCCTCTGCCTGGCGCTCCGCGAGGATGGGACGGATGCCGGCATCGACCGCGCCTGCGAGACCCTTATGGCGACGCGTCCGACGGCGGTGAACCTCCGCTGGGCGGTGGATGAGATGCGTGCCGCCCTGCGCAATCAGCCGAGGGACAAGCTGATCCGCATCGCCTACCAGCGAGCCGCCGCCATGGCGGACGAGGATGTGGCGATCTGCAAAGCCATCGGCGGCCATGGCCTGAAGATCATCCAGGGACTGGCGGCCAAGAAGCCCGCCGGCAAGCCGGTCAACATCCTCACCCACTGCAATGCCGGCTGGCTGGCGACGGTGGATTGGGGCACGGCGACGGCGCCGATCTACACCGCCCATGGCCAGGGCATTCCTCTGCATGTCTGGGTGGACGAGACCCGGCCGCGCAACCAGGGCGCCTCGCTGACCGCCTGGGAGCTGAACGGCCATGGCGTGCCCCACACCGTCATCGCCGACAATGTGGGCGGCCATCTGATGCAGCATGGCCAGGTGGACATGTGCATTGTCGGCACCGACCGCACCACCGCCACCGGCGACGTGGCCAACAAGATCGGCACCTACCTGAAGGCGCTGGCCGCCAAGGACAACGGCGTACCGTTCTATGTCGGGCTGCCGTCACCCACTATCGACTGGACGCTGGCCGACGGCGTACGGGAGATCCCCATCGAGCAGCGCAGCGGCGAGGAACTGTCCCAGGTCACCGGCCGCACCGCCACGGGCGAGATCGCGACCGTGACCATCACGCCCGAGGGCAGCCCGGTTGCCAACTATGCGTTCGACGTCACGCCCGCCAGCCTGGTCACAGGCCTGATTACCGAGCGTGGCGTGGCACCGGCATCGCGGGAGGGACTGGCGGCGCTGTTTCCCGAGCGCGCGCGCTGAACCGTTTAGTTGAGCTTGGTGACCTCGCGGCGCACCTGCCGCGCGGCGGCGGTGACCGCGCCGATGTCCCGGTAGCGTTCTGTGTGGACCATCATGTCGCGGGCAAGGCGTAGCGCACGGGTCTCGCAAAGCGCCCGGCTATCCGCGTCCTTGATCCACTCGAAATCGATATTGTGGGCCAGGCCGAGGATGCGCCGGACGGTCTTTGCCGCCGCGAAGCCGACGGTATCGGCGAACAGCCGGTCCATGTAGGCCTGCCGTTCCGCCTCCAGCCGGGCCTCGGAGGCGGTGTCGGCGAACAGCGCTTGCGGATATGCATCGCCCGCGGCGTTGTCGCGCCAGAGTGCCAGGAATTGCTCGCGAAAGCGCGTCCACACCTCTTCAGTCGTGGCCAGCACCCAATCCTGGTAGTCGGCGCGCGGCGACTCTGTGGTCGCGTAGCCGTCCTGGCTGAAGTAGCTCATCAGCAGATTGCCCAGCACGGCGCCGACATCGAAACCCATGGGTCCGAAGAAGGCGAACTCAGGGTCGATAATCCGGGTGTCGGATTCCGTGATCATGATCGATCCCGTATGGAGGTCGCCATGGATCAGCGCCTCTGCCGAGGACAGGAACTTCAGTTTGAGCCGGGAAATCGCCAATTTGAGGTCGCTGTCGCCGCGAAACTCCGCGGCGATGCCGTCGAGCTGCGGCTTGGTCCAGCGGTTGCGCTCATGGATCATGTAAGGATCGGTGAAGATCAGATCCTCGGTGATCTTGCAGAGCTCGGTGTTGTCGCAGAACACCGCCATCTTCCGCTTCTTGTCGCCCGCCGGCAGCGCCAAGTCCGAGGTGAAATACAGAGACTTCGCCATGTAGCTGGCGATGTCGGCTGCAAATCGCGGATACCGGATTCCCTGGATCATGCCGCGGCGCATGATGATATGGGGCTGCAGCAGCTCCATGACGATGGCGTAGAGCGGCGGCTCGTAGTGGTAGATCTCCGGCAGCAGGCGGCCTACTTGGCGGCCATGCTCGGTCAGGCATTGATGCTCGAAGTAGGCGCGCTTCAGCGGCATCGGCCAGCTTTCGCCCACCAGCCGCACATAGGGCAAAGCCTGCTTGACGCAGACACCGCCGGCCGGACCTCTGACAATGAAAACCAAATTCAGATTGCCGTCGCCGACCTCGCTGACCTTCCAGTCGCCGGGCGTGCCGCCGAGCCGGGCCGCCACTGCCGGCAGCGTGGCCAGGAACGGCGGAAGGCTTGCGGCATCCAGCGGCCGGTAGCCGGCGGGCGTCTCCAAAGGCAATGGCTCCCCCTGTTCTAATCGTTTCGTATGCTCCATTCTTCTTTGATCGCTGCCGCCACGCAAGCGCTTGACTTCGCTTCCCTCCGCTCCGAATACTCGGGACCAACCCGTGATAATCTGCCGCGTGCCGCAGGGCACAGCGGCAAGGCAAAAGACGGGGCATGCACGAAGGGAGGGCTTGCGCGCGATGAGGCTTGGCCTTCGGGATCTACCCGGCGGAGAGCCGGCGCCGTGACGGCGGAAGTTTCCGGGAGCGCCGCGGCGCCTGATAATGCGCGGGCCGAGGCGCTGCCGGAGTGGTTCACGCGCAAGCGCCGCCGCGGCAATCTGATTGTCAGCCCGATCGTGCCCTGGATCATGGTCGGGATTCCGGTGGCGATCCTGGTGGCGATCGTCGTCTACCCCACCGTCTGGATGGCCTACCACGCCTTCCAGGACACCAACATGATGAGCCTGTTCAACGGCGAGTGGAATTATGTCGGCTGGCAGAACTTCGCCACCGCGATCTCCGACGACCGCTTCCTCAGCAGCGTCAAGCATCTGATCCGCTACCTGCTGTTCGGCGCCTGCTTGCAGGTGGTGCTGGGCGTGGCGCTGGCGCTGATCCTCTATGAATGCATCAAGAACAACACGCTTCGCACCATTATCCTGATCCTGCTGGTGCTGCCGATGATGCTGCCACCCTCGATCGTCGGCGTACTCTGGAAATTCCTGCTGCAGGCGAACAATGGCGGCTTCAACCATCTGCTGATCAACCTGCATCTGCTGCCGGCGACGGAGCGCATCGACTGGCTGAGCTCCAAGCTGTCGCTCTGGGCGATCACGCTGGTGGATGTCTGGCAATGGACGGCGCTGCCGCTGCTGATCGTCTATAGCGGCCGCGTGTCGCTGCCGCCGGCGATCTATGAGGCCGCGCGAGTGGACGGCGCCTCGGGTTGGCTGGTGCTGCGGCGCATCACCCTGCCGATGCTGAAGGAGATCATCGCCATCGCCTTCATCATCCGTTTCATGGACGCCTATAAATTCGTCGACCATGTCTCTGTCATGACCCAGGGCGGGCCGTCGGAATCCTCGGAGCTGCCGGTTTTTATCGCCTTCCAGAAGGGCATCCGCGAGTTCCAGGTGGGCGAGGCGGCGGCGCAAGCCTGGCTAATTTTCGCCGTCGCCGCGGTTCTGATTACGCTGTTCCTGAAATACATGAAGCGCGTGCTGAAGTCGCAGGCGATCGCGTAGGCCCGATCATGACGCAGGGCAACTACAAGCTGGTGAAGACGCTGCTGCTGCTGTTCCTCGGCATCTGGCTGATCTTCACGCTGTTCCCGCTTTATTTCATGATCGTCACCTCGTTGAAGCCGGTGGAAGAGATCAACCGCATGATCCCCACCTTCTGGCCGCAAACGATGAAGTTCAACAATTACGCGGGCATCTTCGCCGATCCCGGCAGCCTGAAATCCCTGGTCGACAGCGTGATCGTATCCGTGACCAACACGGCGCTTTCGCTGTTCCTGGGCACGCTGGCCGGCTATGCGCTGGCGCGCTGGGTGCGCGGCGTCATCGGCGAGAACTTGGCCTTCTGGATCCTGTCGAACCGCATGTTTCCGCCGGTCGCGGTGATCATCCCCATGTTCTTCCTCTTCGACTCCATGCCCTGGGGGACGGACAGTTATTTCTCGCTGATCGTCCTCTATCTCGTGTTCAATCTGCCGCTGGCGACCTGGCTGATGATGGTGTTCTTCCGCGACGCACCGCGGGAACTGGAGGAGGCCGCCTATCTCGATGGCTACACACCGTTCCGCGCTTTCTTCCGGGTGACGCTGCCGCTGGTGTTTCCGGGCATGATCTCGGTGGCGATGCTCTGCTGGATCTTCGCCTGGAACGAATATCTATTCGCCAATCTTTTGACCGGCACCACGGTCAAGACCTTCCCGGTGCATATCCCCACTTTCACGCTTGGCAGTCAGACGCTGTGGAATCTGGTGATGGCGTTCAGCCTCGTCGCCATGCTGCCGCCGGTGATCCTGTTCATCGTGCTGCGGCGCTACATGGTCCGCGGCCTCTCCCTTGGTGTGGTGAAGGGCTAGGCCATGGCGAAGCTGGAGCTCGACGGCATCTGCAAGGGCTATGACCGGCCGATCATCGACCGGCTGAGCCTGACGGTGGAGGAGGGCGAGTTCTTCGTCATTGTCGGCCCCTCGGGCATCGGCAAGACAACGCTGCTGCGCTGTATTGCCGGGCTCGAAGTGCTGGATGCCGGCCGCGTGCTGTTCGGCGGCAAGGATGTCACGCGCGTGCCGCCCTACCGGCGCAATGCGGCGATGACCTTCGAGAGCTACGCGCTCTATCCGCACATGACGGTGTACGAGAACATTGCCAGCCCGCTGCGCGCCCGCAAGGTGGAGAAGGCGGCGATCGAAAAGGCGGTGACCGACGTGGCGCGGTTGCTGCGCATCGAGCAACTGCTGGACCGGCGGCCCCATGAGGTTTCCGGCGGCCAGAAGCAGCGCACGGCCCTGGGCCGCACGCTGGTGGCGAAGCCCGACGTGTTCCTGCTGGACGAGCCAATCAGCCATCTGGACGCCAAGATCCGCCACGAGCTGCGGCGGCAGTTCCATACCCTGCAGGAGCTGCGGCGGGTGGCGACGATCTATGTCACTCACGATTATGCGGAGGCGCTGTCACTGGGCGACCGCATCGGCGTGATGGGCAATGGCGGGCTGGTGCAGATCGGCTCGGCCCGCGAGGTGTTCGAGCGGCCATGCAACATCTTCGTCGCGCGCCATCTGGGCCAGCCGTCGATCAATGAAGTGGCCTGCCGTATCGCCGATAGCGGCGGCCAAATCACGTTGCAATCGGCATCCGGCAGCTTCGCCTTCGCGGCGGGCGGCGCGCAACGCGGCTTGCTGCAGAACGCCAGGGGCAATGTGCTGGTCGGTATCCGGCCGCAACATGTCCGCGTCGCCAATGAAGCCACCACAGGCCAAATCGCCGACGCGAAGGTGGAGGCCTTCGAGGCGCTGGGCGCCTCGGGCGTGCTGATCGCCGAGGTGGGTGGCATTGCGCTCACGGTTCTGACCTCGCCTGAAGATGAGTATGAGCCGGGCCAGCCGATCCGCCTGGCTTTCGATGTCGACCAGTTCCTCTATTTCGATCCCGCGCACGGGACCAACCTGCATACGAAGGCGGCATAGGTCTCATGGCGCAGGTCACGCTCACCGACGTCAATAAGATATATCCCGCGCGAGACCGGGTAGTGCATGCGGTCAAGGATTTGAACCTGACCGTCAAGGACGGCGAATTCGTCGCCGTGCTCGGGCCTTCCGGTTGTGGCAAGACGTCCACGCTGCGGATGATCGTCGGGCTGGAGAGCATCACCTCCGGCACCATCGCCTTCGACGGCAAGCCGGTGAATGCCCTGACACCGGAGCAGCGCAACGTCGCCATGGCGTTCGAGACCTATGCGCTCTATCCCAGTTTCACCGTGGCGGAGAATCTTGGTTTCCCGCTGGAGGTCCGCGGCCTGGCCAAGGCCGATCGCGACCGGGAGGTCCTGCGTATCGCCAAGCTGCTGCGCATCGAGTCCATCCTGGATCAGAAGCCCGGACAATTGTCCGGCGGTCAGCAGCAGAGGGTGTCGCTGGGCCGGGCGCTGATCCGGGAGCCGGCGGTCTTCATCCTGGACGAGGTGATGAGCCATTTGGATGCCCATCTCAAGTTCCAGATGCTGTTCGAGCTGAAGCGGATTCACCGCTCGGTGGGCAAGACGACGATTTATGTCACCCACGATCAGGTGGAGGCTCTGGCGTTGGCCGATCGCGTGGCCGTCATGTCCAATTCGCTGCTGCAGCAATATGGCACGCGGGATGAGCTGTATCATCGCCCGGCGAACCGTTTTGTTGCGGACTTCATCGGCGAACCGCCGACGAATTTCTTCACCGCTGACATCGCCGAGGAAGCGGGAACTCTGGCCCTGAAGATCAATGGCTCCAGCCTGGCGTTTCGGCCTGACGATCAGCGCATGGCGGCGCTGCGGCGCCAGCCGGTGCCCCAGGCCATCGTCGGCATCCGGCCGCAGAACCTGTCGCTGACGCCGGTCGCCGGCGCGCCATCGGTGACGGCGCGGCTGATCCTCAATGAATATCTGGGCGAGCAATCGATCGTGACCATGGAGGCCGGCGGCACGTCATTCCGCGCTCTCGCGGCGGCGGACTTCCGTCCGGCGACCGGTGCGCCGGTCACCTTGTACTACCGCAGCAGCGATGTCATGGTTTTCGATCCGAAATCTGAGGCCTTCATCGGTTAGTGTCGCATTTCGCAAGCGTAACGGGGCCCTGCAACGGGGTCCCCAGCATAGGGAGGGACAAACAAGATGGGTATCTTCAGCGGACTTTCCCGGCGGAAGTTCATGCAATATGCCGCGGCCGGCGCCACGGGTGCCGCCGGCAGCCAGATGTTTGGCGGCCGCGCACGCGCGGACTCCAGCATCATCATGCCGCCGGGCGGCAAGAAATTCGCGGATGTGCAGCTCACCTATTTTCAGGACTCGAACTGGCTGCATGCGCCGCTCTGGCTGTCGCCCACCTTCCAGAAGGATGCCGGCGTCAGCATCAAGAGCCGCGAGCTCTATGAAGGCGGCGACACCATGGCGAAGGTGCTGCCGCAGCTGCTATCGAAGAATCCGCGGTTCGACTGGGTGCAGTATCCCTGCCTGTTCTACGGCGCGTTTGCCGAGACCGGGCAGCTCGAGCCGCTCGACGATTATCTCGCACAGTACGAGGGTTCGGCGGAGTACCTGAACTGGGTGATGCCGGCCTACAGCGAGTTCTACACCAAGTGGAATGGCAAGACCTACGGCGTGATGCTGGATGGCGACATCCACGTCCTGCACTATCGCAAATCGCACTTCGCCAATCCGGATCTGCAGAAGAAATACTCCGCCCGCTTCCAGCGCGAGCTGCAGGTGCCGAAAACCTGGGCCGAGTTCCTCGATTGCACCCAGTTCTTCACCGAGGAGCTGTCCAGCCAGGGCATCTACGGCACGTCCATGGTGGTCAATCCGCCGAATTTCGGCTGGGGCTTCTGGATGGATATCGCCGCCGGCAATGGCGTGAACTATTTCGACGAGAACATGAACCCGACCATCAACACACCGCAGGCGGTCGAGGCGCTGGAGATGTACAAGCGGATCATCGATTTCGGCCCACCGGGCAAGGAATCGATGGATATCGCCCAGACCATCCAGCGCTGGCAGTCGGGCGCCGACGTCATGTCGGTCTGGTGGATCGACCTGGCGGAGTTCACCGTGCAGCAGCAGGGGCTGGAGCGCGCCGAGGATCAGGGGGCCGATATCATCCCCGGCTGGAAACAGGCCGACGGCAGCATCAACCACAAGGCGGTGTCGCTGTGGTGCCGCACGGCGTCGATACCGAAGAACCTGCCGCAGGACGTGAAGGATGCGGCATTCTACTTCATCTACCGCATGTCCCATCCGTCGGTGTCCGACCATATCGTCGCCGATGCCTATTGCGGCTCGGATCCCTACGGCGCGTCTCACTACACCGACGCGGCGGCGCAGCTCTATCTCGAGCCGAATCCCCAACGTGGGACTGACAACGAACTCTGGCCGACCAACGACGGCATCTTCAAGAACTTCGACACTGCCCGGAACCATCTCGATGGCGGCTTGAAGAATGTGCAGGTGGGCTATCCCCAGTTCTACTGGGAAGGCACGCCGGAGTATGCCGACGCCCTCGGCCGCAACATCTCCAAGGCGGTCACCGGCGAACTGACGCCGCAACAGGCGTTGGACGAGGCGGCGGAGGAATGGGTGAAGATCGTGCAGAAGCTGGGCATCGACAAACAGAAAGCCCAGTACGCGAACTTCATCAACGGCGCGCGGAAGCTCGGCTATAAGATCTGAGTATTGGCGCGAAACAGCGGGCGGGGAAGGTGAGGCCTTCTCCCGCCACGTTTCCGATTTAGTGTGGCGTCGACGAGTTTGTTAGGCGGCCTGCTGGAACAGGATCGAGACGATGGCCGAACGCTTTGTCGTGGGTATCGATGGCGGCACGGAATCGCTGCGTGCCGCCGTGTTCGATCTGCAGGGCCGGCCGCGGGCCTTTGCCGCCGCCCCCTATCCGACGAATTTTCCCCAGCCGAGCTGGGCGGAGCAGAATCCCGAAGACTGGTGGCGCGCGGTCGGCGTGACCGTGCGCAAGGCGGTGCAGGACGCCAAGATCCGGCCCGACGACGTGGTGGCCGTCTGCGCAGACACCACCTGCTGCAGCGTGGTGGCGCTGGATTCCGAAGGCAAGCCGCTGCGGCCGGCGTTGATCTGGATGGATGTGCGCTCCGGCGATATGGCGGCGGAGGTGGCGGCGTCGGGCGATCCGGCGCTGGAGGTCAACAGCAATGGCGCGGGACCGGTGTCCGCCGAATGGATGGTGCCGAAGGCGCTGTGGATTCACCGTCATGAGCGGGCGTTGTTCGATCGCGCCGCCACGGTCTGCGAATATCAGGACTACATCAATTTCCGGCTGACCGGCCGCATGGTGGCGAGCATCAACAATGCCAGCGTGCGCTGGCACTACAATTCGCGCCGCGGCGGCTATCAGCCGAGCCTGCTGAAGCGGCTTGGCCTTGATGCGCTGATGGAGAAATGGCCGCAGGAGGTGGCGCCGCTCGGCCAGGTCATCGGCGGCCTCACCGCGGCGGCGGCGGAGCATATCGGTCTGCCCAAGGGCCTGCCGGTGGCGCAGGGCGGCGCGGACGCCTTCATCGCCATGATCGGACTCGGCGTGGTGCGGCCGGGCAAGCTGGCGCTGATCACCGGCTCATCCCATCTGCAACTCGGAGTCAGCGCCAAGCCGTTCCATGGCAAAGGCATCTGGGGCACCTATCCCGATGCGGTGATTCCCGATCTCTACGTCGTCGAGGGCGGTCAGACTTCCACGGGCTCGATCGTGAACTGGTTCAAGAATCTGCTGCCCGAGAGTTTCAGCTACGACCGGCTGAACGCGGAGGCGAAGAAGCTTCCGGCGGGTGCCGAAGGGCTGGTGGTGCTGGATCATTTCCAGGGCAATCGCACGCCCTATACCGATGCCAATGCCCGCGGCGTGATCTCCGGCCTGACGCTGAAGCACGGACCGGCCCATCTGTTCCGCGCGATGATCGAGGGCGTCTCCTTCGGCAGCGCGCTGATCTTCGAGACCATGCGCGCCAATGGTTTTGCGCCGGAGGAGATCGTCATCTGCGGCGGCGCCACGCGCTCCGATCTCTGGCTGCAGATCCATGCGGACACCGCCGGCATACCCCTGGTGCTGACCGAGGTAGCGGATGCGCCGGCGCTGGGCTCGGCCATCCTCGCTGCCGTCGGGGCCGGTTGTTACGGCAATATCGTCGAGGCCTCCGATGCGATGGTGCGCACCGTCAACCGCATCGAACCGGATCAAGCCCGGCACCAGGCCTATCAACCCTTCTATCAAGCCTATAAGGATACTTATCCGGCCATCGCCGACATCGTGCATCGGCAGTCACGGAGCGGCCGTTAGCAGCGCAAAACAGCG
>DATKFM010000102.1:0-5732 GCA_035544395.1 Verrucomicrobiia bacterium
TTACGCATGCTTGCGGTCCTGAGCTGTCAGACCTCGCAGGAGTGCGGGTTAACGGCGAGCAGGCCGGTGTGCGAACTGCCGGAGATATCGCTCCGGCGCTAACTTCCCTTAATGGTGTGTCCGCGTCCTGCGCAAAATCAGAACTCACAGCAGGAGATTCATGAACATTACCGGGAGCTGCCTCTGCGGCCCCGTCGCCCATGAAGTGCGCGGACCCTTCGCCCATTTCCCCCATTGCCATTGCTCGCGTTGCCGGAAAGCCGGCGGCGGCTTCCACGCCGCAAATGCCGTGTGCCGCCGGAGGCGTTGCACTGGATCCGCGGCGAGGCCGAGGTGACGCGTTTCGATCTGCCGGAAGCCGCGAGTTTCGCGACTGGATTCTGCCGCCGCTGCGGTTCGCCGATGCCCCATCTGACCCGCAGCGGCAAAGCTGTCATCGTGCCGGCCGGAACAATCGACACCGACCCCGGCGAAAAATCGTCGTGCCACGTCCACTGGTCTTCGCGGGCGCCCTGGACGGATTCGCGCCACGGCATCCCCACTTCGGATTAATCTCGGCCGGTCAAGCAGTTAACGGCTTCTTCATTAATCTCACCTTGACATTGCAGTGCGGTATCGCCATCTTCCCGCTACATCTGATTTCTCGCGATCGCGCGACGCGCTTATCGGTTGATCCGGAACAAGCGCTTCATCTCGAGACAATAATCGTAACTTCGTTTGCCCCCGGTGCGCGTGGGAAGCAGCGATAGGCTGCCATGCGGCCCGCGCCTTTCCGTCATGACTCATGACCCGGCGCCGGCATCCTGGTGCAATAAGGACCATCAATACCTTGACTGAAATGACATTTCGCGACCTCGGCATCGCCGAGGCGCTGCAGCGTGCCTTGCACGCTGAAAGCTACCTCACGCCCACCCCGATCCAGACCCAAGCAATTCCCGTCCTGCTGACCGGCAAGGATATCCTGGGCATTGCCCAGACCGGCACCGGCAAGACCGCGGCCTTCCTGTTGCCGATCCTGCAGAAGCTGGCGGAGACCCGCGGTGCGGCCGCACCGCGCAGCACCCGCGCCCTCGTGCTGGCGCCGACCCGCGAACTCGCCGCACAGATCGGTGAACGCGCTCGCGCCTATGGCCATCATCTGGGCCTTCGCCATGCCGTCGTTTTCGGCGGCGTCGGCATCCGCCCGCAAATGGCGGCGGTGCAGCGCGGCGTCGATCTCCTGATCGCCACGCCCGGCCGCTTGCTGGATCTGATCCAGCAGGGGCAGCTCCGGCTCGATCGCGTCACCCATCTGGTGCTGGACGAGGCCGACCGCATGCTCGACATGGGTTTCATCCGCGACGTTCGGAAGATCGTGGGGATGATGCCGAAGGAGCGGCAGTCGCTGTTGTTCTCCGCCACCATGCCCGGCGAAATCGCGCGGCTTGCCGCGGAATTGCTGCGCTCGCCCGTGCGCATCGAAGTGTCGCCGGTGACCCGCACCGCCGACCGCATCGAGCAGCAGGTCTACATGGTCAACGCGCCGTCGAAGCGCGGCTTCCTCACCCGGCTCCTGGCCGATCCGGCAATGTCGCGGGTGATCGTCTTCACCCGCACCAAGCACGGCGCCAACCGCGTCGCCGAGCATCTGGAAAAAGCCGGCATCATCGCCGAGGCGATTCACGGCAATAAATCCCAGGGCGCGCGGCAGCGGGCACTGGAACTGTTCCGCACCGGCGAGGCCCGCGTGCTGGTGGCGACCGACATCGCCGCCCGCGGCATCGACATCACGGACATCAGCCATGTGGTGAATTTCGACATCCCCAACGAACCCGAGAGCTACGTGCACCGCATCGGCCGCACGGCGCGGGCGGGTGCGGCGGGTATCGCCATCTCCCTCTGCGATGGCAGCGAGCGCGGCTATCTGCGCGATATCGAGCGGCTGACCCAGCAGAAGATCCCCGTGGTCGGCGGCGTGCAGCAGGACAACGACGCGCCCGACCAGCGAAGCCATCAGGGCAGGCCCCGCCAGGGGAAGCCCCAGGAGGGCGCACCCTATCGCGGCCGGCCGCAACGCGGCCGTTCGCGTCATCAACAGCGCCGCCGCGCCGCCTGACGCCAGGCTGGAAAAGCGGCGTTGGGAGTACGACGCCAACTTTCGACCCCACAAGGAGACTAGTTTAGATGCCTCTCGGTACCGTAAAGTGGTTCAACAGTCAGAAGGGCTTCGGATTCATTAAGCCGGAAGACGGCGGCCAGGATGTGTTCATGCATGTCAGCGCCGTCGAGCGTTCCGGCATCGGCAATCCGCAGGAAGGCCAGAAGGTGAGCTACGACCACGAGCGCGATCGCAAGGGCCGCATTTCCGCGACCAATCTGCGCGCTGCCTGACGCAACGCCGGGCCGGCGCCACTCCCCCGGAGGGAGTTGGCGCCGGCCTCGCGCCGCGCTAAACCAACGACAGGAGAAACGATGGCAAAAGAAGAACTGCTGCAATTCGAAGGCGAAGTTTCCGAGGTGCTGCCCGACGGCCGCTTCCGCGTGAAGCTGGAGAACGGCCACGACGTCATCGCCTACACCGCCGGCCGGATGAAGAAGAACCGCATCCGCACCCTCGCCGGTGACCGCGTCACCATCGAGATGACGCCCTACGACCTGGACAAGGGTCGGGTGATCTTCCGCCATAAGGACACGCGCGCCTCCGCTGCGCCCTCGGCGCCGCGGCGCCAGTTCCGCCGCTAGCGGCTTGCCCGCCCGGGCACCCTTCGGGCGCCCAATTTCTGCCGAATTCACTGCGGAAGATGGCATCCACGGGGCTGCTCTCCGGCAATCGCTAGTGAAACTGTAGAAAGGTTCAATCCATGAATTCGATGCTCTCCCGCCGCCGCGCGCTCCGCAGCTCGGGCCTGATGCTGGCTGCCCTGGGCGTAAGCTCGACGGGTCTCGGCCTGCTGCTCCGCCCGGCATTCGCCCAGGAAGCGCGGCTGACCTTCAACGATCAGACAGCGGTCGCGGTGACCATCTATAATGAGAACCTGGCGCTGGTGAAGGACCGCCGTAACGCCTCCCTGGTCCAGGGGCTGAACAACATCGCGTTCATCGATGTCAGCGGCCAGATGCGGCCGGAGACGGCGCTGCTCCATGCCGATGGCGAGAAGCTCACCCTGCTGGAACAGAATTTCGAATTCGACCTGCTGACCCATGAAAAGCTCTTGGAGAAATCCGTCGGCCAGAACGTGACGGTCATCAAGACCAACCCCGCCACCGGTGCGGAGACAGTGGAAGTGGCCAAGGTGCTCAGCGTCGCCGGCGGCCTGGTGCTGAAGATCGGCGACCGCATCGAGACCCAGTATCCCGGCCGCGTGGTGTTCGACCGCATTCCCGCCGAACTGCGGGCGCGGCCGACCCTGGTGCTGACGGTCGACAGCCCGACCGCGGCGTTGCGGCTGGTGGAACTCAGCTATCTCACCGGCGGCCTCTCCTGGAAGGCGGACTATGTGGCGGAACTGGCCGCCGACGAGAAGACCATCGAACTCAGCGGCTGGGTCACGCTCACCAACACCAGCGGTACATTCTACCGCGACGCCCGGCTGCAGCTCGTTGCCGGCGAGGTGAACCAGGTGCAGCCGATGATGGAAAAGGAAATGCGCACCATGGACATGGCCGCTGGTTCGGCGGCGCCCGCCATGGCGGAGGAGGGCTTGTTCGAATACCACCTCTACACGCTGCAGCGCCCGACAACGATCGCCGATAACCAGACAAAGCAAGTGGCGCTGCTCAGCGGCAGCGGCGTTCCCGTGCGCAAGGAGTTGCGCTTCGTCAATATCAGCCAGGCCTACAACTATCCGATGGCCGAACAGCCGCGGGTCAACGCCACCGTGCGCCTGATGTTCGACAACAAGGAGCAGGACAAGCTGGGCATGCCGCTCCCGATGGGCATCGTCCGTGTCTACAAGAACGACAGCAGCGGCCAGGCGATCTTCGTCGGCGAGGACCGTATCGCCCATACGCCCAAGGGCGAGACGGTAAAGCTGGCGCTGGGCCAGGCCTTCGACGTCACCGCGCAACCGAAGCAGACAGAATTCGAACAGCTCAGCGACCGCATATTCGAAGCCGCCTTCGAGATCGAGATCAAGAATGCGAAGAAGGAAGCGGTCACTGTCCGCATCGACGAGAACATCCCCGGCATGTGGGAGATCCTGAGCGAAAGCCACCCCCACGAGAAGGTCGACGCCTTCCAGGCTGGCTGGAACGTGGACGTACCCGCGGAAGGCGCGAGCACGCTGAAATACAAGGTGCGGGTGAAGTTCTAGTTCTAACGACCAAGACATCGAACCTCTCCCCTTGAGGGGGAGGTCGGATCATCACGCAAAGCGAGATGATCCGGGCGAAGTTTTTGCTAGCCAATGATGACGCTCAACATCGTCGCTTCAGCTTGCACAAAATGCATCAGTCTTAGGCATACCCCCTCCTGACTCATCTCACGATCGCTCGATGAGCCATCGGGGGAGGATCCTGCCTTTGCGAACTTGCAAGAGATCCTTACGCCTTCTCTACCTTCAGCGCCGCACCGTCCACGCCGATCACCTTTACGCGGTCGCCGGCCGGCAGATCCGGCCCGAAGGCGCGCCAAACGGAATCGCCGACACGCACCTTACCGGTGCCGTTCACGATCGCCTCCTCGAGGCTGAATGTGCGTCCGACATATTGTGCGCCGCGCCTGTTCAGCGTGGCGTCGCTGGTCTCGATGGGATTGCGCTTGAAATAGTAGCGGGCGCCGACTACCGAGGCGACCGCCAACACACCGAAGAGGACGAACTGTGCCTGCCAGGGCAGCGACGGCGCGATCATCGTGACCAGCCCGGTGACGGCCGCTGCACCGCCGATCCACATCAGAAAGAAGCCCGGTGCCATCATCTCGATGATGATCAGCGCCAGCGCCAGGATCCACCAATGCCAGAACAGCAGGGTCGCGAAATACGCACTCATCTACGTGCTCCTCGCTCTGTTGTTAGGACTTCTGGCCGCCACCCGGCGCCATCGCCTGCTTCGCCAGCTCGGCGATGCCGCCGATCGCGCCGATCACGCCTGACGCCTCGAGCGGCATCAGGATCAGCTTTTGGTTCGGCGCGCTGGCGATTTCCTTCAGGGCCTCGACATATTTCTGTGCCACGAAGTAGTTGACAGCCTGCACATTGCCCTTGGCGATCGCCTCGGAAACCATGGCCGTCGCCTTGGCCTCGGCCTCGGCGGCGCGCTCGCGGGCCTCGGCGTCGCGGAACGCCGCCTCGCGGCGGCCCTCGGCTTCCAGGATGGCTGACTGCTTCTCGCCTTCGGCCTTCAGGATGGCGGCCTGACGGTAGCCTTCGGCATCCAGGATGTTGGCGCGCTTGTCACGTTCCGCCTTCATCTGGCGGGCCATCGAATCCACCAGATCCTTCGGCGGGGCGATGTCCTTGATCTCGATGCGCGTGACCTTGATGCCCCAGGGATGGGTCGCTTCATCGACAACGTGCAGGAGTTGGGCGTTGATCTTGTCGCGCTGGGACAGGAGCTCGTCCAGGTCCATGGAGCCCATGACCGTACGGATGTTGGTCATCGTCAGGTTGAGAATCGCCAGTTCCAAGTCGTTCACCTCATAGGCGGACTTGGCGGCGTCCAGCACCTGGTAGAACACCACGCCGTCGACGCTCACCATGGCGTTATCCTTGGTGATGACCTCCTGGGTCGGCACGTCCAGCACCTGCTCCATC
>DATKFM010000103.1:0-9972 GCA_035544395.1 Verrucomicrobiia bacterium
TGATCAAGCACTTCATCCGCAAGGTGCACAACCGGCGCAGCTTCGCCAGCCCACAGATGATCATCTGCGTGCCGTCGGGCGCCACGGCCGTTGAACGCCGCGCCATCCGTGAATCCGCGGAAAGCGCCGGCGCCCGCAAGGTCTTCCTGATCGAGGAGCCGATGGCGGCGGCGATCGGCGCCGGCCTGCCGGTGACCGAGCCCACGGGCTCGATGGTCGTCGATATCGGCGGCGGCACGACGGAAGTAGCCGTGCTCTCCCTCGGTGGCATCGTCTATGCCCGGTCGGTGCGGGTCGGCGGAGACAAGATGGACGAGGCCATCATTAACTATATCCGCCGCAATCATAACCTGCTGGTGGGTGAGGGCAGCGCCGAGCGCATTAAGAAAGAGATCGGGTCGGCGGCGCCGCCGGAAGACGGCGACGGCCGTACCATGGAAATCAAGGGCCGCGACTTAATGAATGGCGTGCCCAAGGAACTTGTGATCACCGAACGGCAGATTGCAGAGGCGCTGGCCGAGCCGGTTGGTGCTATTATCGAGGCGGTGAAGGTTGCGCTGGAGCACACCGCGCCGGAGCTCGCGGCCGACATTGTCGACAAGGGCATCGTGCTCACGGGTGGCGGTGCGCTGCTCAGCAATCTGGACTCGGTCCTGCGCAACGCCACGGGCCTGCCGGTATCGATCGCCGACGATCCGCTATCCTGCGTCGCGCTCGGCACCGGGCGCTGCCTGGAAGAGATGAATGTTCTGAAAGACGTGCTGATCGAGAACTGAACGGCGGGATGCAAATCGGAGGAGCCGCTGAGAACGTGAGCCGGAATCCACAATTGCGGGGGCCAAGGGCATGTCGCGCCTAGGCGCTTTCGCAGCCATCCTGCAACCGCTGAAGGCATGGGGCGATCGTATCGCCCTGTTTGGCTTTCTGCTGGTCGCGTTCTCCCTCGTCGCCATCGAGCGGTCCAATCCGGAATTCGCCGGGCGGGCGCGGGGAGCGGCATCCGATCTGGTGGCGCCGGTTCTGAGCCTGCTGTCGCAGCCGTCGGCGGCAATGGCGCGGGCCATCGACAGCGTCCGGGAATTCGGCGACATGCGGGCGGAAAATGAGCGGCTGCGCGACGAGGTCGGCCGCCTCTTGCAGTGGCAGACCGTGGCGCGCCGGCTCGACGCCGAGAATCAGGAACTGCGCGCGCTGATGAATCTCGCGCCGGATCCGAAAGTGAAATTCGTCTCCGCGCGCGTCGTCGGCGGCACCGGCGGCGCTTTTGTGCGCAGCGTCCTGATCGCCGCCGGCTTCCGCGATGGTGTCCGCAAGAACCAGCCGGCGATCACCGGCGACGGCCTGATTGGCCGGGTGATGGAAGTGGGCGCCCGGTCGGCCCGCGTTCTCCTGCTGACGGATATCAACTCACGAGTGCCTATTTATGTGGAACGCACGCACGCGCGCGCCGTGCTCGAGGGCGACAACTCCGATCAGATGCTGCTCAACTATCTGCCGCCCGATGCAGATATCGCTGTCGGTGACCGCATCGTGACCTCCGGACAGGGCGGAATTTTTCCGCCCGGGTTGCCGGTGGGCGTGGTGACCACAAGCAATGTCGGCACGGTCCGAGTCCAGCCCTTGGTGGACTGGGAAACGATGGAGTATCTGCGGCTTGTGGATTACGAACTTAGCGACCTGCTGCTGCCGCTGGATGTCGGCGATCCCCGGCGGGGGCCGCAATGAACGAGTCGGTCTGGCAACGGCTGGACCAGACCGCCCGCAACCTGATGCCGGTGGCCTTGACGCTGTTGCTGCTCGTTCTCAGTCTTGTGCCGTGGCGGCTGCCATTCCTGCCGCCCCTGGGCTTGAACCTGACGCTGATCTCGATTTTCTACTGGATCATCCACCGGCCGGCGGCGATGCCCATTCCGGCTGTGTTCGCGATCGGCGTCGTGGCCGATCTGATCGGCGGTGGCCCCCTGGTCAGCCCGTTTGTCCTGGTGACGGCAGCGGCCGTGCTGCATTCGGTTCGGCGCTGGCTGGTCGGCGCCTCGACGATCATCGTCTGGGGCAGCTTCCTCGTCATGGTGATCGATGCTGTACTTCTGCTTTGGCTGCTGATTTGGTATGTTTCGCGCGAGATGCCGGTGCTCGCGCCGGGGATTTCCGGCGCGCTGCTGGGCGCCGCCGCCTACCCATTGATTGCGTCCCTGCTCAGTCGGGTTGAGCAAAAAGTGCTGCGGCAGCAATAGCGAGAGCCTCAGGGGCGGAACGACGGACGTGAGCGAAGAGAAAGAAAAATCCAAACTGTTCAGCCGGCGCGCGGCATTCCTCGCCGGCGGCAAGGTCCTGCTGCTGTCGGTACTGGGCGGACGGATGTATCAGCTTCAGGTGCTGCAGGCCGACCAGTTCAAGCTCATGGCCGATGACAACAGCATCAGCCAGCGGCTGATCGAACCTGCGCGCGGACGCATCTTCGATCGCTATGGCCGGCCGATGGCGGAAAATGAACAGAACTATCGTGTGCAGGTCGTGCGCGAAGAAGCCGGCGATCTGAAGGAGGTGCTGGCGAAACTCAGCAGGTTCGTGCCGTTCTCCGACGCCGAACAGACCGACATCGTCAAGCAGGCCAAGAGAATCCGCCCCTTCGACCCGATGACAGTGCGGGAAAACCTTAGCTGGAACCAGGTGGCGGCAATCGAAGTGAATGTGCCGGATCTTCCGGGCGTCAGCATCGATGTGGGCCAGCGCCGCCGCTATGTACAGGGAACGCTGTCGGCCCATATCCTCGGCTATGTCGCCGCCCCCTCGGAGGACGAGGTCCAGGGCGAAAGGCTGTTGCAGATGCCAGGCGCCCGCATCGGCAAGAGCGGCATCGAGAAGCAATATGAGACGGATCTCCGCGGCAAGGCCGGCACCACGCTGGTGGAAGTCAATGCCGTCGGCCGTGTCATCGAGGAGAAGAAAGACGAACGCCGTGAGGCCCAGTCGGGACAGGATCTCATCATATCACTTGATGCTGATCTTCAGCGCTACACGCAGGTGCGCTTGTCGCGCGAGCGGAGCGCCTCCGCCGTTTTGATGGACATTCACACCGGCGACATTCTCGCGCTCGGGCGCTGGCCGTCCTATGATCCCGGGATGTTCACGCGGGGCATCACCCAGCGCGAATGGCAGTCCCTGATGAACGATGAGCTTCATCCCCTGGCCAATAAGGCGATTGCCGGCCAATACGCGCCGGGTTCCACTTTCAAGATGATCGTGGCGCTTGCGGCTCTTAAAGCGGGGGTCGATCCTCACACCAAGGTTTCTTGCGCCGGAGTCACCAAGCTCGGCAATGCGCGCTTCCATTGCTGGAAGAAGGGCGGCCACGGCAGCCTCGACATGAGCGCGGGCTTGAAGAATTCCTGCGACGTCTTCTTCTATGAAACGGCGCGCAAGACCGGCATCGACAACATCGCGGCGATGGCCCGCACGCTCGGCTTGGGCTTCAACACGGGCGTCGATCTGCCGGGTGAAAAGCCCGGCTTGATTCCGGATTCCGATTGGAAGCTCGCCACCTTCGGCGAGAAGTGGCAGCAAGGCGAGACGCTGGTGGCCGGCATCGGCCAGGGATTCATCACGGCGACGCCGTTGCAGCTCGCCTTGATGGCGGCCCGGATCGGCAATGGGGGCATCGGCATCGTTCCGAAGTTGCGGCGGAAGGGAGCGATTACTGAAGCGGGCGATCCGCCGGGTCCCTATGGCCCGTCGCTCGGAATTGCACCGGAGCATATTGCAGTGGTGCAGGACGGCATGAATCGCGTGACGAACGAGGCCGGCGGCACGGCCTATGGCTCGAGGATTCACGAAGTCGGCATGGAAATGGCCGGCAAGACGGGCACCGCGCAGGTTCGCCGCATATCGATGTCCGAGCGCGCCACCGGCGTGCGAAAGAACGAGGATCTCCCCTGGGACCGCCGAGACCATGCGCTGTTTGTCGGATATGCGCCGGTGCAGGCGCCGCAATATGCCGTCGCGGTCGTAATCGAGCACGGCATGGCCGGTTCCAAATATGCCGGCCCGATCGCCCGGGACATTCTGATTGAAGCGCAGCGGCGCAATCCCTCGCGGATCGCCCGGACAGCTGAAACGGCCCCGGCGGCGAAGCCATGAGATGGCGCCTGCCCCTGTCGACGATGCGGCGGTCGGAGCAGTCGATCGGCGAGAAGCTGCAACAGCTCAATCTCGGCCTGCTGCTGCTGATCTGCGCAGTCGGTGCCGTCGGCGTCGCTTGGCTCTATTCCGCCGGCGGCGGCAGCATGGAGCCCTGGTCGATGCGCCACGCCATCCGGTTCGGTGTCGGCCTGGTGATCCTCGTGATCGTGGCGATGGTCGATTTCCGCCTCTGGCTGAAATATGCCTATACGATCTATGGCATCACCTTCGTGCTGCTGCTTTACGTGGAGATCGCCGGCGAGATCGGCATGGGCGCGCAGCGCTGGATCGATTTGAAATTCATCCAATTGCAGCCGTCGGAGATGATGAAGATCGCCTTGGTGCTGGCGCTGGCGCGCTACTTCCACCGGCTCAGCATCGAGGATGTGCGCAATCCGTTCGCCCTGGTATTGCCCACGGCGATGGCCGTGGTGCCGGCAGGGCTGGTGCTGATGCAGCCTGATCTCGGCACTGCGACCATCCTGTTGATGCTCGGCGGCGGGATTTTCTTCATCGCGGGCGTGCGGCTCTGGAAATTCATCGTTATCACCATTGCCGGCCTTTCGGCTTTGCCGGTGGCCTGGAGTTTCCTGCGCGACTACCAGAAAGACCGCATCCTTATCTTCCTCAATCCGTCGAACGACCCCCTGGGCGCCGGCTATCACATCACCCAATCGAAGATTGCTTTCGGCAATGGCCATATCTTCGGCAAGGGATTCCTTGGCGGTACCCAGGCGCAGCTAAACTTCCTGCCCGAGCATCACACGGACTTCATCTTCACCATGGTGGCGGAGGAGAGCGGGCTGATCGGCACGCTGACCGTGCTGCTGCTCTACACCCTGATCGTCGTTTACGGCTATGCCATCGCCTTCAATGCCAAGAATCATTTCGGCCGGCTGATCGCAACCGGCATGACCCTCAATCTGTTCCTCTATGTCTTCATCAACATGGCGATGGTCATGGGCCTGATCCCGGTGGTCGGTGTGCCGCTGCCGATGATTTCTTATGGCGGCACGGCGATGATCACGGTAATGGCGGGCTTCGGCCTGCTGATGTCCGTCTACATCAACCGCGATCTCAAGATCGCCCAGCGCGGCTTCGCCGAGGAATAGCCGCCGGTCAGCGCGGCGTCAGCCGGCGGATCTCATCGACCATGCGGCCCTGCCACATCAAGCCGTACATCTTGAAGTCGCCGCGCGCGCTCCAAAGCGGATGGCGGAACGTCGCCGGCTTATTGCGTTCGATGAAGAAGTGGCCGATCCAGGCAAAGCCGTAGGCGACAATGAGCGCCGCCAACAGCAACCAGCCATTCAACAACAGCACTGCGAAGGCGGCGAGGACGATAGCAACGGTCGTTCCGGCAAAATGCAGATGTCGCGTCCTCGCGTGCCGGTGTTCGCCCACATAATGCGGCCAGAACTCCTCGAAATTGTGGAACTCTCCGGGCGGCATTCGCGATCAGGCCTCGACCTTCTGCGACAGCTCCTGCGCCAGCCGCCGCGCCGCCTGCAGATCGATCTTTCCCGTGGCCAGGACGGGCAGTTCCGGCACGCGATGGATCTGCTGGCGCTTGGGAACCCAGAGGTTCGGCAACTCGGCCTGGGAGAGGCCGTTCCAGAGAGCTTCCGGCGAGACTTCGTCTTCGCCCGTGTACAGCAGCACCAGCTTCTCGCCCCGCGCCGCATCGGCGACGGCGACGACGACGGCGCGGGTGACGCCGGACGTCGCAGCGGCGATTTCTTCGATCCGGCCATGGGGCACCATTTCGCCGCCGATCTTGCTGAATCGCGCCAACCGGTCGGTGATGCGGATGAACCCGTCCTCGTCGATGACGGCGATGTCGCCGGTGACATACCAGCCGTCCGCAAGGACTTCCGCCGTTCGTGCAGGATCGTTGAGATAGCCGGTCATGCGCCCGCCGCCCTTTACCAGCAGCAGGCCCGGCTCGCCGGCCCCCAGTGGGGTCCGCGTTTCCGGGTCGACAATGCGTGCGGCCACCCCGGGGATCGGATGCCCCACGGTGCCCGGCTTATGGCCGACATGGCGGGTGCCGCGATCGGCCATATCGGGCACGTTAACAGCCACCACTGGCCCCATCTCCGTGCAGCCATAGCCTTCCAGCAGGTCGATGCCGAATTTCTCCTGGAATGCCTCAGCCAGTTTCGGCTGCAGTTTTTCCGCCCCCACCACCACGTGGCGCAGGCTGCGGAACTGGTCGGCCTCGATGGCCCGGAGATAGGATTGGCAGAAGGTCGGCGTGGCGATCAGGATCGTCGCCTCGTGCTCCTTCGCCAGCTTGCCGATGGTCTTCGCATCCAGCGGATTGGCGTGATAGACGGCGCCGATTCCGGCGATCAGCGGCAGCCACAGCGTGCCGGTAACACCGAAGGCGTGGAAGAACGGCAGGATGCCCAGCACCTTGTCGTCCTGCGCCACCCACAGCACCTGGCCGACGCCTTCCACATTCGACAGGATCGCATGGTGCGATAGCACGACGCCCTTGGGCACGCCCGTGCTGCCGCTTGAGAACAGGACGGTGGCCGGATCTCCTGGCGATTGCTGCCGCAGCCCATAACGTAGAATCAGCAGCCGCGCCGGCAGCAGATAAGCCGCCAGCGCCAGGCGGAATTTCTCAAGCTTGGAAATTCGCCCGGCGATATCCTCGATGAAGACCATGCGGTCCCGCGGCTCGATCTTTGCCTTCTCAAGGAAGCGCCGCGACGTGATGACGGACTTGATGCCGCATTGGGCGATGGCGCCATCCATCGCCGCACTGCCCAGCGTGAAATTCAGGTTTACCGGCACCTTGCCGGCGAAGGACAGGCCGACATTCACCAGCGCCCCGGCGGTCGAGGCCGGCAGCAGCACGCCTACTATCTGCCCCTCGGGCAAGTCGTGGGCAAACCGCCGCGACAGGGCCAGCGACCCCACCAGGGCCTTGCCGAAGCTCAAGTTGCTGCCGGTAGAATCCGTCAGGGCATCAGTCCACCAATACCGCCGGGCCGTGCGCAGGAAATGCAGATGCAGCAGGTCGTCGCGCCGGCGGCGGCTGGCGAACGCGTCGCTGCCCAGCTCCATGATCGCCTGGCGCATCTCCCAGGCGCTGGCGGTCGACTTCATCGCCTTGCCGAAGGACACGGTGACAGGCAGCGGCACCCGCCGCGGCCATTTCCAAAAGAACTTGCCGTCCTTGAAGCTGAAGATGCTGCCCCAGACCCGGTCTAGATGCACGGGGATGACCGGCACGTCGATATCCTCGAGGATCCGCTCCACGCCGCGCCGGAATGGCAGCAGATTGCCGGAGCGGCTAAGCGCGCCTTCGGCGAAGATGCAGACCACATGTCCCTGCTTCAGCGCCTCGCGGGCGCGGGCGAAAGCCTCGTTGATCAGCTTGGGATTGCCGCCGCTGATGGGGATCGCATGCATGGCCCGGAACAGCCAGTTCAGCACCGGCAGGTCGTAATAGGCGCGATACATGATGAAGCGCACGAATCGCGGCATGGTAGCGCCGATCAACAGGCCGTCGACGAAGGAGACATGGTTGCTGACCAGCAGGGCCGGCCCCCTGCGCGGCATATTCTCCGCACCCGCCATGGTGATGCGGTAAATGCTGTGGGTCAGCAGCCACAGCAGGAAGCGCACGAAGAAATCGCCGAGCTGGATCAGCACGTAGACCGTAGCGGCGAAGGTGGTGAGCCCGATCACCAGCACGATCTCGTCGGCCGCCAGATGCAGCCCGTTGCTCAGCAACCACAGCACGCCGGCGGCGAGCATGACGCCGAACATGTTGAGGAAGTTGTTGGCGGCGATCAGCCGGCCGCGCTCGTCCGCGCCGGCGCGAAGCTGCAGGAATGCATTCAGCGGCACGATAAACAGGCCGGCGGAGAGGCCGATCAGCGCCAGCGAGATCAGCGTCAGAGTATAGGAAGGCGGCGCCATCGCCAGCATCAGCGCGCCGACGCCGATGCCGATCGAGCCCAGGGGCACCAGGCCGAACTCCACATGATCGCCCGACAGGCGGCCGGCAGCGATGCTGCCGAAGGCGATGCCCACCGCCACGGCCACATTCATCAGGCCGATCTCGGTATCGCTCAGGCCCAGGATCTGCTCGCCCAGCAACATATTGCCGAGCTGCAGCAGCGCGCCCAGGAACCAGAAATAGCTGATGCCCAGCACCGTCAGCCACAGCGGCCGCACGCGATAGAGCCGGCGGATGCCGGTGATCATCTCGCCCCACGGCCATTTGGGGAAGGGGCGGTGGCTTGTCGGCGTTGCGCCGCGGGGGATCCACAGGCTGGTCAGCGAGCCGATCACGGCAATGGCCATCAGCATGCCGCCGATCCACGAGATGTCGTTGCCCCAGGCGTCGCTCATGGCGCCGCCGGCGGCCGAACCGATGACGATGGCGATGAAGGTGCAAAGCTGGTCCAGGCCGTTGGCGCGGGAGATGGCGCTTTCCGGCAATATCTCCGGCAGGATTCCATAGTGTGCCGGCGCAAATAATGCTGATTGCAGCGCGGTCAGGAAGATCACGCCAAGCATCATGTCCATGCGCCCGGCCATCAGCGCGAAATAGCCCAGCGCCATCGCCAGTATTTCCATGGATTTGACGACGATCAGCACCCGCCGCTTGTCGAAACGGTCGGCAATGTAGCCGGCATAGCCGGAGAACAGCAGATAGGGCACGACGAACAGCGCGCTGCCCAGCGCCAGGCTGGTGCTGTCGCCGGCATCGGCCGCCAGCCGCGTCGCGAACAGCGCCACGACGATGCGGAAGATGTTGTCGGTAATGGCGCCAAGGAACACGGTCGCCATCAGGGCCATGAAGCCCCGGTTTCCCAGCAGCGCGCCGTAGCCGGCGCTGTCTTTGTGCGCAGTCGTCATTGCTTCACCGGCGCGGCGCCGCTGTCGATCACCCGCCAGCAGGCATCGGCCAGCGTTGCCGACAGCTCGCTCAGGTCCATCTTCAGCCGTCCGTAGATCCGATCCACCGCCACCTGCATCACCAGCCCCAATACCATGGAGGATATCACCGACGGATCGATCGCGGCTTTGCCGTTTCCCTGCTTGGCCAGACCCTCGGCGATCACCCGGCGCACCACGCCCGGCGGGGTCATCATGGTCGCCGGCACCTTGCGCACCTGATTATGCTGGGTCAGCAACAGATAGGCGAACAGCGTCGGGTTCTCGTCGAACACCCGGGCGAAATGCCCGACCAGCGCATCCACCTTGCCGCGGAACGCCGGCTCCGCCGCCTGGAGCTGTTCCAGCTTGCGGGCGAGCTGGATGTAGTGGTCGGAGAAAAGCTGCCAGGCCAGCTCGTCCTTGCTCTCATAGTGCCGGTACAGCGCGCCCTCGGTGATGCCGGCAGCAGCGGTGATTTCGCGCACCGAAGTCTCGGTAACGCCGCGGTCGACGAACAGCTTCAAGGCCGAGTCGCATATCCGTTGGCGGGTCAGGGCACCGTTACGCATGGAAACCTCCATTGCTTGGCTGCCGAAGAGGATAGGTTCGATAAGTAAACACTTACTTACAATACACGCCCCATCCAGCCCGCATAGCCGGGATTGCTCCGGAGACGTAAATCCGATTTCCGATTAATACTATTTAGATCAATGGGTTAAATTTGAATAGCCAATAGCGTTCCATCTCACCTCGCGGGAGAGTGTGAGGGTGAGGGGTTCTAACCAAGACTCTAACGGCCGCTTCCAAACACCGCCGGCCGCCAACTTCCGCATTGAACCATGGCCCCCGAAGTGGGCGCCGCGACCGGCAAGAACATCTCAACAAGCC
>DATKFM010000104.1:0-2195 GCA_035544395.1 Verrucomicrobiia bacterium
CGACCTGGACTGGCATCCGGTCATTCTCCTGAACAACGCCTCTGCGTCCATCGCCAGTGCGCTCAGGCCCGCGGGCCTGCAGAATTCGGTGGGCGTGATCTCGACGGCCTTCCTGAAGGACGCCGGCGACTCCATGTGGAAGGAAGACAAGGCGATCAAGGATTGGTCGGCCGTCATGGACAAGTACTTTCCTGATGGCGACAAGGACGACGGCTACGCCCTCTACGGCTATGCCGCCGCTGAGACGATGGTGCAGGTGCTGACCCAATGCGGCGACGATCTGTCGCGCGAGAACATCATGAAGCAGGCGGCTGCGCTGAAGGACTATCGCAGCTCGATCCTGCTGCCCGATATCGCCATCAATACTGGCCCCAGCGACTACCGGCCGATCGAGCAGATGCGGCTGGTGCAGTTCGACGGCAATGCCTGGCAGCCGATCGGCGATGTCATCGAGAGCGCCTTTGTTAGCCAGGGCGGGGACAATTGATCTGGCCGGCGCTCCCTCTATAAGGACGATATGAAGCCAGACATCGCAGGGCAGGGGATGCCCCCCAGGATCGATCCCATCACGCGCTCCGTCGTCCAGCACCGGCTGGGCTCGATCGTGAAGGAAATGGGCGAGGCGATGCTTCGCACCTCCTATTCGCAAATCCTCAATTCCAGCCGTGATTTTTCGCTGGCGATAACAGACACAAGCGGCCGGCTGATCGCGCAGGCCGAGCACATCCCCGTCCATGTCGGCGCGCTGCCCTGGGCGACGCGCGCGGTGGAGGATCGCTTCAAGGACATTGCGCCGGGCGACGTCATCCTGCTCAACGATCCCTATCATGGCGGCAGCCATCTGCCCGACCTCACGGCTTTCGTGCCGATCTTCGACGGCGGCAAGCGGCTGCTCTGGACGGTCGTCCGCGCGCATCAGAGCGACATCGGCGGCGCCACCCACGGCGCCTACAATCCGGATGCCACCGAAATCTATCAGGAAGGCATCCGCGTTCCCCCGATCAAGCTGTATGAGGCCGGCAAGCCGCGCGAGGATCTGCTCGACCTGCTCGCGCTCAACATCCGCAACCCCCGCGAATTCCGCGGCGACCTGGCGGCGATGCTCGGCGCGGCGCATCTCGGCCAGCGGCGGCTGTCGCGGCTGTTTGCCGAATTCGGCGCGCCCGTCGTGGCGGCCGCGATCGAGGCCATTCTCGATGCCGCCGAGCTGCAGGCCCGCGCCGTGGTCTCGACCTGGAAGGACGGCGTGTTTTTTGGCGAAGCCTTCCTCGATGATGACGGTCATGGCCGCAGCGATATCCGCATCGCGGCGAAGGTGACCAAGCAGGGAAGCGACGTCGAAGTCGATCTGTCCGCATCCGATCCGCAATCAACGGCCTTTGTGAACTCGTCACATGCCAACATGCAGGCGGCCGTCGCGATGGCCTTCGCCTATCTGATCGACCCGGATATCCCGAAGAACGACGGCGCACTGCGGCCGCTGAAGGTGATTGCGGAGCAAGGCACCATCGTGTGGGCCGATCCGGGCCGGCCGGTGACGCTGTGCACCAGCCATCCTTCCAATGAGATTGTCGAAGCCATCGTAAAGGCGCTGTCGGCATCCTGTCCGGAGCGCGCGATGGCCGGCTGGGGCCGCCGCTTCCGCATCGCCATTCAGGGTGAGAACCCGCGCAATGGCCGCAATTTCATCTGGCACATGTTCCAGGCCCGTCCCGGCGGCGGCGCATCTTCCGGCGGCGACGGCTATTCCTCGATCGGCGAGTGGCACAGCGTGGGCGGACTGAAATTCGGCAGCATCGAAGTCGCCGAAGTGCGATTTCCGCTCTATTTCCGCCAACACGAGTTCCGTCCCGGCTCCGGCGGCGACGGGCAATTCCGCGGCGGGCTTGGCGTCTCCCTCGACATGGTGCTGGAGACGGAAAAGCCTGCGCTCGGCAACACCGCGGGCGAAGGCGTGCGCCACGGCCCCTGCGGCATGCTCGGCGGCAAGGATGGCGTGCCGCATCGCTATCGCCTGTTGTCGGAAGGACGGCCGCCGCGCGAGCTGCGCACCAAGGAGGTCGGCATCGAATTGCATCCCGGCGACTGCCTGGAAATACGCTCCTCCGGCGGCGGCGGCTGGGGGCCGCCGGAAAAACGCACGGCGGAAGCGCGCAAGCATGATGAAGAGCAGGGCCTGACGGCCGATCCTTCGG
>DATKFM010000105.1:0-7777 GCA_035544395.1 Verrucomicrobiia bacterium
GCAAAGGCAACGGAAGGCTCTGGAGGGCCAGGAATTGGGCAATAGTCGGACCGGTTCTTCGCGTAGGCGCGCAAGCTTCTATCAGTCGGATGCAGAACTGCGAGAGATCCGGGACAGTTTGAGGCGTACGGCCATACGCCAAGCCGGTGTTTCGGCGGCCTCAAAGACTGCATTCACAATCCTTACCGCAACGCAAAATGGAATGGTTCTAGGTGCCAGCCACCGTGGTGCTGTGCCGATTTACCCGGCGTCTGTTGTCAAATTGTTCTTTCTGGCAGCGGTTCAGGCATGGGTGTCGGCAGGCCGCCTATCAAGGACTCGTGAACTGCGGCGTGCCTGTGCGGCGATGATCCGGGAGTCCTCCAACGACGCCACCGCCTACATCGTCGACCTGCTGACAGGCACCACGGGCGGGCCGGAAATGGCGCCTGTCGCGTTCCGCCGGTGGCTGCAGCGGCGCAGCGCCGTGCAGCGCTATTTCGAGCGCTGGGACTGGCCGGAATTCGCGCCTATCCGGATCACCCAGAAGACCTGGGAGGAAAGTCCCTATGGCAGGGAGCAGCAATCCCGCCGCCAAGTCCCGAACAACCGCAACCGGCTTACCACGGATGCGGTGGCGCGGTTGCTCTGGTCGATCGATCGCGAGGAAACCGTATCGAAGCCGGCCTGCCGCGAGATGCGCCGCCTGCTGAACCGCCGCCTCAAGCCGAAGCCTGGACAGCGTCGCGCCGACAATCAGATCGGCGGATTTCTCGGCGAGGGCCTGCCGGCGGATGCGCGGCTCTGGTCCAAGGCCGGCTGGACCAGCAACACCCGCCATGACGCAGCGATCATCGAGCTGAAGGGTGGCCGCCGCTTTGTCCTCGTGGTTTTTTCCGAAGGGCGGAAACTTGCCGAAGATGCCGGGCTTTTGCCGGCGTTGGCGAAAGAGGCGGCGCGGCTGATGGCGATGCTGCAGGACGGGCCGGACCGGCGCGGCGCCTAGGCGATGGCGCGCCGCGGCTTGGCTGGCGTCCGGCGGGCGACCGGCGGCGGATGGCTGATGACATCGTCGGTATCGGCCAGCAGGCGAAACACCGCGCGCCGCGCGGCGTCAGGACGCTGCCGGCGGATCGCCTTCTCGATATCCTCATGGAGCGACTGGGCATGAAGCGTGCCGGCGCGCCGGGTGGCGAAATCGAACACGGTGGCCAGCGCCGACTCGATCAGCGATCCGAACGGCACGAGGAACTCATTGCCGGCGGCGTGGAGTATTCCCAGGTGGAACCGCACATCGGCCTCGATCCGGCTTTCGACCGAGGTGGCCGTGCCCATGTTACTGCAGGCGAGGCTGATCGCGGCCATCTGTTCCGGACTGCGGTTGAGCGAGGCCATTGCGGCCGCTTCCGGCTCGAAGATGCGGCGCATTTCCTGCACTGATTTCAGGAAGCGCTCGCGGTCCGGGGCGCCGATGTACCAGACCAGCACGTCGCGATCGAGCAGGTTCCAATGTTCCCGCGGTTCCACGCGGGTGCCCACCTTCGGCCGCGCGCTGACCAGGCCCTTGGCCATCAGCATCTTCATGGCTTCGCGCACCGCCGAACGGCTCATGCGCAGGCGCTTGCACCATTCCGCCTCATTGGGCAGCAGTTGCCCGGGAGCAAAATCGCCCTTCAGGATGCGCGAGCCGATCTCTTCGGCCGCAGCGAAATGAAGACTCCGGCCCGGCCCCCGCTTACGGGAGCCCGCCGGCGCCGAGTGCCTGAACAAAGATCCGTCTCCCTATCAATCCGTTTCCCGGATTCGTTTGAGACAGTCGAACAGGACCGCAATCACGATGCAACTGCCAATGAAGGTTCCCTGCCAGAATGTGCTGATGCCCAGCAAGGTGAGGCTGTTGCGAATGACCTCGATCAAGGCGGCGCCGATCACGCCGCCGAGCGCGGTGCCGCTGCCGCCCATGAGATTGGTGCCGCCGATGACCGTCGCGGCGATGACCGTGAGCTCTTTGCCCTCGCCCAGATTCTGGGTGACGCTGCCAAGCCAGCCGGCCATCAGGATGCCGGCGATGCCGGCCATCAGCGCGCTGAAGACATAGACGCTGAGCTTCACCTGGTTGACCGAAACGCCGGTCAGGCGGGCCGCCCTCTCGTTCCCGCCGACCGCGAAGACATGGGCGCCCCAGCGCGTCCAGCGCAGCAGGAATCCGGTGATCAGCGTGAGCGCTATCAATACAAGAACCGGGTTCGGAATGCCGAGGGTCGATTTGCCGCCGAGCCAAAGTACCGTTTCACCGTAGGTGCCGAAATCGTAGACGCCCTTGTTGTCGGAGATCACTTGACCTTGACTTCGGGCGATCGATAACACGCCCAGCGTCACCACGAAGGACGGCATCTTCACATAGGCGACCATGACGCCGTTGAAGAGGCCCACGAGCAACGCCACGCTGAGCCCCGCGGCGACGCTCACCGGCGCGGAATAGCCGGCGCCCAGGGCCATGCCGGTCATCATCGCCGAGAAACCCATCACCGATCCCACCGACAGGTCGATGCCGCCGGTGATGATGACCGCCGTCATGCCCAGCGCCGCGATGGCGACGAAGGCGAAATTGCGCGTCACGTTGAACAGGTTCTGTCCGGTGAGGAACTTGTCCGAACCGAAGGCGACCAGGATGCAGGCCGCAACCGTCGCCAGGAATACCCAGAAGGTCTGCCGCGTCAGCAGATAGGCGAGCGGACCGTGGGTGCGTTTGTTGATGACCTCTTCCAGCGCTGCGCTCATCGCGTCGCTCTCCTGCTGTTCGAATGCATTTGTGCGGCGTTCATGCCGTGGCGATGGCGCCGGTGATCAGGCCGGTGACTTCCTCCGGCGAGGTCTGGGCCGTCGGCTTGTCCGCCACCTTGCGGCCGCGGCGCAACACCATGATGCGGTCGGCGACGGCAAAGACGTCGGGCATGCGGTGGCTGATGAGCACGACCGCGACGCCCTGGTCGCGCAGATGGCGGATCAGGTTCAGCACCTCCGCCACCTGGCGCACTGAAATCGCCGCCGTCGGCTCGTCCATCAGCACGATCTTGGCGTCAGACAAACGCGTGCGGGCGATCGCCACCGCCTGGCGCTGACCGCCGGACATCTGCTTCACCAGGTCGCGCGGCCGCGTCTCCGATTTCAGCTCGGCGAACAACTGCGCCGCGCGCTTGTACATGGCGCCGTAGTCCAGCACGCGAAAGGGACCGACGCCCTTGGTCAATTCCCGGCTCAGGAAAACATTCACGCCGGCGGTCATGTTGTCGCATAGCGCCAGGTCCTGATAGACGATTTCGACGCCGTGATTTCGCGCATCGACAGGGCGATGCAACACCGCCTCCTTGCCGTTGATCGTCATCGTGCCGTGGGTCGGGGGAAAGTTGCCGGCGATTATCTTCACCAGCGTCGATTTGCCCGCGCCATTGTCGCCCATGAGCCCGAGCGTCTCGCCGGGCTGCAGCGACATCGACACGTCGCTCAATGCATGAATAGCGCCGAAATGCTTGGAGATTCCGGCGAGTTCCAACACCGCCATCCGAGCCTTACCTCCCTGAAAGCCCGAACTCGACGGTTATGAATCCACCGGTGGGCCGCTTCTTCTTACCTTGCCGGCGAAACGCCGAACCCGTGTCATTAGAGCAAAGCATCCGCCGCCGTCAATCGGCGGCTGCCGATGCTGCGTTCCTATTTATCTGACAAATCATACAAATCGGCTTGACTTGCTTTGCGCGCCGCCATTAGCCTTTTGCACCGGGAACAGGCAGCCCCTGCGGCGGAGCGGGAACGCAAGACGGACGACGGCAAGACTTGCCGCAATGGACCGTATCCCTCGCCATGGCGGAATGACTTGATAACCACGGAACACATCCGGACCTGCAACAGCAGGGCGGATTTCAACGACTTGCCAAACCTGGCAGTCATCCGGCGGCCTGCGCCGCCAAGAAAGGGAGGAGTAATGAAAAGAGCTTTAGGATTGTTGGCCGCGACCGCCTTCGCAGTTGCAGCGACAGCGGCTTCGGCCGAGGACAAGGTTCTGGCCATCGTGGTTAAGGGCCTCGACAACCCGTTCTTCGAGCAGATCCATCTGGGCTGCGAGAAGGCGAATGCCGAGCTCGCGGGGTCGGGTTACACCTGCCTGTATACCGGCCCGGCATCGAGCGCCGATGAAGCCGGCGAAGTGCAGATCGTCGACGACCTGATCACCAAGGGCGTTGCGGCGATCGCGATTTCGCCGTCGAACGCGCCGATGATGGCAAACCTGCTGAAGCAGCGCGCGCCGAACATGCCGATCATGACCATCGACGCCGACCTCGGCGCCGCTGACGCCGGCATGCGCAAGACCTATCTCGGCACGGACAACTATCTGATGGGCGTGAAGTTCGCCGAGCATCTGAAGAAATTCAAGCCGAACGGCGGCACGATCTGCCTGCAGCTCGGCAACGTGGCGGCCGACAACATCAATGCCCGCGCCGCCGGCACGCGCGACACATTGGGCGGTGAGAAAGGCATTGAGCGGCTGACGGGTCAGGGCGGCTGGACCGAAGTCGACGGTTGCCCGCTCTATACCAACGACCAGGCCGATCTCGCCAACCAGCAGATGGCCGATACATTCCTGGCGAACCCGGATCTCGACGCCTTCGTGCTCGAAGGCGGCTGGGCCCAGTTCGCGCCCCAAGCCTATGCCCAGGTCACTGACCAGGTCATGGACAAGATGAAGAGCGGCAAGCTGATCATCGTTGCCGGCGACACGCTGCCGCCGCAGATCGATGCTCTGAAGGCCGGCCGGAGCCACGCCCAGGTCGGACAACGTCCGTTCGAGATGGGCTACAAGGCGCCGTTCGTGATGCGCGATCTCGTGGAAGGCAAGACCGTGGAGCCGGTTCTCTATACCGGCCTTGACGAGTGCACCCAGGAGACTGTGGATACCTGCATCGCCAAGTAATCTTGGCGTCAGTTTGAGACGGATGAAGGGGCCCCTCGCGGGCCCCTTCGTTTTTTGATCAAAGCGGCGTAGCGGCCTCGGCGGTCAGCCAGTCGCGAAACGCCGCCACCTTGGCGCGTTTTATCGCTGATTCCGGGTAGACAAGATAATAGGCGAATTTTCCGGGCACGCTGACGTTGAACGGCCGCACCAGGCGCCCGGCGGCGAGGTCGTTGGCCACCAGGGCGCTGCGGCCGAGCACCACGCCTTGGCCCTCGATCGCCGCCTGCATCGCCAGCATCCAATCGTTGAATTGCGGCCCCTTGGCCCAGTCGATATCGCGCACGCCCGCTGCCAGCAGCCACATGCGCCAGTCCGGTTCCTCCCCGCGCTGTGAGGACCAGTCGGTGTGCAGCAACCGGTGCCAGCGCAGATCGCCGGGCGACTCAAGCGGGTGCTCGCCCTTGAGCAGCTGCGGGCTGCAGACCGGCGACACCTCCACATCCATCAACTGCTCCGACACCAACCCGGGATAGCGGCCGGCGCCATAGCGGATCGCCACATCCACATTATCGCGGCCAAAGTCCACGAGCTGGGTCGAAGCGTCCAGCCGGACTTCCAGATCCGGCCGCGCCTTGCGGAAGCCATCCAGCCGCGGCACCAGCCATTTGGCGGCAAAGGAGGGGGTCACGGAAACGGTAAGCAGGTTCTCCGGATGGCTCGCCGCCATGCTTTCGACGGCCTCGGCCAGTTGGTCGAAGGCCTCGCGCAGGCGCGGCAGGCTGAGCTGGGCGGCGTCGGTGAGCAGCACGGCGCGGTTCTGCCGGCGGAATAGCTGAATGCCCAGATACTCCTCCAGCGCCCGCACCTGGTGGCTGATGGCGGCTTGAGTCACGTGCAGCTCATCGGCGGCCTTGGTGAAGCTGAGATGCCGCGCGGCGGCTTCAAAAGCTCGGAGGGCGTTCAGGGGCGGGAGGCGTCGATTCATGGTTTCGGATCAATAATTCTAATCGATTGGATGAGAACTGATCGTTTGTGAATTTGCACGAACATAGGCATTTTCATCATCAACAGCCACCGCAAACAGCGCCTCGACGATAAGATTTTCTGAGGAGGCGCAACCAAGGAGAGCCCAATGACCCGCGAATCTTCTCATGAATACACCATCAGCCACTTTGTCGCGACTGCCCATAAAGACCGCGCCGAGGCCCTGAGCCGGTTCGGTTACCTGGCCATCGCCGGTGCCGATCGCGCCATCCGCGACACCCTCTCCGCAGTAGGCTCTGGTATCAGCAGCCTCGCCAGCCGCTGGAACGATTTCAGCGACCGGCGCGCCACCTATCTGGCCCTGTCCAAGCTCGACGACCGCTTGCTCAAGGATATCGGCCTGACGCGGGCGGATGTCGAAGGCGACCCGGCCGATCTGCGGGTACGCGGGCCGGAAGCGGCGGAAGCCGCCGTCGCGCCGGCCCCGCGGCCGACCGCCACGCTCCATGAATTCAAGCGTGCCGCCTGAAGTCTGAGTACCGCTTCTGCCTAGCCTCCCTGTTGCCGTTCGGACCGTTGGTCCCCTCACCAGCCGTCCGTTTCCCAGGCGCCGATCACGGTGCCGACCCTGGCGCCCCTCCCGTCCCCTCGGGAGGGGCTTTTTTTCGCTGATACGGGAAGCGCCAAAAAAATAGGCAATTGCCCGTCTGGGCGTCAGGCCTGTGGCAATTATTGCGCCGACGGAATTGAGGGCTTGGCCGTGATGCAGCCGTCAGAATGACTGGCCCGCAATTCAATTTCCGCTGCTGGAATGGCGGAACGCTTTGGGCGCGCTTTCGAATCCTCGTAAATCTGCTCGTCCGCTGCAGCCGGATTTCGTGCGGCCACCGCGCGCGATTGCCGCAGCCACCCGGCTGCAATCCGTTTGGCACGACTCTTGCAAATCATCCCATCGGTACGCCGCACAACGAAGTGTCGACGCGTCCGCAGATGCCTGCGGCCGTGAACGGTCGGGGTCGCGGTGAAGAGCGCAAAAGGGAAGCGTGGAGGAGCGCGTAATGAAATTCATCATGGCTGTGATCAAGCCGTTCAAGCTGGACGAGGTGCGCGAGGCGCTCACCTCCATCGGCATCCAGGGAATAACGGTGACCGAGGCTAAAGGCTTTGGCCGGCAGAAGGGCCACACGGAAATCTATCGCGGCGCGGAGTATGCCGTGAACTTCGTCCCGAAGGTGAAGCTCGAGATCGCGGTGTCCAACGACATGGCCGACCGCGTCGTCGACACGATCCAATCCACCGCCGCGACCGGACGCATCGGCGACGGCAAGATCTTCGTGTTCGACATGATGCATGCGGTGCGCATTCGCACCGGCGACCGCAACGAAGAAGCTCTCTAGGAGACAGGACAATGATAGCAAGAATCTCACGCATGGCGGCCGGAGGATCGGCCGCGCTGATGACCCTCCTCCTGGCGCTTCCGCTGCTGGCGCAGGAAGCAGCACCCGAAGTTCCGGTATCGACCCTGGATCGCGGCGATACCGCCTGGATGCTTACCTCCACGGCCTTGGTGCTGATGATGACCATCCCGGGCCTGGCGCTGTTCTATGGCGGCATGGTGCGGAAGATGAATGTGCTGGCGACAGCCATGCAATCCTTCGCCATCTGCTGCCTGGTCACCATCCTATGGATGGTGATCGGCTATAGCCTGGCGTTTACCGAGGGGAACAGCCTCTTCGGCGGGTTCAGCCGCATTCTCCTCAGCGGCATGGAGCCGGGCGGATCCCATCCGCTGGCGGCGAGCATTCCGGAATCGGTCTTCATGACCTTCCAGATGACCTTCGCCATCATCACGCCGGCGCTGAT
>DATKFM010000106.1:0-16038 GCA_035544395.1 Verrucomicrobiia bacterium
TGGCGAATCCAGTCTTTCACCAGGTCGGGCTTGGACAGCGCCAGGCTGCCGATGACCACCCGTCCGATGCCATGCTTGAAATGGTCGGCAACTGCCTTTCCGTCACGAATGCCGCCGCCTGTCTGGATGCTGGCGCCGGCCTTCGTCAACTGCCAGACCAGTTCGCTCTGGCCCGCGGCGTCGCCCTTGGCGCCATCCAGGTCCACCACATGCAGCCAGCCGGCGCCGGCGGCCGCAAAGCCGCGCGCCACCTCCATCGGATCGTCCCCATAGACGGTCTCGCGGTCGAATTGACCTTGGTGCAGGCGGACGCAGCGGCCCTGCCTGAGGTCGATGGCCGGATAGACGATCATGCGACGGCCAGAAAATTCTCAAGTACACGCTTGCCCACGGCGCTGGAGCGTTCGGGATGAAATTGGCAGCCATAAAGATTGCCGCGATGGACCATGGCCGCGAAGGGCACGCCATAGTCGCAGGTGGCGACTGTGTCGTCGGTCACCGGCGCGAAGAAACTGTGCACATAGTAAGCCTGTTCGCCGGGAACGAGGCCGGCCAGCAAGGCATCGCCCGATCGAGCCGGAGTCACATCGTTCCAGCCCATGTGGGGCACGGTCAGATCCGGCCCGTCCTTGAAGCGGCGCACCTCGCCCTTCAGAAGGCCGAGACATTCCACATTGCCTTCGGTGGAGCGCTCATACATGAGCTGCATGCCCAGGCACACGCCCATCATCGGCTGACGCAGCTCCCTCAGGCAGGGGATCAGGTTTTTCTGCTGCAGCTTGGCCATGCCGGGGCCCGCCGCGCCGACGCCGGGCAGCAGCACGTGGCTGGCAGCGGCGATCTCCACCGGATCGGCGGTCAGCTTCGCCGGCGCGCCCAACCGCTCCAGCGCGAACAGCACCGAGTTGATGTTGGTGCCGCCGCTATCGACGACCGCGACCGATGCCATGGCTCAGTCCATCATCTTCTCGATCGGCAGGACCAGGATGGCGCTGGCGCCGGCAGCCTTCAGCTGCTCCATCGTCTCCCAGAACACGCTCTCGCGGCTGACCGCATGCACCGCCACCTTGTCCGGCATGCTCTCCAGCGGCAGCACGGTTGGCGACTCCGCGCCCGGCAGGATCCGCGCGATCGCCGGCAGCGCCGAGCGGGGCGCGTGCAGCATGATGTATTTCGCTTCCGATGCCTTGAGCGCACCCTGGATGCGCTTGATCAGCCGCTCGGCGATCTCGGCTTTTGCGCCGGTCAGCCGGTCCTTGCGGCCGATCAGCAGCGCCTGGCTGTCCAGCAGGGTATGCACCGGCTTGAGGCCATTGGCCTCCAGCGTGGCGCCGGTCTGCACGATGTCGCAGATGGCGTCGGCGATATGCAGCCGGGGCGCCACCTCGACCGAGCCGTTCATGACCACGATCTCGGCCTCCACCTTCGCGGCAGTCAGCATGGCCTTCAGCGACGCCGGGTAGGTGGTGGCGATGCGCAGGCCCTTCAGGTCGCTGAGATCGTCGAACTTCCGCCCTTCCTGGACCGCCAGCACGAGGCGGCAGCGGGCATAGCCCAGCGGCAGGACGGTGCCGGTCTTGAAGCCGTCGCTCGCGGCGCGGCGCTTCTCCTCCACCACATTCTCGCCGACGATGCCGAGATCGCAGACGCCTTCCTCGACAAAACCGGGAATGTCGTCATCACGCACCAGCAGCAGGTCGATCGGCAATTCCTCGATGCGGCAGAACAGCTCGGTGCGGCTCCGGGAGATATGCAGGCCGCATTTGCTCAAGAGCTCGAAGCTGGCATCCGACAGGCGGCCGGAGCGCTGCATGGCAAGCCTCAAACGGTCGCCGTCCATCGAAGTCATCCTTCCTCATCGGGGAGCCGGTTTGTACCGTCCGGGGGCCCTTTTTCGCAAGCCGGATGAACGGGCTAGGGCATTCGGGTTTGACACCCTCGGAATGCCAGTCATAAGGGAAACGGGGCATTTCCCTGCAGGATTTCCATGGCTTCGCCCGCACCGCGTTATCGCATCGGCATCGATCTCGGCGGCACCAAGATCGAGGCCATCGCCCTGGCGCCCGACGGGCGCGAGCTGACGCGCCGTCGGAAACCGACGCCGAGGAACGATTATCGAGGCACCATCGCCGTCATCGCCGAGCTGGTCGGCGCGGCGGAGCAGGAGCTGGGCGAGGCGGCGACAGTTGGTGTCGGCATGCCCGGCGCCATCTCGCCGGCCACCGGGCTGGTGAAGAATGCCAACTCCACCTGGCTTAACGGCCAGCCGTTCGATCGCGATCTGGCGGCGGCCCTGGGCCGGGCCGTGCGCATGGAGAACGACGCCAATTGCCTGGCGGTCTCCGAGGCGACCGATGGCTCGGCGGCCGGGGCGGCGATGGTCTTCGGCGTCATCATCGGCACCGGCGTCGGCGGTGGCATCGCCATCCGCGGCGAGGCCTGGCGCGGCGCCAACGCAATCGGCGGCGAATGGGGCCATATCCCGATGCAAACGCCCCGGGACGATGAGCGGCCCGGGCCGGCCTGCTATTGCGGCCGCTTCGGCTGCGTGGAGACTTTCCTGTCCGGGCCGGGGATGCTGCAGGAATACAATGCGACCGCGAATCCCGCCGTGAATGTGCAGGAGATCCTGAACCGCGCTGGCGCCGGTGAGGCGCAGGCGGAAGCGGCGCTGGCGCGCTATGAGGACCGGCTGGCGCGCTGCCTGGCGACGGTGATCAACATCCTCGATCCCTCGGTCATCGTGCTTGGCGGCGGCCTGTCGAACATTGCGCGCCTGTATGAAAACGTGCCGGGGCTTTGGACCCGCTGGGTGTTCTCCGACCGGGTGGACACTCCGCTGCGCCGGGCGATGCATGGGGATTCCAGCGGCGTACGCGGCGCCGCCTGGCTGTGGCCGCCGGTGGCTGAAGTGAAGGGAGGCGCTGCATGAGCTGGAACCCGGCGCAGTATCTGAAGTTTTCCGACCACCGCTTCCGGCCGGCGATCGACCTGCTCGGCCGCATCGATGCCGCGCAACCGCGCACGGTCTGCGATCTCGGCTGCGGCACGGGGCATCTTACGCTGGAACTGAAGAAGCGCTGGCCGGACGCCGAAGTGTACGGCGTGGACTCCTCACCGGACATGCTGGCGAAGGCGAAGGAAGTGGCGCCGGCGCTGAAGTTCAGCCAGGCCGATGCGGGCGACTGGACGCCGCAGCGGCCGCTGGACGTCATCTTCTGCAACGCCGTGCTCCATTGGCTGCCCGATCACGGCAAGCTGTTTCCGCGGCTGATGACCTTGCTGGCCGCGGATGGCGTGCTGGCGGTGCAGATGCCGCACAGCCACGAGTTGCCGGCTCACCGGCTGATGTTGCAAGCCGCGGGGAGCGAGCGTTGGAAAAATCCGCTCGCGCGCGTGCGCGGGATTGAACCGGTGCATGAGCCCGCCTTCTACCATCGCGCGCTCGCGGCTCATGCACGCGAGATCGATATCTGGGAGGCGGAGTACCTGCATGTGCTCGCCGGCGCCGATCCCGTCATCGAGTGGACCAAGGGCACCGCGCTGCGGCCGTATCTCGATGCGCTGGAAGGCGATGACCGCGAGGCCTTCACGGCTGACTATCGGCGGCTCGTGGCGAAGGCCTATCCGCCGGAGCCTGATGGAAGCACGCTATTCCCGTTCCGCCGCATCTTCATCGTCGCGCGGCGAAGGTAGTCGAAATCGGTCTTTCGTCCCACTCATAGTTGTCCCCTCGCGACCACGAAGTGGGGGAGAGGGGACTGTTCTTTACTGCATTCGCCGCTCTACTTGTAGCACCCCGCCACCCGCGCCCGCTGGATCACGAGCGCGAGGATCGCGTCGAGCAGGGGCGTGTCGATACCAACAAGATCGCCCATCTCCGTCACCACGCTGAGCAGCGCGTCGATCTCCATCGGCCGGCCAATTTCGAGATCCTGCAGCATGGAGGTCTTGTGCTCGCCCACATCGGCGGCCCAACCGATGCGCGTCTCCACATCGATGCCGAACCTGATGCCCAGCGCGTTGGCGACCTCCTCTGACTCTTCCATCATCCGGCGGATCACCGCACGCGTGCCCGGATCGGTGGCTATCTTCACCAGCGTGGCCTGCGTGAGCGCGCTGACGGGATTGAAGCTGAGATTGCCCCAGAGCTTGACCCAGATGTCGTCGCGGATGCGCGGCCGCACCGGCGCCTTGAAACCGGCCGCGGTCAGCGCTTCCGACAGACGCTGCGCCCGCGGCGATGTTGTGCCGTCGGGCTCGCCGAGCATGAAGCGGTTGCCATACTCGTGCTTCACCACGCCGGGCTCCACCACCGACGCCGCCGGATAGACCACGCAGCCGATGCAGCGCTCCGGCGGGATCAGCCGCCACAGGCTGCCGTCGGGATCCAACGTCTTGAGCTGGTGATTGGCGTGGGGGCCGGGATGGGCGTGGAAGTACCACCAGGGAATCCCGTTCATCGCCGTGACCACGGCGGTCTCCGGTCCCAGCAGCGGTTGCATCGCCTTGGCGACCGGCGCCACCGAATGGGCCTTAAGCGTGACGATCACGCAATCCTGCGGCCCGGCCTTGGCGGGATCGTCGGTGACCTTCGGATGCGCCGTCAGCTCCTGGCCGTCGATGCGCAGCCGCAGGCCCTTCTCTTTCATCGCCGCCATATGGGGACCGCGGGCGATCAGCGTAACGTCCTGGCCGGAGAGGGCCAGCTTGGCCCCCAGCAGGCCGCCGATGGCACCGGCGCCGTAGATGCAGATCTTCATGCGCCGAGGCCCAGCTTGGCGGCGAGGCCGATGCGCTGCAGCTTGCCGGTGGCGCCCTTCGGGATCTCCTCGAGGAACAGCACGCGCCGCGGCACCTTGAAATCCGCCAGGCGCTGGGCGGCAAAGTCCCGCAGCTCGCGCTCGGTCAGCGCCGCACCCTCGCGCAGCACGATGGCGGCGCCGACCTCTTCGCCCAGCTTGTCATGGGGCAGGGCGAAGGTGACCGCCTGCGCCACCGCCGGATGGCCCAGCAGAACCGCATCCACCTCCAGCGGCGAGACCTTCTCGCCGCCGCGATTGATCAGCTCCTTCAGCCGGCCGGTGATGGTGAGATAGCCTTCGGCATCGAACACGCCCTGATCGCCGGTGCGGAACCAGCCGTCGGTGAAAGCCGCCGCGTTAGCGCTCTCATTGGCGACATAGCCTGCGGTCACGTTCGGGCCTTTGATCACGACTTCGCCTGTTTCGCCCGGCGGCAGCTTCTTGCCGTCCTCGCTGAGGATCGCGACCTCAGGCCCGGCGGCGCGGCCGACCGAGCCCGGCTTGCGCGCCGCCGGCGGCAGCGGATTGCTGGTCATCTGGTGCGACGCTTCGGTCATGCCGTAGGACTCGATGACCGGGCAGCCAAACACGGACTCAAGCTCTGTCATGACTGGTGCCGGCAGCGAAGCCGAGGAGGAGCGGATGAAGCGCAGCTTCCGCCGTTCCAGGATCTGCCGATTGCGCTCGGCGCGGGCCAGGATCGCCTGATGCATGGTGGGCACGGCGCTGTACCAGGTGGGCTGGGACTCCTCGAGCCAGGCGAAGAATTTCAGCGCGTTGAATCCCGGCGTGCAGAACAAGCTGCCGCCCGCGGCGATGGTGGAGAGCGTGGCACCGATCAGTCCGTGGATATGGAACAGCGGCATGATGTTGAGGCAGCGATCCCCTGGCGTCAGGGCCAGCGTCCCGCTGATATGTTTCGCGGAGGCCAGGATGTTCTGCTGCGACAGCGGCACCAGCTTCGGCCGCGACGTGGTGCCGGAGGTGTGGAGCAGCAGGGCGTCGTCCTCGGGGCCGGTGAAACTCGGCGCGCCGCTGGCCGCCGGGATATCCAGCCGGAACAGCCCGGCCGCCGCCGGATCGGGGACCAGTTCGATAACGGCGATATCGAGCTTGCGGGCGGCCTCGCGGGCTGGGGTCTCCACCCCGGCCTGGACAACCAAAGCTTTCGGCGCCAGGTCCCGCAGGTAGAAGTCGAACTCGTCGGCCCGGTAGGCCGGATTCAGCGGCGCTGTCGCAGCCCCGGCGCCGATCGCCAGGAAGGCGCTTGCCATGTCCGGGCCGTTGGGCAGGACGATCGCCACCCGGTCCCGCCGGCCGATGCCCCGCCCGTTGAGGGCCGCCACCGTCCGCCCGGCCAGTCCAGCCAGGCCGCCATAAGTCAGCGGCGGCCGCTCCGGGCTGAGGATCGCCAGGGCGGCTGCGGGCTGGCGGGACAGCAGGTCGATCAGCGGCATTCATGGGCTCCCGGACTAGGGTCTCTTTGGCGCTTGGGCCTCTATCTCTTCTTGCGTCATTTTCCCGGCCGCTCAAGGACGGACCGCTTGTCGGATTGGTTCACGGCCGTTAATTCCCTTGCGCCGTTAACCAGAAATGCCACAGCATTCTCACGAATTCGTGAGCCGGTGCCGACGGGCAATAGAAACCGGTAATGGCCGCCCGTGGCAGTTGTCGCATATATATTTTCGAGATTTTTCCTGGCTTTGCAGCAAACCGTGACAATGCTTGCCGGCCATGGGCTTAGCGGCTGGACGGCGGCCCCGGAAGGGGGTTTCCCCGCCCGTTGTTCAGGACTTGTTAAAGCGCGCTCCCTATCCTGGCTAGAACTCAGACTGGGTATCGGCCGCTACAGGGGGTCGATCCGTTCAGGAGCATTATTTGATGCGTAACGGCGCAGACATGGCTCGCCAACCGGAGATGGCCGACTGGATTCAGCAGGCCGTCATGGCGGCCGGGGATCTTTTCTACGATTGGGATCTGACCACCGATAACATCGTGTGGGCGGGCCAGGGCGCGCAGATTTTCGGCGAAGACCCCGAACCTTTGAAGCGCGGCGAAAAATTCCTGCAGCGGGTCAATCCCGAGGACATTCCGCTGCGGTTGAAGTCACTCTCATCCCATGTCAGCGACAACACACCCTATGATTGCGAATACCGCATCCGCTCCGACAACGGCGCGTTTGTGTGGGTGCATGACCGCGGCAGCGTCATTCGCGCCGGCAACGGCATGCCTCAGCGCCTCGTGGGCAGCCTGCGCTTGATCACGGCGCGCAAGAATCACGAAGCGCGCCTGGAGCGCATGGCCAGCTTCGACGAGCTGACCGGGCATTTGAATCACGTGCGCCTGCGCGAAGCGCTTGACCACGCCATCGAATACAATCGCCGCGCCGAGATTCCCGGCGCCTATCTGGTGATCGGCGTCGACAAGCTCTCCGTCATCAATAACACCCTCGGGCCGGAGGCCGGCGATGCCGTGCTGCTGGCGGTGGGTCAGCGTCTCGACCGCGTGCTGCGCGCCAGCGATGTCATCGGCCGCATCGGCGGCGACCGCTTCGGCGTCATCCTCGGCCAATGCTCGGAAGGGCAGATGGCGCGGGCGGCCGAACGTATCCTTCTTTCCGTGCGCGAGCAGCCGGTTCAGGCCGGCGATGCGGAGACCCATGTCTCCGTCTCCATCGGCGGCGTGCTGTTCAGCGAGCTCTCCACCACGGCCGTCGATGTGATGGCCAAGGGCGAGACGGCGCTGAAGCAGGCCAAGATGCTGGGCCGCGACCGCTTCATTCCCTATCAGATGTCGGTGCGCCAGGGCGAAGTGCATCGCCAGAATCTCATCATCGGCAATCAGGTGAAACAGGCGCTGCGCGATCACCGCCTGCAGTTCGCCTTCCAGCCGGTGGTGAACTCCGACAGCGAGATCCCGGTCTTCTACGAGTGCCTGCTGCGCATGCGCGACGAGCAGGGCCAGATCGTGCCCGCCGGCGTGTTCGTGCCCGTGATCGAGCAGCTCGGCCTGGTGCGCATGGTGGACCGCCATGTGCTGGACCTGGCGCTGGATTTCCTGACCGAGAATCCGCAGCTGCAACTGGCCATCAACATCTCCGGCCTGACTGCGTCCGATCAAAGCTGGCTGCGCCGCATGTCGGCCCTGCTGAAAGGCCGTCCCGACGTGGCCAAGCGGCTGATCGTCGAAGTGACGGAGACCTCGGCGCTGATCGACATCGAGGAGTCCGCGCGCTTCCTGCAGACCATCCGCGAGCTTGGCTGCCGAGTGGCTGTCGATGATTTCGGCGCCGGCTACACTTCGTTCCGCCATCTGAAGGCGCTGACTCTTGATATCGTCAAGATCGACGGCTCCTTCGTGAAGAACCTGGCCGGCAATGTGGACAACCAGCTCTTTATCCGCAATCTGCTGGGCCTCGCCGACACCTACGGCATGGAGACCGTGGCCGAATGCGTGGAGACGCAGGAGGATGCGACCTTCCTGATCGGCGAAGGCGTGAAATATCTGCAGGGCTATTTCTTCGGCAGGCCAAGTCTGGAGACGCCGCTGCCGAAGGATTATCTGATCGCCGCTGCTGGTGACCGCGCCTAGGCGCGGCCGCCCATCGGGTTTGCTATCAGGCCCGGCGCGTCAAGCGACCGGGCCTTTCTTTTGCCTCCAAGCTGGGCGATATCGGGGGATATGGCGCAGGGGTCTTCCATCGGCGGTCGGATGGCGGAAGCGGCGGGCTGCGGCCTGCGGCTTTCGCTGGCTGTCCTGTGTCTCGCCTGGGGGTTGTCTGCTTGTCTGACAACGAGCACTGCGCTCGCCCAGGAAGCGGAGAACGCCGCGAGCGAGGCGCCCGATCTCGAAAACCTCTCCCGCCTGCCGCCCGAATTGCGCGAGCCGGTGGCCAAGGCCTATGCGCCCGAAGATCTGCAAGCCACGCTGCCCGAGGATCTGAAGCGCGAGCCGATCGACCTGCCCCAGCGCTGGATCCCGCCCGATTGGCTCGCCAGCATCGTCGAGATCATGTTCTGGCTGCTGATCGGCGTCGCGGCGCTGCTGGCGCTGTTCTATCTCGGCCGCGAAGTTCCCGTCTGGCTCGGCCGGCAGCGCCAACTCAAGGCCGGCGCCACGGCGTTGGAGCAGGGTTCGCCGCTTGCCGCTGACGGCCAGCTTCTCGATGCCCTCGGCCGCGCCGACCAGCTTGCGGCAGAGGGGCAGTTCGCCGAGGCGCTGCATCTCCTGCTGCTGCACAGCATCGATTATCTGAAGCGCCACCTGGGCGGCGTCTACGGTCCGTCGAGCACCGCGCGGGAGATTCTGCAGCGGTCGCGCTTGCCGGACATCGGCCGGCACTCCCTGGGCGCCATCGTCGACGCCACGGAGCTCAGCTATTTCGGCGGCCGGCCGGTTGATGGCGGCGTCTATGCCGCCTGCCGCCGGCATTATCAGGCCTTCGCCTTCGGCGGGACGCCGTCATGAACGACTCGATCTTCTCCGGCCGCACGCTGGCTTGGCTGCTGGGCGTCGGCATCGCCTGCTTCATTGGCATGATGTTGCTGTTCACCCTCGGCAGCGAGCTGTTCCCCACGAGCTCGATTCAACCCAGCACCTATTCGAAGTCGGCGATCGGCCATCAGGCCTGGGTGCGGTTGCTGCAGAACATCGGCAAGCCGGTGCTGATCAGCCGCAACGACTCCGTCAGGAAGTCCGAGGGCGGCCTGCTGATCTTGGCCGAGCCTGACACCGGCGGCGACGAGCGGCAGCCGATCGACGAGTTGCTGCAGGCCGGCCGCGTGCTGGTGGTGCTGCCGAAATACAGCGCGAATGCGTCGCTGCTGAACAGCAGCTGGGCCGAGACCGTCAGCCGCATTCGCGCGAACTACATCTCCGAAGTCCTGCGGCAGGTGACGAAGACCGGAACGGTGCTGCAACTCGATTCTTCACCGCCCTGGCTGCCCAGCGGTCTCGGCCCGGCGCCCGATCTGCCGCGGCCGCAGGTCATGCTGGGCTCCGGCCTCAAGCCGGTGATCACCAGCAAGACCGGCATTCTCCTGGGCATGACGGAAATCGGCGACAGCAAGATCTGGGTATTGTCCGATCCCGACCTGATCTCCAACCACGGCCTGCTGCGCGGCGCCAACGCCCAGCTTGCGGCGAGGATCATCGATGTCATCAGCGACGGCGGTCCGGTGATCTTCGACGAGACGATCCACGGCTACTACCTGGATCCCAACCTGCTGAAGGCGCTGTTCCAGTATCCGCTGGTGTTCGTGACCACGGCGGCCTTCGCGGCGATCCTGGTTCTGCTCTGGGCCTCGACCGGACGCTTTGGCGCGCCGGCGCGGGCCGAGCCGCCGCTGCGCATGGGCAAATCGACGCTGGTGGCGGCGGGCGCCGATATGCTGAGCTTCGGCCGCCACGAGGCGCCGATCGCCGCGCGCTACCGCAAGGCGGTGCTGGAGGATGTGGGCCGTCGCATCCACGCGCCGCTGCAGGCCGATGAACGCACCCTGGCCGCGTGGCTGGACCGTGTCGGCCAGTCGCGCGGCGTCAGTCAGAAATTCAGCCGCGTCTGGCGGGACTTCGAGATCCTGCCGGGCGGCGGCGCCTACCAATCGCGCCTGCTGCTGATGGCGGCGCAGGAACTCTATCGCTGGAAAGAGGAGATCTTGAATGGACCTGGACCGGATTCGCGGCATCGCTGACCGGCTGAAGGGCGAAGTCCGCAAGGTGGTGGTGGGCCAGGACGGCGCCATCGATCTCCTGCTGATCGGCTTGTTGTCCCAGGGGCATATCCTGCTGGAAGGCGTGCCCGGCGTGGCCAAGACGCTGCTGGCGCGCAGCTTTGCCACGGCGCTGTCGCTGAAGTTTGGCCGCATCCAGTTCACGCCGGACCTGATGCCCGGCGACGTGCTGGGCACCAACCTGTTCAACTTCCAGACCAACCAGTTCGCCCTGACCCGCGGCCCGATCTTCACCGAGCTGCTGCTGGCCGACGAGATCAACCGCACGCCGCCGAAGACCCAGGCAGCGTTGCTCCAGGCGATGCAGGAGCGCAATGTCACCATTGACGGCCAGACCCACCCGCTGGGCGCGGGCTTCATGGTCATCGCTACGCAGAATCCGATCGAGCATCAGGGCACCTATCCGCTGCCGGAGGCGCAGCTCGATCGCTTTCTGTTCAAGCATGTGATGAACTATCCCTCGCGGGAGGAGGAGCGCGCCATTGTCACCCAGCATGGCAGCCGGTTGACCATGCCCGATCCCGCCGATCTCGGCGTCGCCGCGGTTGCCGATCTCGCGGAGCTGACGGCGATGCGGGCAGTGATCGAGACCATCCATCTCAAATCCGATATCGTCGACTATGTGGTGGATATCATCCGCGCCAGCCGCGAGACGCCGGCGCTGCAATATGGCGCCTCGCCCCGCGCCGGCAACATGCTGGCCATGTCGGCTCGCGCTTTCGCCGCACTGCAGGGCCGCGATTACGTCATCCCCGACGACGTGAAAATGCTGGCGCCGCCGGCGCTGCGTCACCGCCTGGTGCTGGCGCCGGGCAGCGAGATCGAAGGCCTCGATGCCGACAAGGTGGTCGGCCAGATCCTCGACCAGGTGCCGGCGCCCCGATGATCCGGCCGACGCTCCGCGCCGTCTTCCTGTTTGCCGCCGGCATCCCGCTGGCGGTGCTGGTGATCGTGCTGAACGCCGATTTCTGGCCGCTGGTATTGATCTATGTGGCGCTGGCGGCGCTGGCGCTGGGCATCGATGCGCTGATGGCGATGCCCGGCCGCGCGCTGTTGTTGCGGGCCGACGTGCCGCCGCTGCTCTATGCCGGCGACAGCGATCTGCTGCGAGTCAATCTGTTCAACAGTTCGGCCCGCTGGGCGGTGCGGTTGGAAGGGCGCTGCGACGTGGATCCGCTGCTGCGCGAGCCCGGACACCGCTTCGCCATGCTGGGGCCGGGGCAGCAGGTTGCGCTCGAGTTTCCGCTGACGCCGCTGCGGCGCGGCACCGCCATCGTCGAGCGGCTGTGGCTGCGCTGGCGCGGACCGCTGGGCCTGGCGCAGCGTCAGCGGCTGGAACCGGAACCGCTGCGGCTGCCGGTGGTGCCGAATGTGCGGGCGGTGCGGACGGCGGCCGCCAAGTTCTATTCCCCCGACGCCCTGATCGGCATGAAGAGCCAGAAGCAGCAGGGCGAGGGTTCGGAGTTCGATGCGCTGCGGGAGTACATGCCCGGCCTGGATCATCGCTCGATCGACTGGAAGCAGTCGGCGCGCCACCACAAGCTGCTATGCAAGGAGTTCCGTACCGAGCGCAATCATCCGATCATCCTGGCCTTCGACAGCGGCTATCTGATGCGCGAGCCGGTCAATGGCGTGGCCAAACTGGATCATGCCATCAATGCCGGGCTGCTGCTGGCGTTCATGTCGGCAAAGGCCGGCGACCAGGTAGGCCTGTTCGGATTTGACTCGCGAGTGCGACTCTACCTGCCGCCATCCGCCGGCAATGCCGGCTTCAGCCGGGTGCAGCGGCGTTCGGCCGATCTGGATTACAGCCATGAGGAAACCAACTTCACCCTCGGCCTGACCGACCTTTTGGGCCGGCTCAACCGGCGCGGGCTGATCGTGCTCATGACGGATTTCGTCGACAGCATCGCCGCCGAATTGATGCTGGAGAACGTCACGCGGCTGGCGCAGAAGCACCTGGTGATCTTCGTCACGCTGCAGGATCCCCATTTGCAGAAAACCGCCGCGCAACGCCCGAAGCGGCTGCTGGATGTCACCGAAGCGGTAGTTGCCGACAATTTCCTCAGGGAACGCGCGGTGGTGTTCGAGAAGTTGAAGCGCCTGGGGGTGCATTGCCTGGATGTGTCGCCGGAACGCATCGGCATGGATTTGCTGAACCGCTATCTCCTGATCAGGCAGCGGGAGCTGATCTGATGGCCGAACCGCAACTCAAAAGTCACGTCTTCCGCCGGGAGCGCGAGGTGAGCTGGCGCGAGCTGGAAGGCTTGCTGGGCCGGGCCGAGCGCCGCGGCGGTATCCGCAATCTGGACCTGGCAGAATTGATCCGCCTGCCGATGCTTTATTTCGCGTCGCTGTCCTCGCTGTCGGTGGCGCGCAACATCTCGCTCGATCACAACCTGCTGGCCTATCTCGAGAGCCTGTCCAGCCGCGCCTATCTCATGGTCTATGGCGTGCGCGCCAATTTCTGGGGCTCGGTCGCCGAGTTCTTCCGCTATCGCCTGCCGCAGGCCGTGCGCGGCATCTGGCCGGCTGTGCTGCTGTCGCTGTTGGCGCTGAGCGCCGGAACGGTGGCGGGCTATGGGCTGACGATCTCGAACTCCGACTGGTTCTACAGCTTCGTCGATCCCGAGTTGGCCAGCGGCCGCACCCCCACGGCGTCGACAGAAAGCCTGCGCGAAGTATTGTTCGAGCGTGCCGATACCAGCGATGTCGAAGAGCTGTCGGTGTTCTCCACGTTCCTGTTCACCCACAATGCCCGCATCGGCATGATGTGCTTTGCCCTCGGCTTCGCGCTGGGGCTGCCGACCCTGTTCCTGCTGATCCAGACCGGCCTGATGATCGGCGCGTTCATCGCGCTCTATGACAGCCGCGGTTTGGGCGTCGACATCGTCGGCTGGCTGATGATCCATGGCGTGACCGAACTCGGCGCCATCGTGCTCTGCGGCGCCGCCGGGCTGATGCTGGGCTATGCCATTGCCTTTCCCGGCGCGCAGAGCCGGCTGGCCAATCTCGCCCTGCACGGCCGGCGCGCGGCCATGGTGGTCATGGGCGCGGTTTTCATGCTGCTGATCGCCGGCATACTTGAAGGGCTGGGCCGTCAGTTGATCGATGACACCAATACGCGGCTGACGATCGCCGGCGCCACCTTGCTGATCTGGGTGGGCTACTATGTCACCGGCGGCCGGTCCCGGAGGGCGGCAGATGGCGACAACAGCTAGCGGCCGCATCAGTGCCCTGCTGGGCGTGGTCGATCCGGCGGCGCGCCGGATGATCTCGACGCCGGAGGGCGTCCTGCTGCCGGTGGATCTGGCCAGCCGGGGCGAACGGGCCGCGGCCTTCCTGATCGACCTGTTTGCGATCATCCTCGGATTCGTCGGCATTGTCCTGCTGCTGGTCCTGATCGGCATCAGCGGCGCGGAGATGGGTGCCTGGTTCTGGATCGTGCTGATGCTGGTGTTCTTCTTCCTGCGCAGTTTCTATTTCGCGGCCTTCGAGCTGGCCTGGCGCGGCATGACGCCGGGCAAGCGGGTGTTCGGCCTGCGGGTCATTGACCGCGGCGGCGGCGCGCTGCGCGCCGATGCGGTCTTCGCCCGCAACCTGATGCGGGAGGTCGAAGTCTTCATCCCCGCCATGATCCTGATGATGGGGCCGTTCATGGGCGGGGAATCCGGCGGCATCTGGCTCTATCTGATGCTCCTCGGCTGGATGGGCGTGCTCACGTTGCTGCCGCTGTTCAACAAGGACCGGCTGCGGGCCGGCGACCTGATCGGCGGCACCTGGGTGATCCTGGCGCCAAAGGCCGTTCTGCTGCCCGATGTGGCGGTGATGCCCCCGGCGGCGTCTGCGAATGCCGCGACAGATGCCACGGTCGACGGCCTCCGCTTCAGCCGGCAGCATCTCTCGGTCTATGGCGTCGAAGAGCTGCAGACGCTGGAACATATCCTGCGCCAGGAGGGCCCCCATGCCGTCCAGGTGCGGGACGAGGTGGCACGGCGCATACAGCGCAAGATTGCCTGGCAATCTCCGGGCCAGCCGGTCGAACCCCGCGCCTTCCTGCAGGCCTTCTACGCCGCCCAGCGGCGGCATCTGGAAGCAAAACTGCTGTTCGGCAAGCGTCGCCAGAACAAGTTCGATCAGACCTGATTTCCGACCAGTCCCGCGCCGCTCAATCGAAAATGGCGGCAATATCCTCGAGCCCGAAGCCTTCCTTGGCGCGCCTGAGTTCGACATAGACCACTGCCGCAGCAACGGCGAATAGTGCATTGGCGATTACGCTGATGAGGATGTTCAAACCCTGGCCGACGAATATGCCCGTGACGCCGCCGAAGACGCTCATGACACCGATAGCTATTCCACCGACCATCGACATCGCGAGTGTCCCGAGCCACATGACCAGCAGGACGCCAAAGAGGCGCCATGTGTGGCCTCGAGTCAGATTCCAGCTCCGCCACAACGCCGCCAGAACGCCTGGTTGCTCGACAGCAATTGCGGGCACCGTGATCCAGAGCCGCACGCCGATGATCGCGAAGACGATGAGAATCGCGAAGAATCCAACGATGAGCCAGAGAATTGCAGCCACCCAGGAATCCTGCGGGCTGTTGTCGGGAACAAGCATGAAAACCGGTATGATCGCGATTGCGCAGACGATCAAAGCCCCGAGAAAAATGAGAAATGTCGCGCCGGTACAAGGCAGAACCACTGCCACACCGCGCTGCAGGCTTTGCCAGAAGCGGACAGGCTGGCCGCGCAAATGCTGGAACGTGCCATAGGCGGTTGCAGCCAGCCAGATCGCCGTCGTCGCGATCGACAGGATGAACACGCCGGCGCTGGCGACAATGATCCAAATCCAAGGCAGCGCCGCAAGTTCGTCCAGATTGAAGGGGTCCGCGGGATCACCTGTTGGAGAAAGTCCCGCAATGCTGGGGTCTTCCAGCAGCAGATAGATGTAACCGCCCAGGAAGATGATAGTCGGAATGAATCCGATCAGCGCAAATCCGCTGAACGGGAGAATCCGTGTGAAGTAAGCCGCGAAAGTTTGCGAGATGACATTGCCGACGAGAAACCGTTGTGTCTGTACGAACGCCATGGAGATCCCCGGATCCACGGGCGCAGGTTGCGCCGGTCGCAATCAGTTACGCGCAGGATTAGTTAACAGTCAGTCAACGACGGCAGGGATCGGCGATGTCAGGGGCTCAATCGACCGGCTGGCCGCCCATACCGGCCAGCATAGCGCAGTTCGTGGCGGCGATTTGATACCGGCCGACGGTCGAGGGCTATTTGCCCTTGTCGGTCTTGCTCATGGTCTCGATGCGTTTTTGCAGCGCATCGATCTGGGCTTTGAGCTCGGACAGACTGTCCGGTCCGCCACTGGCCGGGGCTTCGCCGCTGTTCGGCTGCTCACCGGCGGCGCCGGTCTGATAGGGCGCGAACATTTTCATCGCCCGCTCGAAGAACGCCAGGTTCTGCTTGCCGATCTCGTCGAAGCGGCCGAAGGGGAA
>DATKFM010000107.1:0-8192 GCA_035544395.1 Verrucomicrobiia bacterium
CCATGGCACAAGCTCTAAACCTGACGATGTCAGATATTCGCGATGGCACGGGCGCTTTCCGCCGCCTGGCCGTCATCGGCGTCACCAGTTTTCTCACCCTCGTGGATCTGTTCGCGGCGCAGGCGATTTTGCCGACGCTGGCGAAAGCCTATGGCGTGATGCCGGCGGCGATGGGTTTCGCGGTCAATGCCAGCACCATCGGCATGGCGATCGCGGGCGTGGCGATCGCGCTGTTGGGCCGGCGCATCAACCGGCGGCTCGGCATCTGTGCCGCGCTGGCATTGCTGGCCGTGCCGACGACGTTGCTGGCCATGGCGCCGGATCTCGCGACGTTCACCGCGCTGCGGATTGCCCAGGGCCTTTGCATGTCGTCGGCCTTCACGCTGACCATGGCCTATCTGGCCGAGCAGAGCCGCCCGGAGGAAACCGCCGGCGCGCTGGCCGCCTATATCACCGGCAATGTGGCGAGCAATCTGTTCGGGCGGCTGATCTCCGCGTCGCTGGCGGATATGCTGGGGCTGGCGCCGAATTTCTATTTCTTCGCGCTGCTGAATCTGGCCGGCGCTGCCGTGGTGTATCTCGGACTCAGCCGTTGCCAGCCGGCCATCAACGGCAACGGCAAATCGCCGCTGACCGCCTGGGCCGCGCATTTCCGCAATCCCGCGCTGCGGGCAGCCTTCGGCATCGGCTTCATCATCCTGTTCGTGTTCATCGGCACCTTCACCTATGTGAACTTCGTGCTGGCCCGGGCGCCGATCGCGCTGCCGCCGATGTCGCTGGGGTTCGTCTATCTCGTTTTCATACCCGCCCTGCTGACAACGCCGCTGGCCGGTCAGGCGGTGCGGCGCTTCGGCACGCGGCCGGTTTTCTGGGGCGCATTGGCGGTGGCCGGTATCGGGCTGCCGTTCCTGCTGTTGCCGTCGCTGGCGCCGGTGCTGGCGGGGCTGGTGCTGGTGGGCGCGGGCACATTCTTCGCCCAGGCGGCGGCGACCGGCTTCGTCGGCCGCGCGGCAACCGAAGAGCGGGGTGCCGCGAGCGGGATCTATCTGGCGAGCTACTATCTCGGCGGTCTGGCCGGAAGCGCGGTGCTGGGCCAGGTGTTCGATCGCGCCGGGTGGCCGGCCGCCGTCGCGGCGATCGGCGTGTCGCTAGCCGTCGCGTGCCTGCTGGCGTTCAAGCTCAGGCTACAGACCAGCTAACCCGTCGTCAGCACCGGTTTGCCCAGTGCATCCAGCAGCGGCTCGATGCCGAGGCCCGGCGTGTCGGGCGCGGTCATCTTACCGTCCTTGCGCTTGGGAGCGCCCTTGGCGATATCCTTGGTGCCGTAGCTGTTGAAATCGGTGGCGGAGAACAGGAACTCGTCCGGCGTCGAACGGGCGAGATGGGCGATGGCTGATGTGACGATATCGCCGCCCCAGGTATCCTCAATGGTCATGGCGACGCCGGCATTGAGGCAGAGGTCGCGCATCTCCCGCGCGCGCGTGAGTCCGCCGACCTTGGAGATCTTCAGATTGATCACATCCATCGCGCCATCGGAGATCGCCCGCAGCAGGATGCCGATGCCGTCGATGTTCTCATCGAGGATGAAGGGGAGCGAGGTGCGGCGGCGGACGGTCAGGCATTCCTCGTAGGTGCGGCAGGGCTGCTCGATATAGACATCGACGTCGCGCACCGCCTGCACCACGCGGGCGGCCTCATGCATGGTCCAGCCGGTGTTGCTGTCGGCGATCAGCACGTCGCCGGATTTCAGCACCGCGCGGCAGGCATGAATTCGCTCGATATCGGTGTCTGCGTTGCCGCCGACCTTGAGCTGGAACTTGGTGTAGCCTTCGGCGCGGTACCGGCCGACGCTGGCGGCCATCTTGTCGGGCGTGTCCTGAGAGATGGCGCGGTAGAGCTTCACCTCGGCCTGCTGCGCGCCGCCAAGCAGCGCGTAGACGGGAAGCTTCGCCGCCTTACCCAGAATGTCCCAGCAGGCGACGTCGACGGGCGCCTTCACGTAGGGATGGCCGCGGATCGCCTCGTCCATGCGGCGATTCAGAACACCCAGATGAGTGGGATCGAGGCCGATGAGCTTCGGCGCGATTTCCTTCAAGCCGGCGCGAACCCCCGCGGCATAAGCCGGCAGATAGGCCGGGCCGAGCGGACAGCATTCGCCGTAACCAGTGATGCCGGCGTCGGTTTCCACGGCAACGACTGTGGCGTCGAAAGTCTCCACCGCATTGTCGTTGGACCAGGCGTAGCGGCCCTCCTTCAGCGGCAGATCCACCTGGTAGGCTGATATCTTGGTGATTTTCATTCCGGTGTTTCCCCTGGGCGCCGCGGTCAGGCGCGCTTCTTCTTGCTGTCGTCTTGCGGCGGCTTTTCGCTGCGGCGGATGACCTCGGTGAGCGACGCACCGGCATTACGGATATGCTCTTCCAGCGCGCGGCAGGCGCCTGTCACATCGCCCTTCCTGCAGAGCTTGACGATGTCGGCATGCTCGCGCTCGGCGCGGCTGCGCCCTTGCGTGAATGAGATATGCATGCGGGTGTAGCGGTCGGCATTCTGCAGCAGGCTGGCAACGATCGCCGCCGTGCGCGGCTGATCGGCATGGCGGTAGAGCAGCCCGTGCAGCGCGGTGTTCAACTCGCCCCAGCGGCCCACATGATCGGCGCGCAGCTCGGCGCTGTATTCATCGAGGATGGCGTCGATGGCGCGGTAATCCTCCGAGGTGAGTTTCGGCGCGGAGCTCGCCAGCAGGCGCGGCTCAAGCAGCGCGCGCAACTCGTAAATTTCCTCGACCTCCGACGCCGACAGTGCGGAGACAATCGCGCCACGGTGGGGATGGATGTTGACCAGCCCCTCGGCCTCGAGCTGGAACAGCGCCTCGCGGATGGGGATGCGGCTGATGCCGAACTCCGCGGCCAGCGCATCCTGGCGGAGCTGGAAGCCTTCGGGAAATTCGCCGTCGAGAATGCGGCGGCGCAGTTCCTCCGCCGCCGCTTCGACGCGGGTGCGGTGGCCGAGCTGGAATTTTTGCGCCGTACGTTCCTGCATGCCTGACCCCAGGGAATCCGCGCTTGCGTTTTCGGGTTTTATATTGTATACAATATCCATCTGGACGGATTTGTCAACGGTTTCAAGCTTCGAGGGAGCAAAAATGGCCAAGCATGTCGCCTGGGAAGGCGTTTTTCCCGCCGTCACCACCCAGTTCCGCAGCGATTTCAGCATCGATTATGACGCCACAGCCAAGGTGATCGACGCACTGATCCGCGACGGCGTGTCCGGCCTGATCCTCTGCGGCACCGTCGGCGAGAACAACTCGCTGTCCCGCGACGAGAAGATCAAAATGATGGAGATGGCCAAGTCCGCCGCGAAAGGCCGCGTGCCCGTGGTGGTGGGCGTCGCCGAATACACGACCGAGCTTGCTTCCGGCATCGCCAAGGAAGTCGCGCGGGTCGGTCTCGACGGGCTGATGCTGCTGCCGGCGATGGTCTATTCCGCCAAGCCGCGGGAGACCCTGGCCCATTTCCGCGGCGTCGCCAAGGCGACCGACCTGCCGATCATGCTCTACAACAATCCGCCGATCTATCGCACCGACGTGACGCCGGAAATGCTGGCCTCGCTCGCCGATGTGGACACCATCGTCTGCTTCAAGGAGTCCTCGGGCGACACCAGGCGCTTCATCGATCTCAAGGCCATGACCGGCGACCGCTTTATCCCGTTCTGCGGCCTCGACGACGTCGTCGTGGAGTCCGTGGTGATGGGCGCAGTGGGCTGGGTGTCCGGCCTGTCGAACGCCTTCCCCATCGAGGGCGAAACTCTGTTCCGCTTGGCGCGCCAGGGACGCATGGAGGAAACGATGCCGCTCTATGAGTGGTTCATGCCCCTGCTGCATCTCGACGCGCGCTCCGACCTCGTGCAGTGCATCAAGCTGTGCGAGCACATCGTGGGCCGGGGCACGCACCTGACCCGCCCGCCGCGGCTGGCGCTCGAGGGCACGGAGAAGGCGGAGGTCGAAGCGATCATGAAGAAGGCGCTGGCAACGCGGCCGAAGCTGCCGGATGTCGGCCTGAAGCGCGCGGCGGCGTAGGTCTAGCCCCGGACTGACCCCTCTCCCTCTAACGAGGGAGAGGGTGCGCAATATTCGCGTTCAGCGGATGTTGCGTGCCACTCCCCAATTCGTGGGGAGAGGCGTCATATTTCATCACTTCGGCCGAGTGAAATCTGGCCTCTGGGCCCTACAACCCCACCGCCTCAGCTACCAGGCGGTGGAAATGATGCACCGCCTGTTCGGTGATCACGCTCCCGGCGGGATCGGCGACGAAGCGGCCCTGGCTGTAGCCCCGTGACGCCAGGCCGCGCTGCACGGATTCGCAGAGCGCGACATCCTCCGGGTTCAGGATGTTGCGGCTGTATTCGATGCGCGCATTGTCCTCCGCCGGGAACTCGTTCCCCGGCACGGCATAGCGGTCGCCGTGGGTGACGGTGACGCCGGCGCCGCCGGGCATGTAGCTGAACACGCCGACTGCCGGCGAGCCCGGCAGGACATTGAAGGTGGTGGTGGGCCAGAGCCACCAGAACAGCGCCCGCTGTTCCGGCGCGTTGCGGCGCAGCGGATAGGCCTTGTTGTCGTGGTTGCCCACCACGCCCTTCTGGCTCGACCACAGCCCGGATGCCGCCGTCTTGTAGCTGTCCATCGACACCAGGTCGGCGAAGGCCGGATGCGCCGGCGCGCAATGATAGCATTCGAGATAGTTGTCGACCGCGACCTTCCAGTTACAGGCGATCCGCCAGTTCGGATAGTTGGTGACGGCGATCATCCCGTCCTGCAGCACTTCGTCCTTCAATTCCTGCGCCAGGTCGCCGGCCTGCTCCGACAGCGGCTGGGCGTTTTCTTCCAGTGTGAAGAAGACGAAGTGATCGGCGAAGACCTCAATGCGCACCGGTTTGAGATGAAACTCGTCCGATCGGAAATCGGCCATGGTCTCGGTGCCCCGCGCCGAACGCAGACGGCCGTCGGCGTGATAGGACCAAGCGTGATAGGGGCAGGTGATCACCTTGGCGCAGCCGCGGCCCTTCAGCAGCTCATGGGCGCGGTGCTGGCAGACATTGTAGAAGCCGCGCAGCTCCCCATCCTTACCCCTGATGACGATGATGTTCTGATCGAGCAGCCCACTGGTGAGATAGTCGCCGGGCTTGTTCAGGGCCGAGAGCGGCCCGGCATAGTGCCAGCCGCGCTCGAAGATCGCCGTCCGCTCGCGCTCGAAAAGCTGGGCATCGGTATAGGCCCAGCCGGGCAGCGTGTGGGACTTCCCGGGTTCGGCATGGAGGGGCATCATCGTCTGGCGGTTCTGCGGTCCTGCGTGTTCCATGGCCCTCTCCCGTTCGGCAAAACTCTAGCGCAGCGGTGCCGGGAGAGCCAGACGGTCAGCGCCGAAGAAGTACGAACGGAGAAGGGTTGGGAATTGCGCAATCTGCGCCCGACGGCACAGGCGCAAGGACATATCGATCACAAAGTTCAGGCGCGCGAAGTCCGCGCCCGCGGGACCGAAGTCTAGTTCAAGAAGCCCTTGATCGATTCCAGGAATCGCATCGCCGAAATCGGCTTCGGCATGTAGGCGTCGCAACCGGCCTCTAGGATCTTCTTGTCGTCGCCCTTCATCGCGAACGCGGTAACGGCTATGACCGGAATGGCTTTGAGGTCGTCGTCATCCTTGAGCGAACGTGTGACATCCAGGCCCGAGACGCCACCCGGGAGCTGCACGTCCATGACGATCAGGTCCGGATGATGCTGCTTTGTCAGTTGAAGGCCCGCATTGCCATCCGATGCCCTGAGCACCTTATATCCATGTGCCGACAGAAGGTCGTTGAAGAGCTTCATATTGAGCTCATTGTCCTCCACGACGAGGATTGTCTTGGTTAATGCGCCATTTTTGATAGGCGATTCAACGGCGGATGCATCAGAGTGAGCCACGCGTCACCTCTAAGCCGTTAGCCAGATCACGCGACTCAGCCGCTAGGCTGGCCATGTGATCTGCAATCGTATCAATTACCTCTTAAAAATTCGCAAATTTACCCTTTAAGAATTGGCAATTCCAAATTGAATTCTGCGAGGGTGGGGTTGCAGCCTCCCATCGGAAATTTTTCCGGTCCTGCGTGAGACAATTTTCCTGGTGATGCGCTGCCGGAGGGTCTTTGGGACCATTCTGCTATTCCGGAAGCCAAGGCCATACCCGCGCCTGCCGGCATTGTCGAACCGGTCTAATGCTGACTATTCTGGCGCCAACAACACCAGCCGACGGGAGAACAAAAAATGGCGAAGAGCAAAGCCGGCGACGGCCAAACCGGCGTTCAACCGCCGTTGCAGGCGCGGGTGGAAGGAGGCGGCACGCCGCGGATGACCGACTGGGTGATGAAGTCGGAGACCGGCTTGCTGAAAGACGTGCTGCTGGGGCCGGCGGAGAGCTTCCGCTGGATGGGCGAGGAGAACGCCGCTTATTCGTCGCTGGTGCGGGACACATTGCGCCGCGGCTACAAGTTCGACAAGCAGGTGGCGGCGCGGCAACACCGGGAGATGGTGGACGCCTATGAGGATGCGGGCGTCAATTGCCATTACCTGCCGCTCGACATGCATAATCCCTATCAAGTGAGTGCGCGGGATTCGAGCATCATGACCCCCTATGGCGCGATCATCTGCCAGCTCGCCAACCCGCGGCGGCGTGGCGAATATGCCAGCGCCCTGCGGTTCTATCTCGCCAACAACATTCCGATCTACGACATGGTCAGCGCCGGCAATTTCGAGGGCGGCGATTTCAACATCATCCGGGATGGCGCCGTGTTGATCGGCTATACCGGGCTGCGCTGCGAAGAAGTGGCGGCGCGGCAGATCGGCGGCTGGTTCGCCAAGGAGGGCTGGGAGATCAAATACGCGCCGATCGACAACTTTTATGTCCATATCGACCTGATGGTCTGCATGTTGAACGAGCATTGCGCGGCGGTCTGCCTGGAGACCACCGAGGACGACGTGGTGGACTGGCTGAAGGCCAAGAAGATCGAGATCATTCCCGCCAGCTTCAAGGAGACCATGAGCCTGGGCTGCAATGTGGTAGCCCTGGGCAAGGACCGGGTGCTCTCCACCCTGGCTGCCAAGGATCTAAACAAAAAGCTGCGGGCGGCCGGGTTCAAGGTCTATGACCCTGAAATGACGATGTACACCCGGGCCGGCATGGGCGTTCACTGCATGTGCCAGCCGCTGCGGCGCGACGCTGCCTAGGGACTGCGGCTGCCTGCAGATTGGGCATGCCGGCCCGCTCCCCTCGGGGGGCGGGCCGTTCCCTTTTGGTAAGCACCAAAGGATAAATCCCTACATCCCGACCAAAAGCGGGTTACGCAGCGGCCCAACTTGCGGCTAGAGTGCAGTCCATAAGCCCGGCAAACGGGCGGTCTGGGATACGTCTTGAGGGAGGCCCCATGGCTTTGTTCCTGAGCCTGAGCCGCGCCATCGACGCGGTGACGGCGTTCATTGGCCGCTGGATCTATTGGCTCATTCTGGCCGCGGTCCTAGTCAGTTCGGGCAACGCCATCATCCGCAAGCTGTTCGACATCAGCTCCAATGCCTGGCTGGAGTTGCAATGGTACCTGTTCGGCGCCGTGTTCATGCTGGCCGCCGCCTATACCCTGCAGCGCAACGAGCATATCCGCATCGACATCATTTCCAACATGCTCTCGCAGCGGGCGCGGAACTGGATCGATATCATCGGCCATACGCTGTTCCTGCTGCCGTTCTGCGCGCTGATGATCTGGGAGATCGCTCCCTGGGTGAAGAACAGCATCACCTCGGGCGAGATGTCCGGCAGTGCCGGCGGCCTGATGCTCTGGCCGGCGCGCATCTGCCTGCTCATCGGCTTCGTGCTGCTTTTCTTCCAGGGCATTTCCGAACTGATCAAGCGCATCGCGGTTATGCGCGGCGCAATTCCCGACCCCCATGCCGGGCATGCTTCCGCCCATGGCGCCATCGAATAGACCGAGCGCAAGGTCAGGAAGCAGGCATTCATGATCATCGATCTAATCGCCCACAATATGGCGCCGATCATGTTCGCGGCGCTGGTGGTGTTTTTGCTGCTGGGCTATCCGGTGGCGTTCTCGCTGGCCTTTGTCGGCATCAGTTTCGGCATCCTCGGCATCTGGCTGGGGGAATTGGATACCCA
>DATKFM010000108.1:0-2645 GCA_035544395.1 Verrucomicrobiia bacterium
ATCGAGAAGATCGCGGCGCTGATCAAGCGCATCTCGGCCAAGTACACCATCCTGATGGTCGAACATAATCTGTCCGTCGTGGCCAACCTGTCCGACATCATCACGGTGCTGACGCGCGGTCAGGTGCTGGCGGAAGGCAATTATGCCGAACTGTCCAGGGACGAGCGCGTCAAGGAAGCCTATCTGGGGGCCGGTCATGGCTAATTTGAAAATGGCCGAGGCCGCAACCAAACCGGTGGACGCGCAGGTTCTCTCCGTTTCCGACCTGCAGGCCTGGTACGGCGAATCCCACATCCTTCATGGCATCAACTTCAATGTGAAGGCCGGCGAGGTGGTCACGCTGCTCGGCCGCAACGGCGCCGGCAAGACCACGACGCTGAAATCGGTGATGGGGATCATCGGCAAGCGCACTGGTTCGATCCGCTTCAACGACCAGGACATCACACGCGCCTCGTCCGACAGGATCGCACGGATGGGCGTCGCTTTCTGCCCCGAGGAGCGGGGCATTTTCGCCAGCCTCGACGTGCGCGAAAACCTGCTGCTGCCTCCGATCGTGCGCCCTGGCGGCCTGTCGCTCGATCAGATCTTCGAATTGTTTCCGAACCTGAAGGAACGCCTCAACAGCCAGGGCACCAAGCTTTCGGGCGGCGAGCAGCAAATGCTTGCGATCGCCAGAATCCTGCGCACGGGCGCGCGCTTCCTGATGCTGGATGAGCCGACCGAAGGTCTGGCGCCCGTCATCATTCAGCAGATCGGTCACACCATCGCGCGGCTGAAGTCGGAAGGGTTCACCATCCTGCTCGTCGAGCAGAATTTCCGCTTCGCCTCGACGGTGGCCGACCGCTACTACATCGTCGAGCACGGCAAGGTCATCGACGGTTTTGCGAATTCGGAGCTGTCGGCCAATATGGACAAGCTCCACACCTATCTCGGTGTCTGATCGATACTGCGGCTGCACTCAGGACTAATGGAGACAATATGAAACATCGCATTTCAACTCTCGTTCTCGGCGCCGCCCTGGCGGTTGCCGCGGGCAGCGCCCTGGCGCAGGACAAGAACGTCAAGATCGGCGTTCTCACCGACAATTCCGGACTTTACTCCGACCTCGGCGGCGCCGGCTCGACGCTGGCGGCGCAGATGGCGATCGAGGATTCCGGCCTGGCGGCCAAGGGCTGGAAGATCGACCTGATCTCCGCCGACCACCAGAACAAGCCCGACATCGCCACGACCATCGCGCGTCAATGGATCGACGTCGAGAAGGTCGACATCTTCATGGATGTGCTGAACTCCGGCGTTGCGCTGGCGGTCAACAATCTGGTGAAGGAAAAGAATTCCATCATGATCAATACCGGCGCGGCGACGTCGGATCTGACCAATGCCCAGTGCTCGCCCAACACAATTCATTGGGTTTACGACACCTACATGCTGGCGAACAGCACCGGGCAGGCGCTGGTGAAGGCCGGCGGCGATACCTGGTACTTCCTGACCGCGGACTACGCCTTCGGTCATGCGCTGGAGCGCGACACAACGGCGGTGGTGTTGAAGTCGGGCGGCAAGGTTATCGGCACCGTCAAGCATCCGCTGAATTCGTCGGACTTCTCCTCGTTCCTGCTGCAGGCGCAGGCGTCCAAGGCCAAGATCGTCGGCATGGCGAACGCCGGCGGCGACACCACCAACACCATCAAGCAGGCGTCCGAGTTCGGCATCGTTGCCGGCGGCCAGAAGCTGGCGGGCCTCCTGCTGTTCATCACCGACGTGCACTCGCTCGGTCTGAAGGTTGCGCAGGGCCTCAGCTTCACGGAAACCTTCTACTGGGACCTGAACGACGGTACCCGTGCGTTTTCCAAGCGCTTCTCCGAGCGCACGAAGAACAAGGCGCAGCCCTCCATGGTGCAGGCCGGCGTCTATTCGGGGCTGGTCCACTATTTCAAGACGCTCGACGCGATGGGCGGCAATCCGCATGACGGCGCCAAGGTGGTGGCGAAAATGAAGGAAAGCCCGACCGACGATGCGCTGTTCGGCAAGGGATCGATCCGCGCCGACGGCCGCAAGATTCACCCGGCCTATTTGTTCGAGGTCAAGAAGCCTTCCGAGTCCAAGGGGCCGTGGGACTATTATACGCTGATCGGAACGACCCCGGCGGACCAGGCGTTCAGGCCGCTTTCGGAAAGTGCCTGTCCGCTGGTAAAGAAGTAGCAACAATGGCCCGCCGGCATCCGTGCCGGCGGGCGCCCTCTCGCGTCACCAGGCGATTTGCTTCATAAACGAGATTGAGTGCGAAACCGATGCAAGCTCTTTACGCCCAGCTTTTGGTGGGATTGATCAACGGATCGTTCTACGCGCTGCTCAGTCTGGGGCTCGCCGTGATCTTCGGCATGCTCAACATCATCAATTTCGCCCATGGCGCGCTCTACATGATGGGCGCGTTCTGCGCGTATTTCCTGTTGAACATTGCCGGCATCGGCTACTGGCCGGCGCTGATCATCGCGCCCATCGTGGTCGGGATCTTCGGCATGATCCTGGAACGGACCATGCTGCAATGGCTCACCGGCCTCGACCATCTCTACGGACTGCTCCTGACTTTCGGCATCGCGCTGATCGTGCAGGGCGTGTTCCAGAATTATTTCGGCTCTTCGGGGCTGCCT
>DATKFM010000109.1:0-21159 GCA_035544395.1 Verrucomicrobiia bacterium
CCGACACCCGCTTCACCCTCCAGCAGCAACGGCCGCCGGAGATGATCCATCATCCACAACGCCGTCGCGAGATCGCGGTCAGCGACATAGCCGACAGCGGCGAGGCGATCGGCGATGCGGTCGCGGTCGGGGATCATGGGTGGGTTCGTTGGCGCATTGTTATCGCGTGCGCCCAAGAGGAAAGAATTTCCGTCAGCGAATGTCCCCTCGCCCCGCGGAGCGGGGAGAGGGTTAGGGTGAGGGGTCTAAACACTTGCACCCATGCGTCAGGGGTTATCTCATCGCATTGCGTATCTTGTCGCCACCCCCTCACCCTACCCTCTCCCCCACTTCGTGGGGGCGAGGGGACAATTGTGGGCAGAGGCGCGGGCTCCACCAAGTGAGGCGGCATCAGCATCATCTCGCCGCAACAGCACATGATCCACCTGCGCTAGACGCAACCCTTACGCATGCAGCCCAAGCTTCTCCGCCACCGTCCAGGTGCGCCAGTGGTCGTGGGGCATGGCAATGTGGGTCGAACCCAGGAACTTGAAGGCGTCGTTCACCGCATTGGCGAAGCAGGGCACGCCGCCGACATTGGGGCTCTCGCCCACGCCCTTGGCGCCGATGGGATGGTGCGGCGAGGGGGTCGTGGTCCAGTCGGTTTCCCATTTCGGCGTCTCCACCGCTGTGGGCATGAAGTAGTCCATGAAGGTCGGGCCCGTCACATTGCCCATCTCATCATAGCGGATCTCCTGGCCCATCGCGATGGCGAAGGCCTCGGTCAGCCCGCCATGGACCTGGCCTTCGATGATCATTGGGTTGATGCGCGTGCCGCAATCATCCAGCGCATAGAACCGCCGTACCTTGGTTACGCCGGTATCCACATCCACATCGACGACGCAGATATAGGCGCCGAAGGGATAGGTCATATTCGGCGGATCGTAATAGTTCACCGCCTCGAGTCCCGGCTCCAGCCCCTTGGGCACGCGGTTGTAGGCCGCCCAGGCCAGCTCCTTCATGGTCTTGAAACGCTCGGGATTGCCCTTGACCTGGAAACGATCGATGTCCCATTCGAGATCGTATTCCGACACCTCCAGCAGATCGGCGGCGATCATCTGCGCCTTGGCCTTGATCTTGCGCGCGGCCATCGCCGTCGCGGCACCCGCCGTCGGCGTGGATCGCGAGCCGTAGGTGCCCAGGCCGTAGGGTGCCGTGTCGGTGTTGCCTTCCTCGATCATGATGTCGTCGGCGGGCAGACCAAGCTCAGTGGCGATGATTTGGGCATAGGTGGTCTCATGGCCCTGGCCCTGGGACTTGCTGCCCATGCGGGCGATCACGCCGCCGGTGGGATGGATGCGGATCTCCGCGGGGTCGAACATGGCGATGCCCAGGATGTCGCAGTTGCGCGACGGGCCGGCGCCAACGATCTCAGTGAAGAACGCCACGCCGATGCCCATCAGTTCCCGGGTCTCGCCCTTCTTGAACGCCTCCTGCCGCTGCTTCTGCTCGGCCCGCAGCTTCTTATAGTCGACCGTATCCATCGCCTTCTGCATGGCGGTATGATAGTCGCCGGAGTCATATTCCCAGCCCAGCGCCGACTGGTAGGGGAACTGCTCCTTGCGGACCAGGTTCTTCATCCGCAACTCGGCCGGATCCATGTTCAACTTCTGCGCCAGGATATCCATGGCGCGCTCGATGCAATACGCAGCCTCGGTCACGCGGAACGAGCAGCGATAGGCGACTCCGCCCGGCGCCTTGTTCGTGTAGACGCCATCAACGGCGCAATGGGCCACTGGAAAATCATAGGACCCGGTGACGATGTTGAAGAATCCCGCCGGCCATTTGCTGGGATCGGCGCAGGAATCGAACGCGCCGTGGTCGGCCAACACATGCACTCGCAGGCCCGTCACCTTGCCGTCGTTGGTGGCGGCGATTTCAGTGGTCATGTGATAGTCACGGGCGAAGGACGTGGTCGACAAATTCTCGATCCGGTCTTCGACCCATTTGCACGGCCGGCCGGTCACGATGGACGCGACGATGGCGCAGATATAGCCGGGATAGGCGCCGACCTTGTTGCCGAAGCCGCCGCCGATATCAGGCGCGATGACATGGATCTTCTGCTCGGGAATCTTCGAGATCAGCGAAGCCACCGTGCGGATCACGTGCGGCGCCTGGAAGGTACCCCACACCGTCAACTCGCCTTTGATCTTGTCGAACGACGCGACGCATTGGCAAGTCTCAAGCGGAGCGGGATGCACCCGCTGATAGGAGATCAGTTCCTTGATTGACACCTCCGCCTTCTTGAAGGCCGTGTCGGTGGCCTCCTTGTCGCCCATCTCCCAGGCGAAAATGTGGTTGTAGTGCTTGCGCTTGCCGTGGGCGCCGTCGGTCTTGTCCTTGATGTCCTCGCGCAGGACAGGAGCACCCGGCGCCATAGCCTTGAACGGGTCCACGAGCACCGGCAGCTCTTCATACTCGACTTCCACCAGGTCGGCCGCGTCGGCTGCTGTATAGCGGTCTTCGGCGATGATGAAGGCGACTTCCTGGTTCTGGAACAGTACTTTCTCTTCTGCCAATACGGCCTGAACATCACCTGCCAGCGTCGGCATATAGTGAAGGCTGAGCGGCTTGAGATCTGCCGCGGTCAGCACCGCTATCACGCCCGGCACCGCCTTCGCCTTCGTCGCATCGATCTTCTTGATCCGCGCATGGCCATAGGGCGAGCGGGTGAAGTCGCCGTAGATCATGCCCGGCAGCTTCAGATCGTCGACATAGTTGCCCTTGCCCTGAACGAAGCGGACATCTTCGACGCGCTTCCGCTTGCAGCCCATGCCCTGGAGCCGCTCGGTGCGCACTTCCTTCGACGGGGTCTGGTCGTTCATTCTGCGGCCTCCTTGAGGGCGCCGCCCGATAGTTTCGCGGCGGCGTATTGAATGGCTTTGACGATGTTCTGATAGCCGGTGCAGCGGCAGAGATTGCCGGAGATGCCCTGGCGGATCTCGTCCTCGGTCGGATTCGGATTCTCTTTCAGCAGGCGATGGGCGCGGACGATCATTCCCGGCGTGCAAAAGCCGCACTGCAGCCCGTGCATCTCGCGGAAACCTTCCTGCAGTGCATGCAGGGTGCCGTCGGCCGCCGCCATGCCTTCGATGGTCAGCACGTCGCCGCCGTCGGCCTGCACCGCGAACATGGTGCAGGACTTCACCGACTTGCCGTTGAGATCGACGGTGCAGGCCCCGCAATGGCTGGTGTCGCAGCCGATATGAGGTCCGGTGAGATTGAGCTGCTCGCGCAGGAAGTGGATCAAGAGGGTGCGCGGCTCGACCAGCGCCTCCACTTCCTTGCCGTTCACCTTCAGAGTGAGATGGGATTTAGCCATTGTTTATCTCCGGTTCTTACTTTGCGCGCGACTGGGCGCGCTGCAGAGCCCGCGCGGTCATTACGCCCGCCATCTTCTTGCGGTAGGCGGCCGGTCCGCGATTATCGGAAGCGGGGTTGGCAATCGCCTCGGCCGCGGCCGCCGCTGTCTTCAAAGTGGCTGCGTCCAACGCGGTGCCGATGACGGCCTTCGCCGCGGCCTCGGCCCACAATGGCGTTTCCGACAGATTGGTCAGGCCGATGGAGCAGGTCGCGACCTTGCCTTGCGCCATCGTCAGGATCACAGCCGCCGCCGCCGTCGCATAGTCGCCCACTTTCCGCTTCAGCTTCTCATAGGCATAGCCATGGCCGGCGGGCGGTGCGGGAATGCGCACGGCGGTCACCATCTCGCCCTGGGACAGCGCGGTCATGTAGGCGCCCTCATAGAAGTCGCGAGCAGCGACGCGGCGCTGGCCTGTCTTGCTGGCGATCTGGTAGCTGGCGCCCAGGCAGAGCATCAGCGCCGGCATGTCATTGCCAGGATCGCCGTTGGCCACATTGCCGCCGATGGTGCCGACATAGCGCACCTGCGGATCGGCGATCTGCAGAGAGGTTTCCCTGATGATCGGCAGCTTGGCCGCCAGGGTGGCGTCGGCGACCAGCTCCTGCTGGGTGGTCATGGCGCCGATGACGATGTCGTTGCCGTCGGCCTTGATGCCCTTGAGTTCGCCGAGGCCGCCGAGATCCACCAGATGCTCAGGCGTGGACAGGCGCAGCTTCATCATGGGGATCAAGCTATGGCCGCCGGCCAGGGGCCGCGCCTCGGCGCCGAGATCGGCCAGCATGGCCACGGCCTCGGCGACAGATTTCGGGCGATGATAGGCAAAGGGGCCTGGGATCACGGCATCCTCCTCCGGTTCATAGTCTTTGCTCGGGGAGTCTGGTTCTGCGTGCAGCGCAGCAACAATTGCGGCTGCACGATCCGGCGGCGGAATGCACGAGTTGCGGTCCGGCCGCACGAGTTGCGGCGGGCGGTGGATCGACTGGGGTTTCGGATCAGATTTGCGGCGGCACTCCGTGGCCGATGCTGCACCGCAAAAAGCTTAGGCGGCGCTGGCGGTGTCCGAGGACTCGCCGGCTATCTCGCCCAGACGGCTGCGGAGCCAAGCCAGCCGGCCGCGGCTGACCGGCACGGTGTAGGGCTCCAGCGTACCCAGATCGACCAGGCCGGTATCGCCGATCCGCTTCAGGCCGGTGATGCGGTTGATGTTGACGATATGGCTGCGATGGATGCGGATGAAGCGATCGTTATCCAGACGGGACTCCACGACGCCGATGGCCAGCGGGCAGAACAGCTTCGCCTGGCCATCATATAGGTAAGTATAGTGGGCGTTGGCATGGACCGCGACGATGTCATCCACGGGCACGTAGTGGGTGGCGCCCTCGCGTTCCACCGGAAGTTGCTTCGCCGCGCGCCGCGGCGGCGAACCCAACCCCCCCAGCGGCTGGTAGGTGCCCTGGCCAACGTTCTGTGTTTCCGGCGGCGCGATATCCTCGGCAGGCTCGTCGTCCAGGTCGCTGCTGGCAATGGCACGAGAGCGATCAGGCACCAGCGTCAGCAGGAAGATGCCGGAAACTACGAACGCCACGATGGCCACCACGATCGCAAGCAGATCGGTCGAGAGCGCCGGCGCTTCAGGCGCAGCCGCAGCGGGAAAAGGCATCAGCGTAAGCCCAGCCATTGCCGTGTAGTGCATGCCGGCAATGGCGCAGCCCAGTGCCGTTGCCGACAGGAACAGGGGCGGCCGTCCGCCGCGCCCGCCCGCGAGCCACAGCGCCAGCCCCGAAGTTGCGATGGCCACCGCAACGCTGGCGATCACGATCATGACGTCGTGTTCCATATGGGCGCTGGCGTGGAGCGCCGACATGCCGATGTAGTGCATGATGGCAATGCCGCCGCCCATGAACACCGCGGCGGCCGCAAGCCGCGCCGGCCGCAGCCTGGCGACGCTGGCGGCATAGACGCCTGCGCCAACCACGAGCACGCAGACCAGGAAGGACAGGAGTGTCGGAAAAACCAGATAGTCGACCGGGAAGGGCAGCCGTGCCGCCAGCATGCCGACGAAATGCATGGCCCAGATCGCCACCGCCAGCGAGATCGCCGCCCCCGCCAGCAGCAGTCGCCGCCGCAGGCCCACGGCGCCGCCGACCTGCACCGCCAGGCTCAGGCCCACATAGGCGCCCTGGATCGCCACTATCAGCGACAGGATGACGAGCCACGGCTCGTGCGACACACCCACCGGTTGATCCTCCCTGCCGGTACGGCTTTAGCCAGCCTTGTTGGTGCCATTGTAGGTCAAGTCGGCGGCCGCAGCTAGATATCAGAAAGGCCCCTGCGGCCGCCGAAACCCGAAACTATACAACCCACTAACTGCGGTGGCCGCTAGGCGCTCACCAAAAGCCCGCCCACCTGCTTGTCGAACAGGCGCCGGTAGACGCCGGCTTCCCGCTGGATCAGCGACCGGTGATCGCCTTCCTCGATGATGCGGCCCTTGTCGAAGATCAGGATGCGCCGCAGCGATCGCACGGTGGACAGCCGGTGCGCGATGACGATTGTGGTGCGCCCCTGCATCAGCCGCTCCGTCGCCTCCTGGATCAGGGCTTCGGATTCCGAGTCCAGGCTCGAGGTGGCCTCGTCCAGGATCAGGATCGGCGCGTCGGCCAGGAAGGCGCGGGCGAGGGCGACCCTTTGCCTTTCGCCGCCCGACAGCTTGACGCCCCGTTCGCCCACCAGCGTGCTGTAGCCCTTCGGCAGCACGCGGATGAACTCATGGGCATTGGCCAGCCGCGCCGCCCGCTCGATCTCCGCCAGCGTTGCCTGGGGCCGGCCATAGGCGATGTTCTCCGCCAGCGAGCGGTGGAACAGGATCGGCTCCTGCGGCACGATGGCGATCTGCGCCCGCAGGCTGGCCTGGGTGCAAGCCGACACGTCCTGGCCGTCGATCAGCACGCGGCCGCCATTCACGTCATGCAGCCGTTGGATCAGCTTCACGAACGTCGTCTTGCCGGAGCCGGAGATGCCCACGAGGCCGACCTTTTCGCCGGCCTCGATGGTGACCGACAGCCCGTCGAAGAGCGGCGCGTTGTGCCCGCGATAGTGGAACCGCACGTCCTTGAATTCGATCAGGCCGCGGGTGATCGCGATCGGCCGAGCATCCGCCTTGTCCTCCACCCCCAAGGCCTGGACGTGGATATCCACCAGCTCCTCCATGTCGTTCACCGACTTCTGCAAATCGCGGATATGCCAACCTATATCTCGCAGATAGCCCTGGATGATGAAGTAGGCCGTCAATACATAGGCCACGTCGCCCGGCGTCGCCTGGCCATGCCACCACAGCCAGAGCGCCAGGCCGATGACGGCCGTCCGCAACGCCAGCAGCGCCAGCAACTGCGCCGTGCCGTTGTTGGTGGCGCGCATCCAGGTCCGGTGGCTGCGCTTCTTCCATTTCGCTACCACCCAGCGCAGCCGCTGATCCTCCCGCGTCTCCGCGCCGAAGGCCTTGACCACCTGGTTGCAGCTTACCGCATCGGCAAGTGCGCCGCCCGTGCGGGTGTCCCATTGATTTGATAGACGCGCCGCCGGACCGACATAGGCGATGGACAAGATCGCCGCCAGGATCACATAGGCGACACTGCCCACCAGGATCACCAGCCCCATCATTGGCCATCGATAGCCGAGCAGTACCGTGGAGCCCATCAGCACGATCACCGAGGGCAGGAGCGCGACCAGCAGCGTGTCGTTCAGCAGGTCCACCGCCCACATGCCGCGGGTCACCTTGCGCACAATGGAGCCGGCGAAGGTGTTGGCATGCCATTCGGCGGCGAAACGCTGCACTTTCCAGAACGCGTCCTGCGCCACCTCCACCATCTGGCTGAGCGTCATGCGCACAATGGCGACGAAGGATAGATGGCGGGCGATCACCATCAGCAGGCCGAGCGCCATCATCGCCGCCAGGGCCCATATCGCCTCGTTCAACGCGGCAACGCGCGCGCTGCTGCCGATGGCATCCGCCATGACCGCCGGCGCAACGGCATCGATCAGCCGGCCGGCATAGATCGGCAAGAGCACGTCGGCCATGGTCATGGCGAGGATGCCGACGCAAACCGCTGCCACCAGAATGCGCTGGCGGCGCCAGTATCGGAAGTTGAAGGCAAGCACGTCCCGAAAGGGGGCGGCGCGCTCGCGCCAGACTAAAAGGAAATTCATGGTCCCAAACCGGCGCCGAAACTGCGCCGCTCCATTCGCAAACGGTTGAAGAATGACAGCGCGCAATGACGCGAATGCGTCCGGAAAACTGCGGCTATCGAACCTCTAGAGGGTTAGGGAAGCAGGTGGCCGGGGGACCCCGTGGCCGACCTGCGTAGCACCGGACCTAACGTTCGGCGCCGCCGGGACTGAACGGCAAATACATACGGATCATGCACGCCTCCCGGCGATTTGTTGCGAAGGAAACGTGAACATACCCAATGAGTCGGCGGAAATCAAGATGGAAGCTTGAATTGAGTTCAGCAGAACTTGGCAAATGATGGGGACTCCAGGAAACGAACTCTTAGGCAATTGCCTTCAGGCTTACCGCCGCTTGGTGGAGATTGCTGTTCGGCTTGGCGATCAGTCTCTGGGATGCAGCCTCGGGCTTAGGATAATTCGGATGCCAACGCTCCAGGAGGTTCTCGACAAACTCAACCGGACGTTTTCATTCTGGAAGGAGGATGACGGTCCAGCCACGACGGCCAACGATCGTGGGGTTTGTCTGGACTATCCGCTACACAAGATCGCTATCTGGGGTGACGTGGCAGCCGCCGAAGTGCTTCTCGATCATGGTGCCGACATCAACGCGCGCGGCGAGGACGACGACACACCCCTGCATCGCGCGATTATGGGAGGTCACGCAGAGATGGTAAGCCTACTGCTCTCCCGCGGTGCCAACGCAGAACAGCGCGATAGGTATGGCAGTTCCAGCCGTGAGAGTGCGATGAGTTCAGGCAATGCCGCGATCATTGGGGTCATGAAAAGGCATTGAAGCTTAGTTTCAATGAGACTGTCAGTCTCGCGCAAACCAAGACCCAGTGCTTCAGAGCGCGGTCTTTGATCCGTAGTTCGTGCAGCAACCCTACTTATCCTGGCGCCGCAGCCGGAGGATCGGCTTGTCCGGCAGGTTGGCGTCAGGTGTCGCGAACCCGATTTCATCGCTGAAGCCCGTGCTGCCGCCGGATTGCGGCTCTTCGGGGTTTTGGTTGAGGTCTTCGTTCAACGAGGCGACACCAACGCCGCAGTCGACGAGGCCGGTGACATCGTAGTCACAGAACAACACAACCTTCACGCCCGGCACTATCCAGCGCATTTCGGCGGTCGGCTTGAGCGGGTAGACCACGTTGTCGTCGAGCGTGACCTTCCGCGCGTCCTTGTCGACCGCGCTGACATAGCCGGTGATCTGCTCCTGCTTTGCTTCTGCGCTCATCGCAGACAGCAGCACGACCGCTCCGCCCAGGACGGCAATTGTTCTCAACATAAAGGTCTCTCTCGCCTGCCGCGGCCCCTAAAAATCGCCGCCCCGCCCCATAGATAGTGCCAGACGGGCGGTTCGCCAATGGAAATGACATAGCTGCGATGTTTGTTCCGGCTTGCCGGCCGCTGGGCGCGGAACAACGGGACGCGTCGCTGGTTCTGTTAGCATACTTCTCCAGATTCCGGGGATGCCCATGCCCGCTCGCCCCTATTGGACCGGGTCCATCCGGTTGTCGCTGGTCGTGCTGCCCGTCCAGATATTTTCCGCCGTGGATCCGGCCGGCGCCGTGCGCTTTCACCAGATCCACAAGCGTAGCGGCAAGCGCGTCCGCTATCAGAAGATCGTCGAAGGAGGCGGGCCGGTCGAAAACGAGGATATCGTCAAGGGCTTCGAGATCTCGAAGGACCGCTATGTCGCCATCGATCCCGAAGACCTGAAGAAACTCCGCCTCGAGACGGCGGAAAGCTTCAACATTGTCCAGTTTGTAGATCGCAACGAGATCGACGCCATCTATTTCGACGAGCCCTATTTCGTGGTGCCGGACGGTGAAGCCGGGCAGGAGGCCTTTGCGGTGATCCGTGACGCCCTGCGTGCCAGCCGGAAGATTGGTCTCGGACAGATTGCTGTCTCTGGCCGGGAGCGCATCGCCGCGATCCAACCCTGTGGCAAGGGTATGCTGCTGGAAACCCTGCGCTATGACGATGACCTGAAGAACGCCCGGGATTTCTTCTCCGGGATTAAGGACAAGAAAGCGGATAGCGATCAGCTCGCCCTTGCGAAGAAATTGATCGAGCAGAAATCAGCAGCCTTCGCGCCTGAAAAATTCAAGGACCACTATGAAAGTGCGGTGCGCGAGCTGATCAAGCGCAAATCGAAAGGACGCAAAATCGCCGCCGAAGAGCCGCAGCCCCGCCGCGGGGCCGACGTGATCGATTTCGTTGAAGCCCTCAAGCGCAGCCTGGGCAAAAGCGGGAAGGGCAAGCCAGCTGCCGCATCCGCCAAGGTTCGTAAGGCGGCAGCCAAATCTGCGGCGCGGCGGCGGCACGGATGAAGGCGACCGGTCATCAGCACAAACCGGCGGATGCACTTTCAGTTTACCGCACCAAGCGCGATTTCACGAAAACCGCCGAGCCCAAAGGAAAGACGGGGCGCGCCGGCGGCAACCGCTATCTCATCCAGAAGCATGACGCGCGCCGGCTGCACTACGATTTGCGGCTGGAAATGGACGGAGTCCTCAAAAGCTGGGCGGTGACTCGCGGCCCCAGCATCGATCCGGGCGACAAGCGCCTGGCGGTGCAGGTGGAGGACCATCCGCTTGAATACGGCGACTTCGAAGGCACGATCCCCGCCGGCGAGTATGGCGGCGGCACCGTGATGCTGTGGGACAGTGGAACCTGGGAACCGCTTGGCGATGGTCACCGGATGCTGCGAAACGGCAGGCTGACTTTCCGGCTGCGCGGCAAGAAGCTGAAAGGCGAATGGCATCTGGTTCGCATGCGCGGTTCGCCGCGGGAAAAGCGCGCCAATTGGCTGCTGATCAAGAGCCGGGATGACTCCGCTAGGCCGGGTTCGGGCGACATTGTCGTGACGCGCCAAGACCGCAGTGTGAAGACTGGCATGACCCTGAAGCAGATCGAGTCGGACAAGAAAGGCAAGCAGTGGTCGAGCAAGAAGCGCACCGCCGAGAAGCGCGTTGAGACATCCCCGGAGCCGAAACGTGAAGCGGTGCCAGCCCGGAAAACGGGTAAGATCAAGCTGGGGCGCGCCGGCCCCATGCCGGATTTCGTCCCCCTGCAGCTTGCGACACGGGTCGCCGAACCGCCGGACGGTTCCCGCTGGATCCATGAGATCAAGTTCGATGGCTACCGAGCCGAGGCACGGCTGGAAGGCGGCAAGGTCAAGATACTGACCCGCAGCGGCTTGGATTGGACCGCCCGCTTTCCCAGCATCGCCAAAGCCGTTGCCGCACTGCCGGCCAACCGAGCACTGATCGATGGCGAGATCATTGCGCTGGACCGAGGCAATGCGCCGAGCTTCGCGCTGCTGCAGCAGGCGCTTTCGGAGGACCGCGACGAAGGCCTGATCTACATGGTTTTCGATCTCTTGCACCTCGATGGGCGCGATGTGAGCAAGCTGGCGTTGCGCGACCGGAAGGAACTTCTGGCTGAGCTGGTCCGTACCGCCGATCCGTCCATCCGCTACAGCGACCATTTCGGCGGCGACGCGCAGAAGCTCTACCGCCATGCCTGCCGCATGGCGCTCGAAGGCGTGGTGTCGAAAATGGCTGATGACCCCTACCGCTCCGGGCGCGGCCGGAGCTGGGTAAAGTCCAAATGCCGCGAGCGGCAGGAGTTCGTCATTGGCGGCTATACCGATCCCCAGGGAAGCCGCCAGGGGCTCGGCGCGCTGCTGCTGGGCTATTGGCAGTCAGGCCGTTTCGTTTATGCCGGCCGCGTCGGCACAGGGTTCGGCGACGAAGCGGGCCGAAAGCTGCGCAAGAAACTAGACGCAATTGCGACCGCCCGCAGCCCTTTCGGGGAAACGCCGGGACTGGCGCGGCGCGGCGTGCATTTCGTGACTCCGAAGCTGGTGGCGGAAGTGGAGTTTGCCACCTGGACGGCGGACGGGTTGGTGCGGCAGGCTTCCTTTATCGCCCTGCGCGACGACAAGCCGGCCAAGGCAATCGGCCGCGAGCGGGTACGGGAGGCGTCGGAGGTCACAGTGAAGCAATCCAGCGGCGAACAGCAGGTGAGTGGCGTCAAGCTGACCCACCCGGATCGGATTCTCTATCCCAAGCTCAAGCTGACGAAAGCCGATCTGGCGGAATACTACCTCAGCGTCGCCGAACTGCTGCTGCCCTATGTCGCCGACCGGCCGCTGTCGATCGTGCGCTGTCCCGATGGGCAGAATGGCGCCTGCTTCTATCAGAAGCATCTCTCGGCGGGCATGCCCAAGGCGATCAAGCCAATCCGTCTACGGGAAAGCGGCGCCCCCAAGCAATATGTGTCGGTCAGCGATACGGCGGGCCTGGTGGCCCTGGTGCAGTTCGGTGTGCTCGAGCTTCATCCCTGGGGCTGCGCGGCCGGCAAGATCGAGTCCGCCGATCGCATCATCTTCGATCTCGATCCCGATCCGGCGGTGCCCTGGCCGAAAGTCGTCGCTGCAGCGAAATTGGTGCGCGACCGGCTGACGTCGGTGGGTCTGCAAAGTTTCGTCAAGACAACAGGTGGCAAGGGACTGCACGTCGCGGCACCGCTGTCGCCGCCTATGCCCTGGCCAGCCGTGAAATCCTTCACCCAGGCCTTCGCGGCGCAGATGGCCGCCGATGCGCCCGATGAATTCATCGCCAAGAGTTCGAAGGCCGCACGACGCGGCAAGATATTCATCGACTATCTCCGCAATCAGCGCGGCGCGACTGCCGTGGCGCCTTACTCGACCCGCGCGACCCCTGGGGCAACCGTGTCCATGCCGCTGGACTGGAAGGAACTCACGGGCAGCCTGCGGTCCGATGCATTCAATGTGACCAACATTTCGGCGCGGCTGAAGCGCCGGAAACGTGATCCTTGGAAAGAGTTTTTCACGGTGCGGCAAACAATCGATCGCAAACTTTATAGATAGAAGCTCCATCCGTTCCCTCCGACGAACTGCCCATGCGATAGGCCGAGATTTGGCACCATGGCTGAGCGGTTTCCTAAGCGAAACTGCTGCAAAATTGGGACATGACTAGGCCTGCCTTGGTTCCTTGTATTGTCGCGCCGGTGCCCCTAGCATCCCCGTCCCGCGCAAAGCGGAAACAATCTCTGATATGGGAGGATTTCATGCGGTTCTGGATGTTGACGGGCGTTTCTCTGATCGGTCTGGCCTTCGGCGGCAACGCTTGGGCTGTGGACGCGGATCAGAAGATCGAGGTGGCCGGTTCGGTGGATAAGGCGTGGGCGCTGCTGGGCGATTTCTGCGGGATCGCGAACTGGCATCCGGCGATCGCAAAGTGCGAGATGAAGGACATGGACGGCGCCAAGATCCGCACGCTCACGACGCAGGATGGCGGCGTGCTGGTGGAAAAGCTGACCAACTGGGACGACGCGGCCCATTCCTACAGCTACGAGATCCTGGAGAGCCCGCTGCCGGTCGCCAATTATGCCTCGACCATCAAGGTAGAAGCGGGCAGCGCGGCCGACACGGTGGCCATCGACTGGTCGTCGACCTTTGACGCCAAGGGCGCATCGGATGAGGACGCCAAGAAGACGATCCTCGGCATCTATGATGCCGGCCTCGGCTCGTTGAAAGAAAAGCTAGCCCAGTAGTTGCCGGGTTTGCGCGGGCGCCTGTCGCGGCGCCCGCCGCTGCCTACTTGCCGTAGCGCAGGCGCTCCGACCGCCGGCGGAGCATTTCCACCGTCAGGAGCAGCAGGATCGATACGAGGATCAGTAGCGTCGCCACCGCGGCGATGCCTGGGCTGACATATTCCCGCACGCCGCTCCAGATTTGCCGCGGCAGCGTGCGCTGCTCGGGTGCCGCGATAAACAGCGTCACCACGATCTCATCGAATGAAGTCGCGAAGGCGAACAGGCCGCCGGAAGCGATGCCCGGGAAGATGATCGGCAGCGTCACCTTTCGGAAGGCGGTGAGCGGCGGTGCGCCCAGGTTGCTGGCTGCACGGGCGAGGTTGGTGTCGAAGCCGTCCAGTGTCGCCAGCACGGTGACGACCACGAACGGCACCGCCAGCGCGGTGTGGGCCAGGATCAGGCCGGCATAGGTTCCCCACAGCCCGACCGCCGCCAGGAGGAAATACATGGCGACGGCGGTGATAACGATGGGGATGAGCAGCGGCGAGATGATGATGCCGATCAGCAGCGGCCTCCAGCGGAAGCGCATGCGCCAAAGGCCCATGGCGGCCGATGTTCCGAGCGTCATCGCCAGGATCGTGGTGGAAACGCCAATGAACAGGCTGTTCTTCGCCGCATCGATCCAGGCATCGCCCTCGAGGATGCGCTGATACCACCTGAGCGAAAATCCAGGCAGCGGAAAGGCGAGCATGTCACCGGATGTAAAGGAGATCGGCACGATGATAACAATCGGCAGCAGCAGGAAGAGCAGCACGACATAGCAGAGCAGCCGCGCGCCATGATGCCAGATCCGGTCTTCCAGGGAGGCGTAAGCGGGCAGCGCCATGGGTCAGTTCCGCCGCAGCAGCGGGCCGGCGGCAATCAGCCGGCCCAGCAGCGCCAGCAGGATCAGCGTCGCCAGCAGCAGCAGCGCCCCCAGCGCCGACGCCATGCCCCAGTTCACCACCTCATTCAGATGATAGGTGATCATGTAGGAGATCATCTGGTCGTTCGGTCCGCCCACCAGCGCCGGCGTCACGTAGTAGCCGAGCGCCATGATGAAGACGAGCAGCGTGCCGGCGGCAAGGCCCGGGATCGTCTGCGGCAGATAGATGCGGAGAAATGCGTATCGCGTCGTGGCGCCCAGGGACTGTGCGGCGCGCATGTGGGTCGGCGGGATGCCCTTCATTACGCTGTAGAGCGGCAGGATCATGTAGGGCAGCAGCACATGCACCATGGCGACGAGCACGCCGAAGCGGTTGAAGATCAGCTCCAGCGGGTGATTGATCGCATTCATCCATTGCAGCGCGCTGTTCACCGGCCCATTGCCTTGTAGCAGGATGATCCAGGCGGTCGTGCGCACGAGCAACGATGTCCAGAACGGCAGCATGACGCCGATCATCAGCAGATTGGCGCGCCGCGCCGGCAGCGCGTTGAGCACGAACGCGACGGGAAATCCGAGGAGGGCACAAAGCAGCGCCACCTCGATGCTGATCTCGAACGTGCGGAGCAGGAGCCGCTTGTAGAGCAAGCGCTCCGCCGGCTGGCTGACGATGTCGCCTTGTGCATCCAGCTTGAGATCGACGGCGCCGAGCAGGTACGAGGCCGTCAATCGACCGGACTCGTTCTTCAGCGTCGCCCAATAGCCGGGATCGCCCCATTTCTTGTCGATGCCGACAAGCGTTTCCCGCCAGCTTCCCGTGGGCTCGGCCGGCAGGTTGTTCGCGGTCTTGATGATCAGGCTGCGGAAGCCTTCGCGGTTAGCATTGAGATAGCGGCCGAGCACAGCCGCATCGCCGCCGGCGGGAATGCTGCGCAGATCGATGGCGAGCGCTTCATACACTGCCTCCGGCGGCAACTCCGGTGGCGACCATTCGGCGATCGCGGTCACCGTGCGGGGCAGGTTGCGCGGGACGATGCTGTTGTCGACCGCGCGGAAGACGAACATGCAGATCGGGCCGACAAAGACCAGGAACAGGAAGGCGATCAGCGGCAGCACCAGCAGCATGTCGCGCATTAGCCGGCGGCGCTCGATCTGCCGCAACTCGCCTTTAAGGCCGGCGAGGGCGAAGCGGGCCGGCGCCGGCGGGGCCATGGCGGGGGCGGCGGTGGACGGCATCTTAGCCGCCCCGGATGGCGGAAAGAGAGTGATTGATGTTATTGTGATCACTCATTACACATGACCCCGGAAAGGCCGCCGCGCGGGGCCGCGCAGGCAGGATCACAGAATGAAGAGCAGAAAAGCTCCGCAGAAGAAAGCCGCGGGCCGCAGTCGCGCCGCGGCGCCGGCTGGCGCGGCCGAGGCGCCCTTTGCGGTTCCCAAGCTGCAGCGCAACACCCTCAACGAAGAGGTCTACGAACAACTCAAGCAGGCCCTGATGAGCGGCCGTATCGCGCCGGGCGCGACCATGACGATCCGCAGCCTCGCCGCGTCCTTCGGCATCAGCCCGATGCCCGTGCGCGAGGCGCTGCGCAGGCTGGTGGCGGAGCATGTGTTGTTCCTGCTGCCGAACCGCAGCGTCTCCATGCCCGTCATCACCCGCGAGCGTTTTCGCGAGATCACGCGCATCCGAACTTCGCTGGAAGGGCTGGCAGCGGAGGAGGCGACCCCGCTGATCGACAGCGGCACGATCGATCGCATCTCCGCGCTCAACGACGAGATGGAGCGCGAGGACGCGGCGAAGACGCCCGATTATCTGGTGAAGAACCGGGAGCTGCATTTCAGCCTCTATCGCGCCTGCCAGATGCCGACGCTGGTGAAGATCATCGAGTCGCTGTGGCTGCAGATCGGCCCGCTGCTGACCATCCAGCAGGGCATCTATGTGAAGGCCGGCATCACTGTGCAGACCCATCACCGCCGGCTGCTGAAGGCGCTGCGCAAGCGCAACGCGCAGGAGGCGCGGATCTCCATCGTCGACGACATCGAGGATGCGGCGAAGCTGATCGCGGACGCGCTGTAACGTTTCCGCGGCAGTGGCCTGCGTCAGCTCAGCGCCGTGCGCACGAGATCGCCGCGGTTGATCAGGAACTCCTCGACCGCCTGACATAGCTGCTCGGTTTCCGCCTCGGTGGTTTCGATTGACAGATTGCCCATGATGCGCCGCGACAGATATTGGCCTGCCTCCAGCATATCCAGGTGGAACAGCTTCTTCAGGTCGGCGATGGCGGCCTCGCGGCCATGTTCACCCTTGTCGAGATCAGCGGCGTTGCGGATCGGTCCCTCATGAAAGTGGATGCCGAATATCGAGCCGAGGCCCGTGGTCTGCATCGGCACGCCATGCTTCCTGGCCAGCTCATTCAGCCGGTTGCGCAGCTTGTCGCCGAGGGCGTTCATTCGCTCCAGCCTATCTGCCGACAGCACCTGCGTCAGCGCCGCATGGCCCGCCGCCATCGCCAGCACATTGTTGTTGAACGTGCCGCCGTGGGGGAATGAATCGGCGCGGCGCGGATCGAACCGCGCCATCAGATCGGCGCGGCCGCCGAAGGCGCCGAAACTCAGGCCGCCGCCGACATACTTGCCAAGCGTCATCAAGTCGGGCGTCACGCCATAGCGCGCCTGCGCGCCACCATAGCCGAGCCGTGAGGTCATGACCTCGTCGATGACGAAGATCACGCCATGGTCGCGGCAGGCGTCGGCTAGGCCGGTCATGAAGGCGGGATCGCCGGGAATTGCGCCGGCGCCACCCTGCATCGGCTCGACGATGACGGCCGCCAGCCGGCTGGCATGGGCGGCGATGTCGCGGCGCGCCTGCGACAAATCGTTGTAGCTGGACAGCACCCAGTCGAACTTCATGTTCAGGGGTGAGCCGCCATGGGCGAAATAGAGGATGCTGCCGTGATAAGCGCCATCGAAGGTCAGCACGGCATCCTTGCCAGTGATGGCCCGCGCAGTGCCCAGCGCCAGCAGGTTGGCCTCGGTGCCTGAATTGCAGAAGCGCAGCAGTTCCATGGCCGGGAAGCGCTTGCGGATTTCCTCTGCCAGCAGGACCTCATGCTGGGTTGGCGCCCCCAGATTGATGCCGCCCTTCAGCGCGCCGGTCACCGCCTCGGCGATGACCGGATTGGAATGGCCGAACACGCCGGCGGTGTATTCGTTGACGAAGTCGGCATAGCTGTGTCCATCCGCATCGATGAGCCGGCTGCACTTGCCGCTGCTGACGTAAAGCGGGAAGGGCGAGAAGTGCACCGTCGTGCGGGTATTGCCGCCGGGCAGGGAGCCCTGGGCCAGCTTGCTCAGCCGCTCGCTTTCCTTGTTGACGGCGCGGTAGCGGGCCTCTGCTTCGCCGACGGCTGAGGGCAGATCCTGATTGCGGCGCCTGACCGCCGCATCCATGGCAGACATCTGGTGCTCCTCTACAAAAAAAGTGGCGGGATTGGGCGACCTGTCCGGCTGCCCAATCCCGCTCGAGAGACATTCCTTAGCAGGCAATTGTCCTACTGACTCGCCCAGGCATTGAACCGTTCGGTGGCAGCCGCCTGATGTTCGACCCAGAAGGCGTCGCTATAGACCGCTGCCCAGGCCGCCTTGTCCGGCGATGTCGGCAATTCGCCCTTGGTCTCCGCGGGCATCTTGTCGTAGGCGGCCAACGTCGGCACGCCGTAGCTGAGGGTCTTTACCAGGTCCGCCTGGGTTTCCGGGCGGGCGTAGAATTCCATCAGTTTCGCCGCGGCCGACGGATTCGGGCCGTTGGCAATCTGCACCCAGTAGTCGGTGCCGACCCAGAAGCCGGCATCCCAGGCAATCACCAGGTTGCGCTTGTTCTCCTTGGCCGCGCCGCTGACGCGGGCGTTGAAGTTCACCACCATGGCCACGTCGCCGGCCAGCAGCCGCTGCATGCCGTCGGCAGCGCTTTCCGCCCACAGGATGTTCGGCTTCAACTCGTCGAGCTTCTTGAAGGCGCGGTCGAAACCGGCGGCGTCAGCCAGGACAGTATAGATGTCCTCTTTCTTCACGCCGTCGGCCATCAGGGCGATCTCGATCATGATGCGCGCGTCCTTGTAGCAGCCGCGCTTGCCCGGCCACTTGGCCACGTCCCAGAAATCGGCCCAGGTTTTCGGCCCGTCTTTGATCTTGTCGCCGTCATAGGCCATCACCGTCGACCAGATGTCGGAGGCGATGCCGCAATCGTGGGCGGCGTAGTCGATCTGCTTGTCGCGGCCGCCGAGCTTGTCCCAATTCAGCTTGACGAAAGCGCCCTCATCGCAACCCTGGATGACCTGCGGGCTTTCGAAGGCGGCGAGGTCCCAGGTGACCTTGCCTGCTTCGATCTGACTGGTGAGCTTGGCATATTCGCCGCCGAACTCTTCCTCGACGACCTTGATGCCGGTTTCCTTGGTGAAGGGTTCGAACAGAGCCCGTCGATAGGAGTCCTGCCAAACGCCGCCCCAGCCGACGATCACCACCTGTTCCTGAGCCTTCGCCGGCGGTGGCGTGGAAACGCCGATCGCCAACGCCAGCCCGAGCACGCCCGTCAACAAATACCGTTTCATTGCAACCTCCCTTGGCCGCGGTTCAGGGCATGACAGCCGCTTTCCGCAGATGTTCGGCGATCCAGCCCGCCGGTGCATATTGTGATCACAAGACTTGTGATGCTATGATGGGGTCGCTGGGAATGTCAATGACCCAGGGCGCTTCGGGCATCGCGCGGCTGTCGGCCGCGGTCCGCGAGCGACCGACGCGTAACAGTGGAGGAGTAACATGTCGCAGCAGCAGGCCCAGGCGCCCGCCAAGACCGGCCGGAAGGTCATCATCACCTGCGCGGTCACCGGCTCGGTGCATACGCCGACGATGACGCCACACCTGCCGATAACACCCGACGAGATCGCCCGGGAATCGATTGCGGCAGCGGAGGCAGGCGCCTCGGTGATCCATCTCCATGCCCGCGACCCCAAGGACGGCCGGCCGACGCCCAATCCCGACGTCTTCATGCAGTTCCTGCCGCGCATCAAGCAGTCGAGTGACGCGGTCATCAACATCACCACCGGTGGATCGCTGGGCATGAGCATGGAGGACAGGCTGGCGGCGCCGCTGCGCGCCAAGCCGGAACTCTGCTCCCTTAACATGGGCTCGATGAATTTCGGCATCTATCACGTGACCGAGAAGATCACGAACTGGAAGCATGAATGGGAGCGCGCCTATGTGGAGAAGACGCGAGACCTGATCGTCAGCAACACCTTCGCGCAGATCGAGCGTTTCATCAAAGAGCTTGGCGAAGGCTGCGGCACGCGCTTCGAATGCGAATGCTACGATATCGGCCATCTCTATACGCTGGCGAATTTCCTCGACCGCAAGATGCTGCAGCCGCCGCTGTTCGTGCAAAGCATCTTCGGCATCCTCGGCGGCATCGGCGCCCATCCCGAGGACCTGATGCATGCGCGCCGCACGGCGGACCGGCTGTTCGGCAAGGACTATCAGTGGTCGATCCTGGCGGCGGGCCGGCATCAGATCAATCTGGCGACCATCGGCGCCACAATGGGGGGCAATGTTCGCGTCGGACTCGAGGACAGCATCTATCTCGGCCCGGGCCGCCTGGCGAAGAGCAATGCCGAACAAGTCACCAAGATCCGCAAGATTCTGGAGGAACTGTCGCTGGAGATCGCCACGCCTGCCGAGGCCCGGCAGATGCTGAAGTTGAAAGGCGGCGACCAGGTGGCCTTCTGACAGCGGACCAGTCAGCAGGATGACCCCGACCACCCGCATCGAGGGACGCTGCGTCTGGCTGCGCGAGGCGATCGCGCCCGGCGAGACCGACTGCGCCCCCCTAATGAAGGACGAGCGGGCGGATGTTTGCATCGTCGGCGGCGGGCTTGCCGGCCTGTGGACGGCGCTCAACATCAAGGCGCGAAAGCCGTCGGCCGATGTGGTGATCGTCGAGGCGGATATCTGCGGCGGTGGCGCCAGCGGCCGCAATTCCGGCATGGTGCTGTCGCAATGGGCGAAGTTCGCCGCGCTGGAGGATTTCTGCGGCACCGCGGGCGCGATCCGGCTGGGGTGGGCCTTCGGCAACTCCGCCACCGAACTCCAGGCGTTCTGCGCCGAGAATGGCATCGACGCGGAATTCCGTCGCGACGGCTGGATCTGGGGCGCCACCTGCGAGAAGCATGTGGGCTCCTGGAACGGCATCCTGGCCGGGCTGGCTAAGCATGATCTCCATCCCTTCCGCCCGGTCGATGCCGAGGAGATCGCGGCAATGACCGGTTCGCGCTCGTTCCTATCCGGCATCCACGACCCCACGGCTGCGACGATCCATCCCGGCAAGCTGGTGCGCGGCATCCGCCGCGTGGCGCTGTCGCGGGGTGTGCGGGTGTTCGAGAACTCGCCGATGGTCCGACTTGAGCGCCGCGATGAACCGGTCGTCCGAACGGCAAAGGGGTCGGTGACCGCCTCCCGCGTGGTCCTGACCATGAACGCCTGGTCGTTGGGCATTCCCGAACTGCGGCCATCCATCCTTGTCATCGCCAGCGACGACGCGGTGACCGAACCGGTGCCGGAACTTTTGGAGCGCACGGGCTACAAGTCCAAGCCGCTGATGGGCGACTCCCAGACATTCGTCACCGGCTTCCGCACCACAGGCAATCACCGGTTCAATCCCGGCATTACCGGCGGCATCATCGGGTTCGGCAACTTGACCGGCCGGCGCTTCGAGGGACGGTCCATCCGCGAGGATGTGATCCGCGATTGTGTGCGCCGCGGGCATCCGGCGCTGGCCGATCTGCTCTTCGCCGATAGCTGGAGCGGGCCAATCGATCGCACCCGCAGCGGCCTGCCGCTGTTCGGCCGGCTGCCGAACTGCCCCAGCGTTCTTTATGGCTACGGCTTCTCCGGCAACGGCGTGGCGACGACGCCGATCACCGGCCGAATCCTCGCCTCGCTGGCGCTGGACCATAGTGACGAATGGTCTCAATGCGGGCTGGTCCGGCCGGTGGAG
>DATKFM010000110.1:0-2588 GCA_035544395.1 Verrucomicrobiia bacterium
GACCTCGCGACCGATCCGAAGCGGCGCTGGATCGACAATGTCGCGCTGCATCCGGATGGCGCGGTGGCGTGGTCGGCGGGAAAGACGGCATTTGTCCGCAGCGGAAAGGCCGAGGATAAAACCTTCGATATGCCGTCGACCGTCGGCGGTCTGGCGTTTGCGCCAAAGGGCCTGCGCCTGGCCGTTGCCCATTACAATGGCGTGACGCTGTGGTTTCCCAACATGGCTGCGAACCCGGAATTTCTGGAATGGGCCGGCTCGCATCTCGCCGTCACCTTCAGCCCGGACAACAAGTTCCTGGTTACCGCGATGCACGAGCCGGCGATGCACGGCTGGCGGCTCGCCGACAACCGCCACATGCGGATGAGCGGCTATCCCGGCCGCGTCCGTTCGATGTCATGGAGCGCAGGCGGCAAGGGCCTCGCCACATCCGGCGCGGATACCGTGATCATCTGGCCGTTCGCCAGCAAGGACGGTCCGATGGGCAAGGAGCCCTCGATGCTGGCGCCGCTGCAGGCGCGCGTCTCCATGGTCGCCTGTCATCCCAAACAGGACATCATGGCTGCCGGCTACGGCGATGGCACGGTGCTGATGGTGCGGCTGGAAGACGGCGCCGAAATCCTGGTGCGACGGAATGGCGGCGGGCCGGTCTCGGCGCTGGCCTGGAACGCCAGGGGCACGCTGCTGGCGTTTGGCACGGAAGACGGCGACGCCGGGATTGTGGAGTTGTAGCGCCTCAATCCGGTTTCCAAGATCCGGTTTCCAAGGGAACCTTGCTGCCTGCCCGCCGTTGACCTCCAGAACAATTCGGGGTCGAACGCCATGTCTGCCGATCACAGCAAACGCGAGTACCGACGGGACATGCTGTTTGCGTCCATGCTGGTTGCACTTGGGCTGGGCATTTCAGCGCTTTCGCTGAACCAGATCAGGATCGGCGATTCCCCGCAACTCGCTCAGGCGACGCCACCTCTGCAATCGACGCCCGGTGCTGAAACCAAGCCGACAGCGCCGCCCGATCCGGCGACGACAGGCACAAGGCCATCCGACGTTCCGCCGCAGCCGGCCCGTCCCGACGCGGACGCACAGAAAGCCGGCGCCCAGCCGGCGCTGCCGCCCGCACCGGCGGAGAAGACCGCGCCGCCGATCCCAGATCGGCAATCGCCGACCAAGGAGCGATAATCCCACCTTCGCCTTCCAGCCAGGCATTGTAAAAATCCGTGGGCACGGGCGGCAGCGGGGCGTGGCCTGACCATGCGCCGCTTTGCAGCAATCGCGCGCCGGTTGGCCCGTATCAATTTGTATTAGGGCATATCGGCGCAGCCCCGAACGCCTTGTGTTGCTCCCCAACAAGCGGTTAGGCTTGTTGCAACAACGGCCGGCGGTTCAACATAATCCCGGCAGGTCAGGGAGCGACGTATGCGCGAGCTAACGCCGGAAACGATCACGGATGCCGTGCTCGATCAGATGGCGACAACGCCCGACCCGCGCCTGAGGGCGATCATGGAGTCGGCGGTCAAGCACCTCCATGCCTTCGCCCGCGAGGTCAATCTCACGCCCGCTGAATGGATCAAGGGCATCGAGTTCATGACGGCTGCCGGCAAGATGTGCTCGGCCGAGCGGCAGGAGTTCATTCTGCTATCCGATACAATCGGCCTGTCCGCGCTCGTCAATGGCCTGCACGACGCCACCGCGCTGGAGGAAGCGACCCATACCAGCCTGCTGGGCCCGTTCTACCGCGAAGCGACGCCTACGCTTGCACCCGGCAGTTCGATCGCGAAGAACCCGAAGCCCGGCAGCGAGTGCGTGCTGTACGGCCGCGTGACCGATGCCGCAGGCAAGCCGGTCGCCAACGCGACCGTCTCGATCTGGCAGACCGGTGCCGACGGGCTCTACGACATCCAGGCCAGTGCGACATCGGTCGACTTTCGCGGCATATTTTCGACCGACGCGGATGGCCTCTACGTGCTGCGCACCGTCAAGCCGCTCGGCTATTCGATTCCCATGGATGGGCCCGTCGGCACCATGGTGAAGGCACAGGCACGGCACGGCATGCGGCCGGCGCATATTCACTTCCTGGTCGGTGCGTCGGGCTATCGCGAACTGGTCACCGCGCTCTATCTGCGCGACGATCCCCATCTGGCCGATGACGTCGTGTTCGGCTCGTCGGGCGATCTCGCCGTCGAGGTGGCCGCCAGCGATCCGGACTGCCCGATCCAGGGGATGCCGAGCATCCGCTTCGACATGCGGCTTTCGCGCGAAAGCGCTGCCGACAAAATCAGCGGGCGCGTCGGCGCCGATCCGGCGGCAATCATGAAGCAATCGCGCAGGAACGAACCCGCATCCGCGGGGGCCGGTTAGCCTCAGCCTGACGAGATTCCATTCAACAGCCGGGCGAAGATCCGGCGCAACCAGAATGACAACGGACAACAGCACATAAGGGGGAAACCATGAAACGCAGGACATTTCTCGGCGGCGCGGTGGCCGTCGCGGTGGTTGGGCAGGGTTCACGCGCCCTGGCACAGCAGCCACCGATCAAGATCGGCATGTCGATGCCGCAAACCGGCGGGCTTGCGGGGGGCGGCAAGGCT
>DATKFM010000111.1:0-2702 GCA_035544395.1 Verrucomicrobiia bacterium
CGTCGACGCCTCCGGCGCCAATACCCACATGTCCAGCGTCGGCATCTGCAGCCTGCTGACCCGGGCCGGCTATGCGGTTGTGATGCAGATCGCCTGCCGCGACCGCAACCGCATCGCGATCCAGGGCGATGTGCTGGGTGCCGCGGCCATGGGCGTGGCCAACATCCTCTGCCTGACCGGCGACGGCGTGCAATGCGGCGACCAGGCCGGCGCCAAGCCCGTGTTCGATCTCGACAGCACGACATTGCTGCAGACCATCAGGCAGATGCGGGACAAGAGCACGTTCCTGTCTGGCCGCAAGATCACGGTGCCGCCGCGGGTGTTCCTGGGCGCCGCCGCCAATCCCTTTGCGCCGCCCTATGACTACCGGCCGCTGCATCTGGCCAAGAAGATCGAGGCGGGCGCCCAGTTCATCCAGACCCAGTACTGTTTCGACATGGCGCTGCTGCGCAAATTCATGGCCAAGGTGCGGGAGCAGAAGCTCCATCAGAAGGCGTTCATCCTGGTCGGCGTCGGGCCGCTGGCCTCGGCAAAGACGGCGCGCTGGATGCGATCCAACGTGCCGGGCGTGCATATCCCCGACGACATCATCAAACGGCTGGAGGGTGCTGCGAACCAGAAGAAGGAGGGCAAGAGGATCTGCATCGACCTGATCCAGCAGATCAAGGAGGAGGAGGGCGTCGCCGGTGTTCATGTCATGGCCTACCGGCAGGAGGAGTACGTGTCGGAAATCATCACCGATTCCGGGGTGATGCAGAACCGGCAGCCGCGCCGGCCGAGGCAGGACTAGGCCTAGACCTAGACCAGGGGACATCCTTCGGACACTCCAATTAGCCGTTGCGCGATGCGTTCGCGAAACGGCTAATTCGAGTTAAAGGAGACTAAGTCCAAATGACCGATACCGTTATCAGCTCGGCGACCAAGGAGGTCGTCATCGGCTTCGACAGGCCGTTCGTCATCATCGGCGAACGCATCAACCCGACGGGACGCAAGCTCCTGGCGGCGGAGATGGCGGCCGGCGACTATAGCCGCGTCAGGTCCGACGCCCTGGCCCAGGTGGAGGCGGGCGCCCATATGCTCGACGTCAATGCCGGCATTCCCCTGGCCGACGAGCCACGCATCCTGGCCGAGTCGATACAGCTCGTGCAGTCGCTGACCGATTTGCCGCTGTCGATCGATTCCTCCATCGTCGCCGCGCTTGAGGCGGGCCTGGCGGTGTACAAGGGCAAGCCGCTGCTGAATTCGGTGACCGGCGAGGAAGAGCGCCTGGAAGTGGTGCTGCCGCTGGTGAAGAAGTACAGCTGCGCCGTGGTCGCCATTTCCAACGACGAGACCGGCATTTCGGAAGATCCGGATGTGCGTTTCGAGGTGGCGAAGAAGATCGTCCATCGCGCCCGCGATTTCGGCATTCCCTATTCCGACATCGTCGTCGATCCCCTTGTCATGCCGATCGGCGCGCTGGGCAATGCCGGCCGGCAGGTATTCCACATCATTCGCCGGCTGCGCGAAGAGCTGAAGGTCAACACCACCTGCGGCGCCTCCAATTTCAGTTTCGGCCTGCCGAACCGCCACGGGCTCAACTCGTCATTCCTGGCGATGCTGATCGGCGCCGGCATGACCTCGGCGATCACCAATCCGCTCCATGCCGAGGAGATGACCGGCATCATGGGCGCCGATGTGGCGATGGGCCATGACGAGCATTGCGCCCGCTGGATCGCGAAGTTCCGCGAGCCGGCCGTAGGCGGCGAGGATGCGGGCGGCCGCCGCGGCCGCGAGGGCCGCCGTCGGCGCGGCGGCGGCGATGGCCCCGCCGCACCGGAAGCGGGCGCCGTTTGATTGCAGCGTGAGCTCGGGTTTGCGATGAACGCCAGTCCCCGTCATGACGCTCTGCTCGTGTTCATGCCTTCGGGCAAGCGCGGCCGCTTTCCCTTGGGCACGCCGATCCTGCAGGCGGCGCGCAACCTGGGCGTCGATATCGATTCCGTCTGCGGCGGTCGCGGCATCTGCGGCCGCTGCCAGATCGAGGTCAGCGAAGGCGAGTTCGCCAAGCTGGGGGTGACGTCGAAAGCGGATCACCTGACGCCCTTTGGCAAAGTGGAACAGCGCTACGCCGATCGCCGCGGCCTGAAGGACGGCCGGCGTTTGTCCTGCTCGACGCTGCTGCAGGGCGACGTGGTCATCGACGTCCCGCCCGACAGCCAGGTGCATAAGCAGGTTGTGCGCAAGCGCGCGGAGATGCGCGCGATCCAGATCGATCCGGTGGTGCGGCTGCATTATGTCGAGGTGGTCGAGCCCAATATGCACGATCCCTCCGGCGATCTGCAGCGCCTGCTGGGAGCGCTGGAGACGCAGTGGAACCTGACCGGCCTGGACTGCGACCTGCGCGCCATCCAGGTGCTGCAGAAGGCGCTGCGCAAGGGCGAATGGACGGTGACCGTCGCGGTACATCAGAACAAGCAGATCACCGCAATCTGGCCGGGCTTCCGCGACAAGGCGTTCGGTCTCGCTTTCGATATCGGCTCCACCACCATTGCCGGCCATCTCTGTGATCTCGCTTCGGGCGATGTGGTTGCCTCGGCCGGTGTCATGAATCCGCAGATCCGCTTCGGCGAAGACCTGATGAGTCGCGTGTCCTATGTCATGATGAATCCCGGCGGCGATGCCGACATGACCCGCGCCGTGCGCGACGCGATCAACGGCCT
>DATKFM010000112.1:0-4974 GCA_035544395.1 Verrucomicrobiia bacterium
ACCGTGCCGACGGCCGCACTGGCGACGCCCGTGGACGCGGTGAATGCTGCCGCTTCCATCGGTTTCCCGGCAGTCGCCAAACTGGCAAAGCCGGTGCTCGCCCACAAGACGGAGGCGGGGGCGGTCGCCCTGAACATCGGCGATGGTGCGGCGCTGATGGCGGCCATCGTGCGCATGACGAAATCCGTCGCGGCCTATAGGCCCGGCCTCGCCGCAGAGCAATTCTTGATCGAGCGGCAGATGACCGGCGCTGTCGCCGAGCTGATCATCGGCGTGAAGCGCGACGATCTTTTCGGCCTGGTCCTGGTGATCGGCGCTGGTGGCATCCTCGTGGAGATGGTGGAGGACGCGGCGACTTTGCTGCTGCCGGTGACCCGTGCGGATGTGGCCGAGGCGGTGCATGGCCTGCGCGTCGCCAAGCTGCTGCGCGGCTATCGCGGCAAACCCGCTGGTGATATCGACGCCGTCGTCGATGCCGTCATGGCCGTGGCCGCCTTCGCCGAAGCTCACCGGGCCAAGCTGATCGAACTTGATGTCAATCCGCTGCTGGTCATGCCCAAGGGCGAGGGCGCCATTGCCGTTGACGCCCTGGTGGTGATGGGCTGACGATGTGATAGTCTGCGCCGGTTGTTTCATTGGCCGGAGTTTCTACGCCCATGCCTTCAACTGAGCATCTCCTGGCGTTCCTCACTGCCACCCTGGTATTTGCCGTATTTCCCGGCCCCGCGATCCTCTATGCCGTGGCGCAGACCATGAGCCGCGGCCGCCGTGGCGGCATCCTGGCGGCACTTGGCCTGGCTCTGGGCGGCCTCGTCCATGTTGTTGCCGCAGCCGCGGGACTGTCGGTGATCTTCGCCCATTCGCCGGACCTGTTCGTGATCGTGAAGTTTGCCGGGGCGGGGTATCTGATCTGGCTCGGCATCCAGATGATCCGCAACCGAAACCTCGGGCAAATGCCGGTGCTGGCGGCAAAGAGCGCGTCGCGCGCCTTCGCCGAAAGCGTGGTTGTCGAACTGCTCAATCCGAAGACCGCGCTGTTCTTCATTGCATTCCTTCCCCAATTCGTCGAAGGCACGGCGTTCCTGCCGGTCTGGCTGCAGTTCCTGCTTCTGGGCCTGTTCGTGAATTTCTGCTTTTTTGCCGCCGATATTGTCGCCATTTTTCTGGCAGACAGAATGCTCGAGCGGCTGAAGCGGAGCGCGCGCGCCGTGCGTCTTGTCCGGCTGGCCGGCGGCTCGATGCTGGTCGGGCTCGGCGCGCATCTGGCGGTCAGCCGTCAATAGCAGCCTCGCTTCTTCGGAAAGCGTGATATATTGACGGCGCGGATTTATCCGCTGGAGGTAATGCCCATGGCGATGGATCGGAAGGAACTGGAAGCGGCGCTCTCACTCTGGCTTACCGAAATGGACGGCGAGATCGAGGACCGGCACGTGGCGTTCCAGCGGCTGGAATCGATCCTCGGGCAGATGCGCGCCATGGGCATGCCGATCCCAGAAGACCTGGCCGATCTGGAAGCGGAGCTGGCCGCAGAATTCGCCGTCGAGGGGGAAGGCGCGGAGGCAGACGACGTTACGCCTGCGTGACGATCACGCGGCGAATCGATTTCTCGATCACCTCGGCGGTGATTTCCGGAAACTTCGTGGCGCCGGAGCGCTGGCGGTAGAGCGCCGTCGTCTGGCAGAGCACGACAATGTCTTCGACGTCGGCGGGACTGCGCGCTGCCTGGCCGATGCGTTGCACCGCCGCCGGTTCGTCCAGCCCCTGCAGCACATAGCCACTTTCCGTCGCTTGCTGCAGATAGTATTGCGCGACATCGATGAGAATCCGCCGCGCTTCCTCGGCGATATCGGCGCCTTGAGCGTTCGCCGACGCCAGCGGCGTGCCCGGCAAAGCCAGGACAATGCCGAACATATTGTCGAGGAGCCCGTTCGGCTCGAACCGCACCGCGGTACCGACCACGAGCGTGTTGCTGAGACTTGAGGTGGTATCAATCAGCGCGTCCAGTTCGGCGAAGACCTCATCGTCTTCATGCTCGGCGACATGGTCAAGCCGCGGCAGGAGCAGCATCACCTTCTGCCGCCGGTAATGCCAGATCAGGCTCTTCGCTTTGGTGAGCGCATCGGCGTTGCGAGGATTATAGACGACGATCAGCCGGTCCATGCCGGCTTCCTTGGCAATGCGGCGGGCGAGTGCCTTCTTGCCGTTGAGATTTTGGCCGATGATCAGGATTTCATTGCCGACGCGAAGCGTGTTGTAGGCATCCGGATGCCTCGCCCGATCAATCAGATCCGCAATTTCGTGCAGCAAGCAGTCCAGTCCCGCCAGGGGGGCCTCGATATCGCTGACATCGAGATCATCAAGACTGAGGGCGATGCGCTCTTTTCGCTTGCGACGGTCAATGAGAAACTCGATCAGTGCCGGCAGCGTGGCCACCGCACCGACGACGGTGGCGATGAGGATGATTTGCTCAGTGAGCAAAGTCAGCGCCGTCGATTCTTCGCCGAAGCTCAGGCCGCATCGGCGCTGACCAGGCCTCGGCTGAGCAACTTGCGGAAGGTTTCCACTGACTGAGTGATACCCTCGCGCAATGGGATCGTTGTCCAGTCGCCGACGACGCGGCGCAAGGGCCCGTCGTCGAACTCCGCCGGGAACGGCAAGCTTGAGCCCTCGCAAGCGATCTTGGCAGTGGGCTCGACGCGGCCCAGCTCGGCGACAATATCCGCCACTTCCGCCTTCGCGCCCATGAGATCGAACACCGGGCTCTGATCGGGGGCGATTTGCGCATCGGCAGCGCGGATGAAGATTTCCGCCACTTCACCGACGAATTGAAAGTTCATGGCGCCGGTGAAGGGGATGGTGAATGACCGTCCAGCGGCCGCGGCGAGCATCGCCTTCGTCGGCGCGGAGGTCAGTCCCTGGTCGCGGCCGGGACCATAAACGGTGTGCGGCCGGAGGCCTATGCTGCGCACGCCCCAATCCAGGGCATAGACGCGGGCGATGCCCTCATCGGCCGCCTTGTAGACGCCATAGAGCGTATGCGGCGAGTCCGCGTTCTCCGCCGACAGCGCGGCAACGGAGCTGGCATAGACGAGATGCTTCACGCCATGCTTGCGTGCCGCCTCCATCACATTCACATGGCCGACCACATTGACGCGCGCGCCCAGCGCGGGGTCGGCCTTGCAGAATGGTACCTGAAGCGCTGCCAGGTGGATGATGGCGTCGGCGGCGCTTCCGCCCACTGCGCGCTCGACAACGGCCGAGTCGGTCAGATCGCCCTTGATCCAGGCGATGCCATCGGCCTGCTCTTTGTCCAGGACCAGCCGCAACCGGCGGCGGTCCTCCGAGAGATCGAAAGCCGTCACCGCGGCGCCCCTGCGCGCCAGATGGGCCACCACCCAGGCGCCGATACATCCCGCCGCGCCCGTGACCAAGTACCGCCGTCCCGCACCCATCTAAAGTCTCTCTTTGCTTACGCTGCTATGTTCATAATTGAGCCACTCGCCGAATCAGCAATTCACTACAATGAATCCCCGGTTGCATCCCTAGTTATTCATCTTCGTGAACAGGGTTCAGTCACAATTTTGCCGCTCCCCTTGTGCGATATTTTGTCGATAAGTCGCAATCTCTGGGAGGAGGGGGGATCATGCATCGCATGAACCTTTCCCGGAAGCAGGAAAGTGGGCCAGATAAGCTAATGCAAGCCTCCGAATAGGGGCTGCCCGGTGACTACCGGGCTGCGATGGTTCGCCTGATTGCCGAATCCAGCCGTTTTCTGCGGTCTGTGATCACCTCCAATTTGGGCCGAAGAGGGGATCGATAATGGCCGAACTCTCCGCACAGGAACAATATCTCCTGGAACTGGTCAACCGCGCCCGGCTCGATCCAGCCGGGGAGGCACAGCGCAGTGGCATTGGGCTCAACGACGGATTGAACTCCGGCACTATCACAGCCGACTCAAAACAACCGCTGGCGGCCAATCCCAACCTAGCGACGGCGGCCCAGACCCACAGCCAATGGATGCTGGACACCGATACCTTCGCCCATACCGGCTCGGGAGGCTCCGACCCGGGTGACCGGATGGAATCGGCCGGCTACGTGTTCTCGGGCTCCTGGACGTGGGGCGAGAACATCTCCTGGCGGGGCACCACGGGTACGCTGAACCTGACATCTTTCGTCGCCGCCCAGCATAACAGTCTGTTCCAGAGTTCGGGCCATCGTGAAAACATGCTCGATCCCAACTTCAAGGAGATTGGCGTCGGCGTCCGAACCGGTACTTATTCGGGCTACAACACTTCGATGGTCACCGAGGACTTCGCCAAGAGCGGTACCGGGAGTTTCCTGACCGGCGTCGCCTATTTCGATGCCGATGGCGACAAGTTCTACACCGTGGGCGAGGGCCGCGGCGGCATTCGCATGGATGCGCGCAACAGCAGCGGCACGGTCATATCCACGACTACCGCAGCAGCCGGCGGCTATCAGACCAAGTTGGCATCGGGCACCTATGACGTGACCTTCTCCGGCGGTGGCCTCTCCGCGGCGTTGGGAATCACCGTCGCCATCGCCAGCGAGAACATCAAGCTGGACGTCATGGGCACGGATACGCTGGGAACCAATGTCAGCGCGGCGCTGGGCGCGAATACGCGCGGCCTGGTGCTGCTGGGCATCGACGACGTGAATGCCACGGGCAACAGCCTTGCCAACAACATCAGCGGCAACAAGGGCGCCAATCAGATCAATGGCGGCGGCGGCGGCGATACGCTGAGCGGCGGCGCGGGCAATGACGTTTTCATCCTTCGGGCCGGCGAGGCCAATGGCGACGTGATTGCGGATTTTACCGGCAATGGCGGCTCGGCCGGCGACACGATCCGCTTTGAAGGCTATGGCACCGGCGCAACGCTGACCAATGTCTCCGGCAATCAGTGGCAGGTCAGTGGCGGCGGATTCACGGAGACGATCACCATCACCGGTGCGGTC
>DATKFM010000113.1:0-5004 GCA_035544395.1 Verrucomicrobiia bacterium
AGCTCGATCGCAGCCGCGCCGAGATGGCCAAGGAGATCGGCGGCCATGTCGGCGCTCATCCGGAGATTGTCGCCACCAGCGCCCATGAAGGCCTTGGGATCCCGCAGCTTCGTGCCCATCTGGCGGCGCTGGCGAAGCCCGCCGCGATCCAGTAGATTGCCGCGCCCTTTCCCGCCACGGACACCGACATGAGCAGCGAGATCAACTACACCGAGACCAAGCATTGGCTGCGCACCGCGCGCACGATCTCCGAAGCGCTGCCCTATATGCGCCGCTACAGCGGCAAGAGCTTCGTGATCAAGTATGGCGGCCATGCCATGGTGGACAAGGAACTGGCCGAGGTGTTCGCGCGCGATATCGTGCTGCTCAAGCAGGTGGGCATCAATCCGATCGTCGTCCATGGCGGCGGACCGCAGATCAACGACATGTTGAAGCGGCTCGATATCAAAAGCGAGTTCGTCGACGGACTGCGGGTCACCGATGCCGCCGCGATGCAGGTGGTGGAGATGGTCCTCGCCGGCAGCATCAATAAGAACATCGTCGGCGCCATCCAGGCGGCCGGCGGCGCCGCGGTCGGGCTGTCGGGCCGCGATGGCGGACTGCTGCTGGCCAAGAAGCAGTTGATGCAGAAGGACGGCAAGAGCATCGATCTCGGCTTCGTCGGCGACCCTGAAACAGTCAATCCGCAAGTGTTGAAGACGGCGGCGGCTGGCGGCCTGATCCCTGTCATTGCGCCGGTGGGCTATGGCGAGGACGGGCAGACCTACAACATCAACGCCGACACCGCGGCCGGCGCCATCGCCGCCGCCGTGGGCGCGTCTCGTCTCCTGCTACTGACCGACGTGGCCGGCGTGCTCGACAAGAACAGTAAGCTGATCGAGAACCTGACGGTGGCGGAGACTCGCGCCCTGATGTCCGACGGCACGATCAGCGGCGGCATGATCCCGAAGCTGGAGACCTGCATCGAAGCCGTGGAACATGGCGTGGACGCGGCGGTTATTCTGGACGGCCGCGTGCCCCACGCCCTACTGCTGGAAATCTTCACGCCGCACGGCGTGGGCACCCTAGTCAGCCGTGCGTAAGCGCACTGACGGCGGCATTAAGACGCGGTTAACCATGACGGCGTCATAATCACGCCCCCTCGCTGAATCGAAGCTAAAGCTATGCTGTCCACCGATACCCCAGCCGCGAACGGCAAAACCACCGCCCGCAAGAACGGGCGCGACGGCATAGGCTTTGGCCATCTGGAAAACTGGGTCTTCGACCTCGACAACACGCTCTATCCCGCCGCCTGCAATCTGTTCGCGCAGGTGGATGTGAAGATCGGCCAGTTCGTCGCCGACCTCCTGAACATCGGCATGGACGAGGCGGTGAAGATCCAGAAGGAATATTTCCGCACCTATGGCACCAGCCTGCGCGGCCTGATGCTGCATCACCAGGTCGATCCCGACGCGTTCCTCGATTTCGTGCATGCGATCGACGTGACGCTGATCCCGCCCTGCCCGGCGCTGGACCAGGCGCTGGCGCGGCTGCCGGGGCGGAAGATCATATTCACCAACGGCTCCCACAAGCATGCCGAGAACGTCATCAACCGGCTGGGCATCAGCAAGCAGTTCGAAGCGATCTTCGACATCAAGGCGGCGGACTTCGTGCCGAAGCCGGATCCCTTCGTCTATGAGATGATGGTGCGGCGCCATTGGATCGATCCGAAACGGTCGATCATGGTGGAGGACCTGCCAAAGAACCTGCTGCCGGCCCATGATCTGGGCATGACCACGGTGCTGGTGCGGACCGAGGAGGAATGGGCCCAGGCCGGCGCCGACGGCGACCATGTGCATCATGTCACCGATGACCTGGTCGCCTGGCTCGAGGCGGCGGGAAGTTCTGCAGCCAAGGGCTGATCCCACGGCAGGGACCATTTCCCCGGCGCATTGACAGCCGCCGCCCTGCCGCCCATGTTCGGGCCGATTTTCAATCGGTTCTGCGGCGGACGGGGATAGCGGAAATCCATGGATAACAACAAGCTGCAGGCGGCCATCGATGCCGCCTGGGACAAGCGCGACAGCATCAACAGCGCCACTAAGGGCGAGGCGCGCGAGGCCGTCGAGGCGGCGCTGGATGGGCTGGACAGCGGCGCCTTTCGCGTTGCCGAGAAGCGCGACGGCAAATGGCACACCAACCAATGGCTGAAGAAGGCGCTGCTGCTCTCCTTCCGGCTGAATGACTCCTATCTCATGCCGGGCGGCGGTGAATTCAGCGATTTGGGCCGCGCCGCCTGGTTCGACAAGGTGCCGTCGAAGTTCGCGGGCTGGAACGAGAATCGCTTCAAGGCGGCGGGATTCCGCGCCGTACCCGGCTGCGCAGTGCGCCGGTCGGCCTATATCGCGCCCGGCGTGGTGCTGATGCCCAGCTTCGTCAATGTCGGCGCGCGCGTCGACAGCGGCACCATGATCGATACCTGGGTCACCATCGCCTCCTGCGCCCAGATCGGCAAGAACTGCCACATCTCCGGCGGCGCCGGCATCGGCGGCGTGCTGGAGCCGCTGCAGGCTGGGCCGGTGGTGATCGAGGACAATTGCTTCATCGGCGCCCGCTCCGAAGTGGTCGAGGGCGTAGTGGTGGAGGAAGGCTCGGTGCTCTCGATGGGCGTTTATATTGGCGCTTCCACCAAGATCGTCGACCGCGCCACCGGCGAAGTGCATTACGGCCGCGTGCCCGCCTACTCGGTGGTGGTGTCGGGCACGATGCCGGCCAGCAAGCCGATGCCCGACGGCTCACCAGGGCCGGGCCTTTACTGCGCCGTCATCGTCAAGCGGGTGGACGAGAAGACGCGCGCGAAGGTGTCCATCAACGAACTGCTGCGGGATTGAGTTGGCTGCCAACGAACCTCCTGTCGATCCCGTCGAGCTGACCCGCGCGCTGATCCGCTGTCCCAGCGTCACGCCGGCGGAAGGCGGCGCCATCGCGCTGCTGCAGTCGCGGCTGGAGGCGCTGGGATTCAAGTGCCACCGGCAGACGTTCAAGGCACCCGACACGCCCGACGTCACCAACCTTTATGCCCGCATCGGCAGCGCCAGCGGACCGAACTTCTGCTTCGCCGGCCATAGCGATGTGGTGCCGGTGGGCGAAGCGGCGCAATGGACCGCCGATCCCTTCGGCGGTGAGTTGAAGGACGCCATGGTCACCGGCCGCGGCGCCGCCGACATGAAGGGCGCCATCGCCTGCTTCGTTGCCGCGGCGGCGCGATTCGCCGCTCGGCACAAGGACGGCATGCCCGGCGCCATCAGCCTGCTGATAACGGGCGACGAGGAAGGCCCGGCGATCAACGGCACCAAGCCGATGCTGGAATGGCTGGCGCAGCGCGGCGAGAAGCTGGATGCCTGCCTGGTGGGCGAGCCGACCAATCCGACCAAGCTGGGAGAGATGATCAAGATCGGCCGCCGCGGCAGTTTGACCGGCCGGCTCAGCGTCCATGGCATCCAGGGCCACAGCGCCTACCCTCACCTTGCCGACAATCCCATCCATCATTTGCTGGCCATGCTGACGCGCATCACCGCGCGGCCGCTGGACGAAGGCACGGCGCATTTCCAGCCCTCGACCCTGCAGGTGACCTCCGTCGATGTGGGCAACAGCGCGAGCAACGTGATTCCCGCGGAGGCGCGGGCGGTGTTCAACATCCGCTTCAACGACAGGCATACCGGCAAGGGCCTGGAGCAATGGCTGCAACGCGAATTCGCCGCGGCCGGCGGGCGGTTCGACCTGGCCGTGCATGTCAGCGGCGAGGCTTTCCTGACTCCGCCCGGGCCGCTGTCCCAGGTCATGGCCCGCGCCGTCGAGAAAGTCACTGGCCTGAAACCCGAACTCAGCACGACGGGCGGCACCTCCGATGCCCGCTTCATCAAGGACTACTGCCCGGTCGCCGAGTTCGGCCTCACCGGCCAGACCATGCACAAGGTCGATGAGCGCGTGCCCGTGAGCGATCTCCTGGCGCTGACCGAGATCTACGAAGCCGTGCTCGACGGCTATTTCGCCGAAGCGCGCTGATGCAACTTCTGATCGATCTGGTGCGGGCGGTGAAAGGGCTGAACCGGCTGTTCCGTTTCGATGCGGGCTATGCCGGCTATTTTGACAAGTCCATCCAGGGCACCTGGCGCTCCTTCTTCGCCATGATGCTGGTGGCACCGGTTGTTGCGCTGGGCGTGCCGGACGATCTGAACCTGATCTATCCCAATACCTCGGAGTTCGAATACCTCGCGGTGCAGTATCTGCTGTATGTCATCAGCTGGTTCGCCTCGCCTGTCGCCATGCTTGAGGTCGGCCGCTGGCTCAAGCGCGGCGAGGAGATGCCGTCCTACATCACCGTCTATAACTGGTTTCAATTGATCAATCTGCCGTTCAGTCTTGCGATCTTGATTTCGGTCGCAGCCGGCGGGGCGGCGCTCGGCGGCCTCCTGTTCCTGGTGAGCCTCGCCGTCTATTTCGTTTATCTCTTCTACATCTCGCGTTCGTTCCTGCGCCTCGAGAATCACGCGGCCGCGCTTTTCGTCATCACCGATCTCGCCATCTTCCTGATCCTGCAACTCGGCGAACACCTGGCGCTGTCATAGGAACATCTGCCTTGTGATTTTCGTCACAGATCGCGCCTTCCTATAGCCTAACCTTTTAGGCATCGAAGCGGTTCCGCTTCGAGTTTATCGCCGACAGTTGAAGGGAGACGCAACCATGTCTGCCGTCAAGAAGAAGCTGTCCCGATCCAACGGTTCCCGCAATCACGCGAATGCCAAGCCGAACAAGCCGAATCCTGCGGCGCGAACCGGCCGGGACAGCACGCCCGACGACCGTTCCGTGACGGCGGCCACCGCGACGGGCGGTTTCGATTAGCCCTGGCTCGGCGCCCTGCCCCATCGCTGGCGCGCGCAACGCCTGGAATAGGACGCCGGGCGCTGGTGCGACTGCCGGTCATGCCTTCATTGCGGTAAACCCTCGGGCTGCAAGGTCATGCCG
>DATKFM010000114.1:0-14365 GCA_035544395.1 Verrucomicrobiia bacterium
CCGGTGGCGTCGGTGCCGATGCGATCACCACGGCGGGCCGCGGTGAAAGCGAGAACGCCGTTCCGACCGCCGATGGCGTGAGGGAACAGGCCAATCGCCGCGTCGAGGTCATTCTCCAGTAGTTCTCTTCTACAGAGACCAGCTACCGAACGGCGCCGGAGCAATCCGGCGCCGTTCGCCTTTTCTGCGCCTTGCGGTTGAATCCGGGAACCTTTCCATCCCGATAGGAATCCATAGTTGAGATCGGGTAGACTGGGCGGGTCCGATCCGTATTATCCGCCCTCCGCCCGGAAAACCGGCGGTCTGGCGCAACCGCAGGCAGACACCCATGTATACCGAGACCACCCGCGCCATCACCGTCACGGTCCAGCCGATCTATCTGGAGGACCAGTCCGCGCCCGATCAGTCCCAGTTCGTCTGGGCCTATCATGTGCGGATCGAGAACAAGGGCGAGGAGGCCGTGCAGTTGCGCAATCGCTACTGGCGCATCACCGACGCCCTGGGCCGGGTCCAGGAAGTTCGCGGTGCCGGCGTCGTCGGCGAGCAGCCGATGTTGCGGCCGGGCCAGAGCTTTGAATACACCAGCGGCACGCCGCTGCCGACGCCTTCGGGCATCATGACCGGCAGCTACGAGATGGAAGGCAGCAATGGCGAGAAATTCAATGTCGCCATCCCCGCTTTCTCGCTGGACAGTCCGCATCAGCAGATCCGGGTGAATTGAACCACCGCATGGGACCTCGGGCCCGCCAACGGACCCGGGCACGAAAGAAAACGAGAGGATGAATGGGATGGACAAGATGACGGATAAGGCGCTGGCCGCCCACAAGGCCGCCAAGCGGCAGAATGGGCCGGCGATCGCCCGCCCGAGCCGCGAGCAGGCGGAAGAGGCGGTGCGCACGCTCCTGCGCTGGGCCGGCGACGATCCCGCCCGCGAGGGTCTGGTGGGCACGCCGGACCGCGTTGTGCGCTCGTATGAGGAGTTCTTCTCCGGCTATGACGACGATCCCGTCGCTTATCTGGAGCGTACCTTCGAAGAGGTCGAAGGCTATGACGAGATGATCGTGCTCCGGGATATTCGCTTCGAGTCCCATTGCGAACATCATCTGGCGCCGATCATCGGCCGCGCCCACATCGCCTATCTGCCGAACAAGCGCGTGGTCGGCATCAGCAAGCTGGCGCGGGTGCTCGACACCTATGCCAAGCGGCTGCAGATCCAGGAGAAGATGACGGCGCAGATCGCCAACACCATCGACCAGGTGCTGCAGCCCAAGGGCGTCGCCGTTGTCATCGACGCCTCCCATCAATGCATGACCACCCGCGGCGTGCACAAGCCGGGCGTCAGCATGGTGACCAGCCGCATGCTCGGTGATTTCCGCAGCGACCCCTCGACAAGGCGGGAGTTTCTCGCCATCGTCGGCAATCCGTCCGTGGGTCAACTGCCGAACGTCTAAGGCCGCTTGCCGCTATCCCGTAGCATCATCGGATTGTCTGTCCTCAACCGCCCGGCGGCGTGCCGCCGATGAGCGCCCGCGTCGCCACGCCAGACATGCTGCGGCGGCTGGTGTCGTTCGACACCACCTCGTCGAAATCCAATATCGCGATCATTGATTTCATCCGCGATTACCTGGCCGGCCATGGCATCGCCTGCCGCCTCACACCGTCTGCAGACGGCGCGAAATCCAACCTCTACGCCACCCTCGGCCCCGACATCGCCGGCGGCATCGTGTTGTCGGGCCATACCGACGTGGTGCCGGTGGAAGGCCAGCCTTGGGAGACCGAACCCTTCACGGTCGTGGAGCGCGGCGGCAAGCTCTATGGCCGCGGCACCTCGGACATGAAGGGCTTCATCGCCGCGGCCCTGGCCCTGGCGCCCGACATGGCGGCGGCGCCGCTGCGGCTGCCGATCCACCTGGCCTTCTCCTATGACGAGGAGCTGGGCTGCCTCGGCGTCGGCGATCTGCTGCAGGACGTCTCGCGCAACCTGCCGCGGCCGGCCATCTGCATCATCGGCGAGCCGACGCTGATGCAGCTCGTGAACCGGCATAAGGGCGTCTATGCCTGGCGCACCAGGGTCACCGGGCGCGACGGCCATTCCAGCGCCACCCATCGCGGCGTCAATGCCATCGCCGCTGCCGCCGAGATCATGGCCTGGCTGCAGCGCCAAGTGGAAGCCTGGCGCCGCGACGGTCCGTTCGACGACAGCTTCGATCCTCCCTACGCCACCAGCAATGTCGGGCTGATCGGCGGCGGCACCGCCATCAACATCATCGCCCGGGAATGCGTGTTCGAATGGGAGATCCGGCCGATTCCCGGCGTCGATGCCGAAGCGACAGCGGCGAGACTGCGGCAATTCATCGACAGCGAATTGTTGCCGCGCCTGCGCGCGGTGGCGCCGGAAAGCCGCGTCGAAAGCGAGTCGATCTGCGCAGCACCGCCGCTTCGGCCGGAGGCGGATTCTCCCGCTGAAGCCCTCGTGCGACATTTGACGGGAGCAAATCAGGCCGTCGGTGTCGCCTACGGCACCGAGGGCGGCATGTTCCAGGCGGCGGAGATTTCCACGGTCGTCTGCGGCCCGGGCTCGATCCAGCAGGCCCATCAGCCCAACGAGTTCATCGCCCTGGAACAGCTCCAGGCCTGCGACGGCTTCCTGCGCCGCCTCTTGGACTGGGCGCGGGCCTAGGCTTCCGGGCGCCGCAATGCCGCCAAATCCTGCTCGTTGAAATCGTAGCTGCTGTTGCAGAATTCGCAGGTAACGCTGAGCTTGCCGCCGACCTTCAGCTCATCCACTTCCGCCGGCGGCAGCGAGCGGATGACCCGCTCCACCCGCTCCCGCGAGCAGCGGCAGCCGGCCTGCAGCCGCGACGGCGTGAAGACCCGCACCCCATCCTCGTGAAATAGGCGGTAGAGCAGATCGTTCGGGCCGAGATTGGGATCCAGCATTTCCGCGTTGCGGCCGCTGGCCATCAGCACCAGGGCGCGGCGCCAACTCTCTTCGATCTCGTCCGCCGCCGTCGCTCCCGGCGGCAGCCGCTGCAGCATCAATGCGCTGGCCCGCCAGGATTCGCCGTCCTGTTTGGGCGCACCGACAGCGACACGGATCGCCGCGTCGAACTGCTCGGACTGCTGGAAATAGTGATGCATGCACTCCACCAACGTAGCGCCGATCAGCTCGACGATGCCCTGGTAGCGTTCGGTGTGCGATCCCTGGTCGACGGTGAAGGCGAGATAGCCGGCGCCCAGCAGCCGCGGCACGCTGAGCGAACCGTCACCCAGCTTCGCCAGTCGCTCGGCATCGAACTGCGCATAGCCCCTGACATCGCCGCCGCTGGTGATGTCCGCCACCATCAGGCGGATCGGCCCATCACCCTTGGTCTGCAGCGTGAAGACGCCGTCATATTTCAGCGTCGCCGCCAGTGTCGCCGCCAGTGCCAGCATTTCCGCCAGCATCTGCGCCACGGGCCGTGGATAGTCGTGACGGCTCAGGATCTCCTGAACCAAAGGCCCCAACCGCACGAAGCGGCCACGGATCGCCTGCCCCTCGATCTTGAAGGGCTGGATCATATCGTCGAAATCCGGCGCTGCTGGCGCTTCCATCATTTCGTCAATTCCGATAGCAGCGGATCAGATGACGCCCAGGCACCAGGCGAGAATGCCCTTCTGCGCATGCAGGCGGTTCTCCGCCTCGTCCCAGACGGCCGATTGCGGCCCATCGATCACGTCGGCGGTGACTTCCTCGCCGCGATGGGCCGGCAGGCAATGCATGAAGATCGCATTGGGTTTCGCCATCGCCATGACCTTCTTGTCGACGCGATAGCTGGCCAGCAGGTTGTGATGCAGCGAGCCGATCGGCTCGTCGCCCATGGAGACCCAGACATCGGTGACCACGCAATCGGCGCCGCGCACCGCCGTGGCGACATCGGTCGTCACCTTGATGCGGCCCTGGCATTGATGGGCCCAGGCCAGAACTTCCGGCGGCGGGCGCAGGATATCCGGACAGGCGAGATTGAGCTCGAATCCGAACTTCACCGCCGCCTGGATCCAGGACGTCGCCATGTTGTTGCCGTCGCCGCACCAGGCCACGCGCTTGCCGGCGGCCGGGCCGCAACGCTCTTCCAGCGTCATCACGTCGGCCATGAGCTGGCAAGGATGGGTGCGGTTGGTCAGGCCATTGATGACAGGCACCGTCGCCGCCGCCGCCATTTCATGCAGTTTTTCTTCCTTGGTCGTGCGCAGCATGATGGCGTCGACATAGCGCGACAGCACGCGAGCCGTGTCGCCCACGGTCTCGCCCCGGCCGAGTTGCGAGCCCTGCTGCTCCAGCACGATCACGTCGCCGCCCAGCTCCTTCATGCCCACTTCGAAGGAGACGCGGGTGCGCGTCGACGGTTTCTCGAAGATCATCGCCAGCTTCTTGCCGGCCAGCGGCCTGCCGGCGCCCTTGCCCTTCGTTCCGTCGCCGCGCTTATAGGCAGCACCGGCCTCCAGCATCAGCCGAAGCTGCGCCGTATCGACCTTGTCCAGATCGAGGAAATGCCGCACCGCCGGCGCTGTCATCTGGCGGCGGCTCCCGCGGCCTTGGCGGAAGCTGCCGCCGGCCAGGCGGCGCAGACTTTGTCCAGGATGCCGATCGCCTCATCGATATGCTGCTGCTCGATGATCAGCGGCGGCAGCACGCGCAGCACATTGTCGCCCGCCGTAACCGTCAGCAGTCCGGCCTGACGCAGCGCCAATTGCAGTTCGGTGTTCGGCACCACGCATTTCACGCCGAGCAGCAGGCCCATGCCGCGTACATCCGCCAGCACGGCGGGATGGCGCCGCACCAGGCCTTGCAGCTTCTCGCGCAGCACTGCCGACTTTTTCACGACGCTATCCAGGAACCCGTCGGCCAGCAGCACGTCGAGAACCGCGTTGCCCACGGCCATCGCCAGGGGATTGCCGCCGAAGGTGCTGCCATGGCTGCCGGCGGTCAGCGCCGCCGCCACTTTTTCCGTCGCCAGGCAGGCGCCCATGGGAAAGCCGCCGCCGATTGCCTTGGCTGTGGAAACGATATCGGGCTTCACATTGGCCCACTCATGGGCGAACAGCTTGCCGGTCCGGCCCATGCCGCACTGCACTTCGTCGAAGAACAGCAGCAGGCCGTATTCATCGGCGATCTTGCGCAGCGACTGCAGATACTCCGCGCTGTTTGCCCGCATGCCGCCTTCGCCCTGCACCGGCTCCACCAGGATGGCGCCGGTCGCCGGCGTGATCGCCGCGCGCATCTCGTTCAGATTGCCGAAGGCGACCTGGTCGAAGCCGTCGGTCACGGGATCGAAGCCTTTCAGATGCTTCGCCTGGCCGCCCGCCGCGATCGTTGCCAGGGTGCGGCCATGGAAGGCGCCCTCGACGGTGATGACGCGATAGCGCTCGGGATGACCGGTCTCGTCATGGTACTTGCGCACCATCTTCAGGCCGCACTCGATCGCCTCGGCGCCCGAATTGGTGAAAAACACGCTATCGGCGAAGGATGCTTTGGTCAGGCGCTCGGCTAGTCTCTCGCCGCCGGGGATGCGCCAGAGATTGGACACATGCCACAGCTTCTGCGCTTGGTCGGTCAGCGCCTGCACCAGATGGGGATGGGCATGGCCCAGCGCCGTCACGGCGATGCCGCTGGCGAAATCCATATATCGGCGCCCGTCGGTGGCAAAGAGATAGGGGCCCTCGCCGCGCTCGAACGCCAAATCCGCCCTGGCATAGGTGGGCATAACCGCTGGAATCACCGCGCCCGTCCTTTCCTGCAATGGCATGGCCGCCCCGCCTCTCGCAATGGCCGGGCCCCATGCCGCATCAGCCAACCGTTGGAAAAACCCAGAATATCTGGACTCAGGCCGCGCCTGTCAACGCGGCCGGGGGGCGCCGAAATGCACCGTCATTCGACCGCCGTAATCCGATAACCGCGTTGTGCCAGCAGATTGAGGACGCCGCCCTCGCCCGGCAGATGCAGGGCGCCGACTGCAACGAACAGGCGTCCCTGGTTCAGCAGCGGCTCGAGCCTCTCGGCCATATGGCGGTTGCGGTCGGCGATCAGGCGCTGCTGGATGCGACCGCTGAGCCCGGGATCCAGTTCAGCGAAGCCTTCATCGGCCAGGGCGCTGAGATCGGCCAGATTGCCGGCGAGATAGGCGCCCTTCATGCGGGCAAAATCGCCATCGATCCGGCCAACGCTTTCCAGTGTCGCCGTCAGCATGTCGATCTGCTCCTGGTCGGAATAGCCGGTGAAGGCCTCGATCTGCTCTTCCACGCGCTCGAGAGCGATCAGCCGCTTGCCGGAGGCCTCCGCCTTGTCCATCAGCTGCATGTCCAGCGGTTGCAGGCCATTCATCTGCCGCAGCAGTTCCTCGCGCGGAAAGCTGAACATTGCCGTCACCGCCCAGGGTTCGAGCGCGCGAAGGTTCGCCACGGGTATCTGATACTGGCCGGCGGCGTCCGCCAGCAGGCTGCGCTGCCGGTCATCGAGGCGGCGGTCGATCCAATTGACATCGGTGGTCAAGGCGGCGCCCTGCAGGACGACTTGCGTCGCCGGATCCATCGTCAGTTCCACGGCAAGCGCCTGGGAGCTGTCGAAAGCCCGGCTCACCTCCGGCGGCAGCACGGTGACATCGGGATCGGTGACATGCATGGTGCCGAAAATGTAGCTCGGCGCCGTGCCGGCCCGCTCGACGCGCCAGAAGCGCGCATCGCTGTAGGGCGCGTCGGCCAGGGCGGCGCGGCCAGATACAAGGACCAGCAGGAGGAGCAGGCCGGTCCGCAGCGATGTCAGAACGCTTCCCATGGTGTCACTGCCGGAAAGAAAGCCGAATCCGAAATTCGCTCAACAACGTAAAGCAATCATGAACGGGCGGCGCTGCTGGCCTGGGCATTCACCCGGCGCATGATCACCCATTGCTGCGCGATCGACAGCAGGTTGTTCCAGGCCCAATAGATCACCAGGCCGGCGGCAAACTGCCCGAGCATGAAAGTGAATACGAACGGCAGCATCATGAACATGCGCGCCTGCACCGGATCGGGCGGCGGCGGGTTGATCTTCTGCTGCAGGAACATGGTGACGCCCATGATCAGCGGCCAGACGCCGATGCTGATGATGGCCAGCAGGCCGGCGAGCATATGGCCGACGACCGGCACCGCGCCAAGGCCCCAGAGCGATACGAACTGATCGGCGCCGATGGGAACATGCCAGGGCAGCAGGCCGAAGAGATTCAACATCGTCGTCGGATCGGGAACCGAGAGATCCTGGATCCAGCCGAAGAACGGCGCATGGCGCATCTCGATGGTGATGATCAGCACTTTATACAGGGCGAAGAATACGGGGATCTGCACGACGATCGGCAGGCAGCCGGCGGCGGGATTCACCTTCTCGCGCTTGTAGAGCGCCATCATTTCTTGATTCAGCTTCGTCTTGTCGTCGCCGAGGCGCTCCCGCAGCGCCTGCATCTGCGGCGTCAGCCGCTTCATCTTGCTCATCGCCGTGTAGGATTTGTTGGCAAGCGGGAAGAACAGCAGCTTCACCAGCACCGTCAGCAGCATGATGGCGATGCCGAAATTGCCCACCAATCCGTAGAGCCAATCGAGCACATAGAAGATCGGTTTGGTCAGGAAGCGGAAATAGCCCCAGTCGACGGCGAAATCGAACAGCGGGATGCCTGCATCGGTATAGGCTTTCAGCAGCTTTACTTCCTTGGCGCCGGCGAAAACACGGCTGGTCGCGGTGGCGGTGCCACCCGGCGGAATGGCCACGCCCTCGGCAGCGATGTAGTCGGTCTGATAGGCATCGACCTGGCCATCAAGTTTATGCAGGAAATGCGCGCGGAAATGTGCGTCGTTCGGCGCAACGACCGCGGCCAGCCAGTATTTGTCGGTGATGCCGAGCCAACCGCCCGTGGAATTGAATTCCTGTTGCTGCGCACCCTCCTTGTGCATGCCGGAGAAGCTTTCCTGGCTCTTCGTGCCGTTGAAGATGCCGACTAGCCCTTCATGCAGGATCGTATAGCCGGCAGTCTTGGGCGTGCCGGTGCGGTGGATGCGCGCGTAGGGAAGCAGCGTCACCGGCGCGGTCCCGCTGTTTGCCACATGCTGCTCGACCGTGAACATGTAGTTCCGGTCGATCGCGATGATGCGCTTAAAGGTGAGTCCGGCGCCATTGTTCCAGGTCAATGTCACCGGTTGCTCCGGCGTCAGCACGTCGCGATCGGCCTGCCAGAGTGAATCGGCGTCCGGCAGGATGACGTTGCCGTTCGGGATATTGTTCCAGCTCACTTCGGCAAAATAGGCGTCGGGCGCGCCAGGCGGCGAAAGCATGATGACATTGGCGCTCTTGGGATCGACCGTTTCGTGGTAGTCGGTCAGCACCACATCGTCGAGGCGCGCGCCCTTGAGGGCGATCGAGCCGGAGATGCGCGGCGTTTCGATGCGCAGCCTGGGCGACTGCTTCAGTGCCGTTTCCCGATCCATCGAGACCGGCGTTGATGCCGCCGTGGCATCGGGCGCCGTTGTGGTAGTGCTCTGCCCGCTCTGTTCCGTCTGTGCCGATGTCGCCGGGGCCTGCTCGGGCGGCGGTGTCTGCGGAGTCTGCGGCGCGAAGAAGGTGAAATAGCTGATCCAGATCACAGCCATCAGCACCATCGCGATAATGAGATTGCGTTGTTCCATGCTCGAACCGACCGACGGAGCCTTTCGCTTAGATGCCGGACCGCGGGGCGGTCTCTGATTTCACGTGATGAAGATGGACGGGCGGCACCGGGTCATAGCCCGAACCGCCCCAGGGGTGGCAGCGCAGAAGACGCCGCGCCGTCAGCCAGCCGCCGCGCAGCAGGCCATGGCGTTCGATCGCCTCGCGGCCATATTCCGAACAGCTCGGCCCGTACCGACAGACGCCCGGCCAGAAGGGAGAGATGAAATACTGATAGAATCGGATCAGGCCGATGGCGGCCAGGCGCAGCGGATTCATCCTAGGCCGCCCCGGCATCCGCCGCGGCGGCGTCCGCATCCTCGACATAGCAGCGCAAGCGGCGCAAGGCGGCCTCCAGATCCTGCAGCAGGGCCGGATAGGGACGGGTCAGCGTGTCCATCCGGGCGATCAGTACATAGTCTGTGCCCGGCCTGGCATGAAGGGGCAGCAGCTCGGCCGCCGCCGCCTTCAGGCGCCGCCGCGCCCGGTTGCGGGCCACGGCATTGCCGACCTTGGCGCTGGCGGTAAAGCCCGCGCGCGCCGCGCGGTCACCACTCTCGTCCGCCGGCTGCGGCCGCTGCAACGCCTGAAGAATCAACCCGGGAGCCACCCACTTGCGGCGGCCATCGGCGACCCGGAGAAATTCCGGCCGACGGGTGAGCCGGCCGACGGTCGCCATGAGTCGAGGCCTACGCCGAGAGGCGCTTGCGGCCCTTCGCACGGCGGCGGCCCACGACGATGCGGCCATTCTTGGTGGCCATGCGGGCACGGAAGCCATGGCGGCGCTTACGCACGAGCACACTTGGCTGATAGGTGCGCTTCACGATTGAACTCCATTGTCGGCTGGATCTGGCGAATTAGCGGCAGGGTGTATAAGCGGTGGAACCCCGGAAGTCAACGCGGCGATGCCGCCGAGGCCTGATCGCGCATGAATTTAACTATCTGATTTATCATAATAAATTCAAACGCCTCTCACGCTGGCGTCACTGTCAGGTGAATAGCCGCAGGGCCGGCGCGATGTTACAACCCCGGTGGCGGCGGCACTTGGCCGTCCTTTGCTGGAGAATCCGCCTTTCGGGCGCCCATGGCCGACCGCAATAACCCCCTGGCTGCCCCTCCCGCCTCGCCCTGGCGCTTTGCCCCTGTCCTGCTGCTTCTGGCGGGGCTGGCGGCCGCCTGGGCTCTAGGGCTGCCCGATGTCCTGTCCTGCGGCACGCTGAGGGACAACCGGGCCTGGTTGCTGACGGCGGTGGCGGAGCATGCCTTCCTGGCCCTGCTGCTGTTTTTCCTGGTCTATACGCTGACCGTGGCCCTGTCGCTGCCCGGCGCGGCGGTTCTGACCATCGCTGCCGGCTTTCTGTTCGGCAGCCTGCAGGCGACGATCCTGGCGGTCTGCGCGGGCACTCTGGGGGCGGTGATCCTGTTCGCCGCTGCCCGCACCGCCTTCGCCGATCTGCTGCGCGCCCGCATCGGCCCCTGGCTCGACCGGGTGAGGAATGAATTCGCCGCCGAGGGCTTCAGCTATCTTCTGTTCATGCGCCTGGTGCCGGTGTTTCCCTTCTTCGTGGTAAATCTGGTTCCGGCTTTTCTTGGCGTTTCCTTGCGCCACTATGTGCTGGCGACGCTGATCGGCATCATCCCCGGCAGTTTCGTCTTCGCCAGCGTCGGCGCCGGTCTGGGCAGCGTGTTCGACGGCGGCGGCACCTGCAGCCTGGAGAATATTCTGACCCCACAAGTGTTAATCGCATTGATCGGCCTGGCCCTGCTGGCGCTCCTGCCGGTCGCCCACCGAAAGTGGCGGCAACGGCGCGGGCGTCCGGGACAATGAGCGTTACATCAGCAGGAAGGCAGGCCGGTCATGACTGAAATCCTGCGGGCGGATATCTGCGTCATTGGCGCCGGCTCGGCGGGACTGTCCGTGGCGGCGGGCGCCAGCCAGCTTGGAGCCGGAACGGTGCTGATCGAGTCGCAGAAGATGGGCGGCGACTGCCTGAATTTCGGCTGCGTGCCCTCCAAGGCGCTGCTGGCCGCGGCCCATGCCGCCCATTCGGCGCGGCAGGCCGGCGGCTTCGGCGTCAAGCTGCCGCCGCCGATGATCGACTTCGCCGCCGTGAATGCCCATGTTCAGAGCGTCATCGCCGCCATCGCGCCGCACGATTCCCAGGAGCGCTTCCAAGGCCTGGGCGCGACGGTCATCCGTGGCGCCGCCGCTTTCACCGGGCCGCGGGAAATCGCCGCCGGCGACTATCGCATCCGGGCCCGGCGCTTCGTCATCGCCACCGGTTCGACGCCCTTCGTGCCGCCGCTGCCCGGCCTCGACAAGCTGCCCTATTTCACCAACGAGACCATCTTCGACCTGAAGAAGCAGCCGCGGCATCTGCTGGTCATCGGCGCCGGACCCATCGGCTGCGAACTGGCACAGGCCTTCCGGCGCCTGGGCGCCGAGGTGACGATCGTGGAGATGTCCTGGCTGCTGCCGAAGGACGATCCGGATGCAGCCGCCCTGGTGCGCGACCGCCTGAAGGCGGAAGGCGTGCGCCTGCTCGAGGACACCAAGGTCATGCATGCGGTGGGGGCGGAAGGCGCCATCACGCTGGCGCTCGACGGCAAGAACGGGCCGCAGATCGTGACCGGCAGCCATCTGCTGATCGCCGCCGGCCGGCGGCCGAACTTCGCCGGCCTGGAACTGGAGAAAGCGGGCATCGCCTCGACAACCCAGGGCATCACCGTCGATGCCGGTTTGCGCACCAGCAATCGCCGTGTTTTCGCCATCGGCGATGTCATCGGCGGCCTGCAATTCACCCATGCCGCGGGATACCACGCGAGCATCGTCATCCGCCGCGCCTTGTTCCGCCTGCCGGCGACGATGAAACCCGGGGCCATCCCCTGGGTTACCTATACGGACCCGGAGCTGGCCCAGGCCGGCGAGACCGAAGCATCGGCGCGGCAGAAAGGCCTCGATATAACTGTCACCATCAGTCCCTTCGCCAGCAACGACCGCGCCCGGACCGAGCGCGACAGCGACGGCTTCGTCAAGGTGATCAGCACAAAGAAGGGCCGCGTCCTCGGCGCCACCATCGTCGGGGCCCAGGCGGGTGAGTTGATTCAGGTCTGGTGCCTGGCCATTGCCCAGGGGCTGAAGCTCAGCGCAATTGCGGGAGTCGTTGCGCCCTATCCCACACGCGGCGAAACAAGCAAGCGCGCCGCCGGCGATTTCTACGCGCCGCGCCTGTTCGGCGAACGCACCCGCCGCCTGATCAAATTCCTGCGCCTGCTCGGATAGCGCCCATGGCGATGGACGAGAACACGCAACTGCATCCGCGAATGCCCGGCCTGCTGCAGAGCCTGTCGGCCCGGCTGCTGGTGCTGACCGTGTTCTTCATCATGCTCAGTGAGATCCTGATCTTCGCGCCGTCGGCTGGGCGGTTCCGCGTGACCTATCTGGAGGAGCGCATCCAGGCCGGCCATCTGGCCATCCTGGCGTTGATGGCCACGCCCGACAACATGGTCAGCGAGGACTTGGCAAAGGAGCTGCTGTTCCAGGCCGACGCCTATGTCATCGGCCTGAAGCGGCCCGATGGCTCCAAGCTCATGCTGGACGCGGCACCGCCGCCGCAGATCGACGCCAGCTATGACCTGCGCGACCGCGGCTTCTTCATGCTGATCGGCGACGCCTTCGAGACATTGTTGCAGTCCAAGAATCGAATCCTGCGCGTCGTCGCCCCCTCGGCCAAGCATCCGCAGGTGATCGTTGAGGTGGTCATCGACGAGGCGCCGATGCGCGCGGCGCTGATCGACTACTCCAGCCGCATCCTCGTGCTGTCGGTGATCATATCGCTGGTCACGGCCGCGCTGGTCTATCTGTCGCTGCAATGGCTGATGGTGCGGCCGCTGCGGCGCCTCACCGAAAGCATGATGTTCTTCCGCGACCATCCCGAGGACATGTCTATCGCCGTCGAAGTCACCGGCCGCCGCGACGAGATCGGCGTGGCCCAGCGCGAGCTGGCGGACATGCAGGGCAAGGTGCGCGACTCCCTCCAACAGCAGACAAGGCTGGCCGCGCTCGGAATCGCCGTGACCAAGATCAGCCACGATCTCCGCAACATCCTGACCACCGCACAATTGGTCGCCGACCGACTTGCGGGCAGCGACAATCCAGAGGTGAAGCGCCTGACCCCCACGCTGCTCGCCTCCATCGACCGCGCCATCGATCTCTCAACCAAGACGCTGGCCTTCGCGCGCGAGGGCGCGCCGTCAATGAACCGCACCAGCTTCCGCCTGCGCGACCTGGTGGATGAAGTCGGCAGCGTGCTGCCGCCGCCGCCCAACGGCGAAGCGCTCTGGCGCAACGAGGTGCCGGCGGAGATCGAGGTGCGCGGCGACCGCGACCAGCTCTTCCGCGTATTCGCCAATCTCGGCCAGAACGCTGTGCAGGCCGGTGCCTCGGAGGTCACGGTCAAGGCGACCCAAGCCGACGGCAGCGCCACCATCCAGGTCAGCGACAACGGGCCCGGCCTGCCGCCGCGGGCGCGGGAGAAGCTGTTCCAGCCTTTCTCGGGCTCCGCCCGGCCCGGCGGCACCGGCCTGGGTCTCGCCATCGCCCGCGACCTGCTGCGGGCCCATGGCGGCGACATCCGCCTCGCCACCAGCACCGCAACGGGCACGCTGTTCGAGCTCAGGCTGCCGAATTGACGCTGAGCCCCTCTTCTCTCAGACCCGATTTCCTTGGGACTTTGCTATGTTCGCTGCTCAAGACCAGGGCTGAAGCGGAGGGACGGACTTGATCGAGATACCTAAGGACGAACAACCGTTGGCGTCGCTTGCGGGGGTCGATCGCGGGTTGACGAAATTATGGGTCGACGGCACGGCCAAGGACCTCGCAGCACTGCCGGAATTCGAAGCGCTGGACCTACTGCGGATCTACCGGTTGCCGCGCCGGCACGTGCCGGTGCTGGCGGGTTGCCGCTTGCCGCGGCTGACCACTCTAAGCGTGCGCCAGGGGGATACCAGTGACCTGCAGTTCCTTGCCGGGTTTGCGACGCTGGAAACGCTGACGGTCTGGCAATGTCCGAAGTTGACGCGCCTCGACGGGATCGAGCGGCTGAAGCGGCTCACGACACTCTCACTCAACGATCTCGGCGTCATCGAATCCCTGGCGCCGCTGGCGGTGCTGACGGAGCTGCAAACGCTGTTCCTGACCGGCGGCGTGTGGACGACGCAGGGGCTGCCATCACTGGCGCCGCTGCGGGCACTCGCCAAGCTCGAGCGGCTGAACCTCATGTCGGCCAAGGTCATTGAAGGCGATCTCGGCCCGCTGGCCGACCTGCCGCGGCTAAGCAAACTCGACCTGACGCCGCGCTATTTCGAACCGGAGGAGATCGCGCGCCTGGCAGCGGCGCATCCGTTCTGGCGGCGCGAATTGCTTACGCTCGGCGACTTCGATACATGGGACGGCGCGCCCGGTTGCAAGAAATGCAAGAGCAGCCGCAAGGTGCTGTTCCTGCGCCGCAAGAAGCTGCTGTGGTGCCCGCGCTGCGAGGGTGCGAAACTGGCGGCGCATCTCGAAGAGTTTGAACGGCTGGTGGAAGAGAAGCAGCGGGAACGTGAGGGGCGGACGGCCGCTGAAGGCAGCAAGGGATAGCGGGCTCAGAGTCGGATTGG